>JAJXWR010000094.1 GCA_021781515.1 Pseudomonadota bacterium
CATAAGGAACTCCTTGCATGGTTTAACACAGCCTTACCGCACACCAAAATTGAGCTTCTCGGACCTTCTGAAAAATCAGGCATCATCATGGGCGGTCCGCGTAAGCAGCAGATCCGGGTTGATTTTGACGCCGAGTCCATCGCCATATTTACTGCACGATGGGAAGATGAGCACGGTAAGTCGATCGATGCCCGTTGGCAATGCTACCTCATGCCATATGAGCCATGGCTCATGGAAAATTACCCAAGAACGTCTCATTTGCTGCTTGAGCGGCAATCCTTAACACTCATATCTGGAGAAACCATGAATCTGTTTTCTCTGACACCACTTTATTCCGAAGAAACCGGTCTGCCCTGCACTTTGGGCATCTATCAGAAAATGAATTGCAGTTTGACCCCAGCGGTGATCCTTTATCGTGGCAACGACATCGATAACCATGCTTGGGTGCCCCTTGATGCCACTCAGCCGGCAATCATCGGTTACAGCGGTCTCCTGGAAGATGATATTGCCCAATGCCGCAAGGCCATTGTACTGAGGCATTTATGGCTCAGCGATATATTCGACTACTGGGATTCCCCAGGAGACCCTGAGGTGGCGCTTTCAATTTATCGGGAACAGTATCAAACCTGGGGGGGATATTGAATATCAGCAAAGATGTTAGATTCCTTGGAATGACACGATTCCAGGTTCCAGGGAATATTCTGCTCATCAAAAACCTCGATAAGGTCATCCCCATCTTCCAAAAGGCTCGCTATCCAGTGGCCTTTACTGGGTGGGGTGTCTGTGGAAAGGAGGTTTGGCCCACCTTATGGCGTTTTGTGCCCCACGGTGGGCCTGCGAACAACCGGGTAGAACGTGCTCTATACGGTGCTGTATTGTGGTGGAAAATTTCATACGTCACCCGAAGCGGACGAGGATGACGCTTTATCGAGCGAATCTTATCGGTCGTCTATAGGTGCATGCGATAGGAACGGGAGTACGACAGATTCGCCAATTTAGTCCATGGTAAAAATAATATACAATCTTGAAATATTTTCTTGACTTTAGGTCCGCCTGTATTTATAATACTTTTATTCCGATTGAAATACAGGTGATTCAGTCATGAATTTTAGCGAAAAAGTAATCTACGGAAAAGAATTTAATATGAATATGAGTGATTCTATTCCATTATGTTCAAGTTGTTCATATTTCAGTTCACTAGTATTTGACTTGTCTGTTATTAGGGACAAGTCACTGTGCAGTGGATTCATCGCCAACGGCACCTCATTCCGGTCCCAGATATTCAATTCCAGTCTGGATATGGTTCATGCCAACAACTTCAGTGCACTGGAACCGAGCTTTGACACTCTTGATGTACGGCAATGCAGAGCAAATCGTCTGAAATGGCAAACGGGCTCATTCCGCAACGTGAATTTCTTTGATTGTGCTTCTGAAGAATCACAGTACATCGATTGCAAATTCTCCTCCGTCAAATTTCAGGAATGCACCTTGACTGCGGATTACTTTAGGGAGTGTACGTTCAACAACGTGAGCTTTGAGAACACAACGCTGGATGGTGTTCGCTTTCGAGCATGCGACCTACGAGCGGTCAATTGGTCAAAGGTACACCTCGTCAACTGTACCTTCGAAAACTGCCATTTGAGTTTTGAATGCATGAATAAGGCGGCCGATATGCAGGGGTTAGAAATTGACAAAAATTACAAGAACGGTACGCTCATTGTTTCATTCGTACCCTGTTAACAGGCGACCACAACCATTTTACCCTTTGGAACTCTCTCATTGGAGCAACACAATGAACAAAATAAAAGTATTTTTCAGCGACAAAATGACAGCAGAAACCCGATCATTTTCTCCAAGTGCAGGAAAACCGTCACGGGTCGTCTCTTCGTGGTCAAAATTTGTTCAGTCGAATCAGATCGAGGTCGTGGAACCCAATCCTGTATCCATCGAGCAAATCAAATTCGCCCATCAACCAGAATATGTGGATGGCATCTTTTCACTGCTCATAAAAAATGGATTCAGAAACCATGACCAATCCGTTGCAGATTCTCTTCCATACACCTCAGGCGCTATGCTGAGTGCAGCGCGTGAGGCATTAAAAAATCAACGAGTAGCCGTTGCCCCATGCTCTGGGTTTCACCATGCGACATGGAATGCTGCGGACGGGTTTTGCACCTTCAACGGTTTGATGATTACCGCCTTGACCCTTAAAAATGAAGGGCTCATTTCCAAACTTGGCATTGTCGACTTCGATATGCACATGGGTAACGGAACAGAGCACATTATCAACTATCTGTCTCTCGATTGGGTAGAGCATTTCTCGGCAGGCTACCATTTTGACCGACCTGAACATGCAGATGATTTTCTTAATTCAATCTCATGGATTACAGGCATGATGAAAGACTGTGATCTTGTTCTTTACCAGGCAGGAGCGGACCCACATATTGATGATCCTCTTGGGGGGTTCCTCACAACAAGGCAACTGTTTCAGCGTGACCAATTGGTTTTTAGCCATTTATCCGCATTGAACATCCCAGTTGCATGGAATCTAGCCGGTGGATATCAGGATGATTTTAACAAGGTCCTCGAAATTCATGAGAACACGATGCGCGCATGCATTGCAAAATATGCCAGAGATGACTAGCGTCACATATCCATAACGCTTTTAATATTCTCTTTAAAAAAAATATATATGAGTTGACAACAGGGCCCGTACCATGAATAACAGTAATAATGAATTCATACTGCGCATCAAAGAGTTTTTTAAGAATGAGTCTGTCAAGCCAGGAGCGATCCTGTACAGCAGTTACGACACCTTGCAAAAAGGTGCATACTATCTGCTTGGCATTAATCCAGGAGGTTCGGGGGGGAATTCTCTGGGAGATCACATAGACAACCTCCCCCGTCAAACAGAAAATGCCTATCTGGACGAAGACTGGATCAGCCCTGGTGGTAAAGATCCACAGTGTTTCGGAAAAGCTCCATACCAAAAGCACATTCAATGGCTGCTCGGGAGCTTCGAACAGCCCACTCGGGAGGTGTGCGCCTCAAATCTGAATTTCTTCAGAACCAAAAACGTACAGGATATTACAATGGAAGAGGCATCTCAGTGCTGGAATGTGCATGAGATGATGCTGGATATTGTCCAACCCCAAGTTATTTTTGCCATTGGCAACGCCGAAAACCCTGCAAAATCAGCATATGCGTTCATAAAACATCGCTATGGCGGTCGTGTTCTTGAAACCATCAAAGCCAACCACGGCAACTACAGCATCAAAATTTTAGCTATTCAACGAAATGGAACCCCCATTTTGGTGATCGGCTTTCCCCATTTCAGTCGATACAACCCAGAGGGAAAAGTCAACATCAACCAACTGAAGGAAGTCATGAACAAATTTAAAAACAATTGATATGAACATTTCAGGCTCGATAATGTATATATCGCCAACGTGCGACACATTTTGTCTCCGAGCTCAGTAATGTATAGAAGCCAGCCACATGTACTGACACTCCCCATGGCTAAAGCCACGGGGTTCTCTGTTTTTATCTTGGGGCATAGGATATTACTCCTACTCAGACCAAGCAGAGAACTTTTGACGCCAACTCACGGTAAGCCAATGGGTTTTGGTCGAGTACGAATGCGTCACATTCCCGATGTTTCCGGTGCCAGTTTGATACCATTTGTATGTGATGTAAAGCACTCAACGAACCAAGTATAGGAGAACTACCACCGATCGCTCAGGCAATGATGACATGATGGCAACCAGAAATATCTGGGGCTTCTGAACGACAACAGCTTGCTCAGGCAGCATTATGCGGATCTGGAAAAACGCCATATTGAACAGAGCGAGCAGTTACCATTGAACAATTACAGTTTTTTCTGTTATATTTTTCTGTTAATAGTCAGATGCTTATATTAAGATAAGCACCGAAATCCTGTTGCGGAAAATAACTGTTCGGGTGCAGGTAGCGATTGGTGTAGAGATGCAACTGAAAATGTGCCACCGGTTGCCATTCGAGATAAGCACTGAAATATTGGGTGTCGGATAAACTACTCAGGCTGGCGGGCTGGTAGTTATAACTGAGTCCAGGGTGCAGGGGCTGATCTGGAAAAAAACAGGCGTCCAGACTGGTGTAGTTAAAGCTGCTATAGTTGTCAGGGTTCGCTGCGACATAGGTATAACCGCCTGCCCAAGTGGTTTGCAGGAAGTGCCAATGCCCACTGAGGCTGTATTCAAAGCTGAGCGTTCGGGTGCCGGTGCCGAGTCCGGAATTGACATTACCGTTGTCATCTTTGGCGAGAAGACCCACGGAGCCTGACCAGACGGCATTGTTTTTGCCAAAATTGCGCAATAACTCCAGTCCCAGGTCATTCCAGCCCGTGGCTTCCTGAGAGGAATTGCCTTGTCGGGAAATATAGGTGATTTTACAGAAATTCATGAGCGCCTTATTGAGGCGTCCGGAGCGCAGTAACTGATTCAACTGAGTGAGTGGCAGTTGATTGAGATTATGACAATAACCACTGGTCAGTGAGTAGGTAGTGACCGCCTGGAACGATTTAAGGAAATGATGACTCTGGCAGTAGTTTAAGGATTGTCGACTGATAATCCCCTGTTTGACGTAACTGCTAAACTGACTGGTTGATAGTTGATTGATGTGATTGCATACAGAGCGCGGGCCGGCTGGCCCTAACTGGTTAAAATAACTGGCATCAAGAAGGCGCTGATAAGGAGCAATCAGTGCTATTTCCCAGTGTTGCCAGTCTATCGAGGGGCGCAAGGTCAAGGTATCCAGTGTACTGTGGGTGCCATCGGCAAACTGTTGACGCTCGATAGCGGGAATCAGGTTAAGCCCCATGACCCAGGTGGAAGCTCCTGAAGCCGCTGTGGCTGTTTCATTTGTTGTAGGTAACGCATAAAAATCGAGCGTTGTTGCATCACCAGGATCGACAGCACTGGAATCTGTAGATACTGACGCAGGCACTTGTGCTTGCGTCGTCAGTACCATTCCAACGGTCCCGAAGAGTAAAAGAAACTGCCAGAGGCAGCAGGCAGAAAGGGTGCGAAATTTGTGCATAACTGCCTGTGCGTTAACCGGGATCGTTCGCCTTAAGGATGCAATCGCTCAATCATAGCACGTCGGAGGCGTTGACGTTCAATCGGATCAGCATTTTTGAACTGATCATGCAGTGCCTGTTTTTGCTGGGGAGTCAACTGAGCCCATGCCTGGCGTAGTGCGGACTGTTGGTCAGGAGGTAGCGTTTTGAACCAGCGATAGCGGGCACGAATCCGCTCTTGTGCAGCCGGCGGTAAACTGAGAAATTTTTTATAGCGTTGCATGAGCAGGGCCCGTTGTGGCGCTGGCAGATTTTGCCATTCGATAAAGTGCTGCTGAAGCGTGGCCTGTTGTTGTGGATCCAGGTTCTGGTAAACACTCAGACGTTGCAGAATCTGGGCTCGTTCGGTGTCTGGCAATTGATCCCATTGAGACGCCAGACTGCTGAGATTGTGTTGGGTAGCGGTCGGTAGTTCATTCCACAGCGGTGCTGCGGACACGCTTCGGAAAAAAAACACAACGACCAAAAATAGAATAATGCGAGTCCCAGCGTTCATGGTCTGGTCTCCGTGGCAGAAGGTGCGGGATGTGGCGTTGCTGGTAAGGCAATACCCGGTGGAGGGATTTGCAGGAGAATAGCCAGATCATGCGGATCAAAGACGTGGCCTTTGTTGTCGGCGTAGGCGGCGAGATAGTGCCAGAATTCTGCTGGTAAAGCCGTTGTGCCGTCGTCGGCCGCTGCCCGGACTGAGGGGAGCAGACACAGCAGCAATACCCACGGAGCGTGTTTCCGGTCAGGAGGCATGATCTTCTCCAATGGCATCCAGCATCGGCATATCCTGCAGCATTCGCAGATCAGCGGCCGGCGGCAGGCTGGTGGGTGCTGCCTGTGTGTGAAATGCAATCGGGTGCAAGAACAGCAAGGTGGCCAGGGTGGCAGAACTGATGAGCGAACCAGTAATCCAGAACTGTGGTTGATGCCACCATGACCGGTGCTGATGCAGCGCAAGATAACGTTGCTGCCGCAAAGCCTGTAACTGTTGTGGATTCAGGTCAGTGGCCGCCCGATCCAGCGTTTGCCGGAGTCGTTCGCTCAGTTCGGTATCACTGACGGGGTCAGGCAGAGGCTTCATTTGCTTTCTCCCAAGGCCTGTCGTAGGGTTTGAAGGGCACGAAACAGATGTGTCTTGACGCTGCCTTCCGAGCATCCCATGATTTCAGAGGTTTGTTGACCATCAAATCCTTCCCAGACACGCAATAAAAAGGCTTGCTGTTGCCGGAATGGCAATTGTTCAACGACCGCCGTGACAAGATGAATGTCCTGTGATTGCTGTAACAGAACAGCCGGATTTTGTTCCTGCAAGGTCGGAATTTGAGCCAGAACGTCGTCGTCTTCTTCGGTGTCATCATACAGCGGTTTTTGCCAGAACCTGAGTTTTTGTCGGCTTTGTTGTCGGTGCCAGTCCATGATACAGTTATGCAGGATCCGGTTAAAAAGTGCAGCCCATTCCTCAGCAGGATTTTTACGGTAATTTTGTACCAGTTTAAGCATGGCAGTCTGGACAATGTCAAGCGCTTCCTGTTCCTGACGGGTGGCAAGGCGTGCCGTAAAAAACGCTTTTTTTTCGACACCGCTGAGAAAGTGTTCCAGAGCACGTTCCTGCGTGTTCATTCCTGACCTTGTTATCTCTATGGTTCCTGTCAAGGATAGCATTGCCCGGCTCCTTTACTCAAAAACGACTCAAAAACGAATCAAAAAACATCTGACCTTTTCAGCTTAAACGCCAGGCAGACAAAAGCGTTGACAGCCCTCTGCGAGAGATTTCATGTGTGGCTGATTTGTTAGTGGGTGGTGGCCCACAAAAAAACTGTTGTGCGCATAGAGAAATGAAAGTGTCTCTACCACATTTTTCCTGAAATTGCAATAGTACGATTGCACTATGGTGATGTGACCTGCCATTTGTTACCTTCCTGATGGATTAAATTTTGAATAAGTTTGCATGATCTCTGCAGTTACGCCCGTTGCAAGGCAACTGCAACCCCAAAGGAGGTTTGTTCAGAATGGTAAAAATAAATGTGCGTCGGCAGTCCGGACTATTGGTCATGGCCATGCTGGTGATTACTATTGCCGGTTGCGGCAGTTCCAACCAGGGATCCACTGCGGCGGCAGTAACTCCGGCAGCGGTTATTGGTCAGTGGCAAATGATTTCTGATAATTCGGTGGACATGACGTCCAGCAAGATAACCGTTGGCGTCGACAATTCAACCTATACCTTAAGCGTTCCTGTTTCTGGCACTAATGCTGGGACTACCTGCGCAGAGTATGGAACCTGGGTGATGTCTGGAAACAATATAACGATCACTCCGCTGGCTGGCAGTACTTGTGGAAGCTCAGCATCCACTTCTGCTATTGCACTCAGTGGGACGACAATGACCATGTCGGATGTGACAGATGTGCAAGTTTATAAAAAACAGACGGCAACCCCGATTACTTCCGCCAGTCTTACCGGCACTTGGACACTAATGGCCACTGACAGGCAAGGAACAGTAACCGCAACGAATTCGCAAAATACCGCAATCACCTTCACGGCGACAGCCTTTTCTTATGTCGATCCAACCTGTACTGAAAATGGCACCTGGAGTTTGAACAGTAGTGGAATCACCCTGATCCCTGCCAGCGGCAGTAGCTGTAGTAATGCGCCACAAACGGAAGCACTGTCCTGGAATGATCCCTTATTAACGCTGTTAGATACAGCAGGCGATTCAATCTGGAAAAAAACCGCAGGTCCTGCGAATACGGCACCGGCGGCACTGGCAGCTGTGGGTGTCAGTTCCGGTGTCAGCCTGCAATGGCAACCGGTTGCCGGGGCCTCTGGTTACAACGTATACCGAGGACCGACGTCGGGAACGCTGAGCAGTAAACAGCTTGTTGCTACGGTCGCTTCTGGTGCTTATTCAGATGCAACGGCGCAGGCAGGCACCACGTACTACTATGAGATCACCGCACTGACGAATACGGGCGAAACGCCGGCCTCAAACGAAGTCTCTGTAGCTGCCGTGACAAATTCCAGCCAGAGTCAGGTTCCCAGTCCGGTCATTGGGTTGACCGCAACGGCGGGGAATGCATCAGCGCTGCTGTCATGGAATGCAGTGACCGGAGCGACTGCGTATAACATTTATGCTGTCGATGTCGCAGCAGGAACCATTGTTCCTTATTTTGCCAAGTCGATCGCCACGACTCCCTCCTCTTATTCAATCAAAGGAAGCAATTCCTTATGGAAGCTGATCACGACAGTCAATGCCCCACAGCATTCGCAAACCCTCAGTTCGCTGAATAATGGCGATACCTATCTGTACATAGTGACCGCTGTCAATGGCACCGGTGAAAGTTTGGCAACGACTTATGTGACTACGGTTCCCGTTGCACCCGTCGCCGCCAAGTGGAAGGTACTCACTTCAACTGTTAAAACCAACTTGTGGGGTATCACCGCTGGCGAGGATGCAGGCGGCAATCCATTGTTTGTGGCTGTAGGTGGTGGTACAACGTCCGGGACATTTTTCTCAACCGATCAGGCAGCTATCTTGACTTCGCCGGATGGAGTGAACTGGACATCGGTGACATCCACTGGAAGTGCGCTGATTCGGGTGATTTGGACGGACTGGTACTACGAAGGCAATATAACAGGTGGCACCTATGTGAATCCGCAGTATGTGGCTGTAGGTAATGGTGGTGAAATCATGACCTCTGCCGACGGGCAGAAATGGACGACAGTAACCTCAGGAACAACCCATACGCTATGGGGTATTGCCTGGTCGAGTAGTCTGACCATGTATGTCGCTGTGGGGAATACAGGCACGATCTTAACGTCTCCCGATGGGGTAACCTGGACTGTCCAGAATTCAGGGACGACACAGAACTTAAGGCATGTCAAGGCCTTGGGGGCGGGGTTCATTGCCAGTGGCTGGAACGGTACGTTACTGTCATCCAGCGATGGCGTGCACTGGACTCCACAAACCACAGGGATCAGTTATACGCTCGAAGGAGTGGGCTACAATGGAGTGACCTACGTTGCCGTGGGTGGTGGTGGCAGCATACTGACTTCTCAGGATACTGTCACTTGGACAACGCAGCAGTCGGGGATCACGACGATGCTGGAAGATGTCGCGTGGAATGGAAAGCAATGGATTGCTGTGGGTTATGGAGGCGTAGCACTGACGTCACTAGATGGCCTGACCTGGGTTAATCAGACGTCTAACACACCAAATGATCTGTATTCCCTTGACGTGGATTCTGGTTTTACTGGATTGCCGGAACTGGCGGTGGGTGCTGGCGGCACCATCGTCGAGACAGGACTGTTCGGCCAGTAGTCGCAGGTGGCAGTGATGCAGAGCGTTCCGGTGGCGGTGCGCTCTGTTTTTTTTGGTGCTACTGTATTTAATCGCTGGCATATGCTCAATTCAGACGAACCGGTCTGGAATAATCCCCCAAAATAACGCCTCCGTATTGAATCCTTTAATTTTTCAGCGTCGCAATGCCTTTAAGGGGCATTTATCAGTTTTTTGTTCTGCCCTGAAATAATCCCGAAGAAGTCACAGCAGAACGAAGACTCTGGGGCGCATTTGCGGACAGTATGCAATGGCAGCGCTAAAACCCAGTTAAAAATTACTGGGGGAATCCAGCAGTTAGTTGATGTATATCAATGAACCGTTAGTCAGTAGCCGTAAAATGAACATGAAAATAAATTTAAGTTTGATCTCAATGCCCTGATTTTCTATGGGTTAATGGCTAGCAATTACTGCAATCACTCTGAATTTTGAGTATTGACCGGTAGCATACATAAATAAAATCCAGTAATGCGGATGGATCGCACCACCGTGAGGTCAGTGTTGTTTGATTGCTGAAACAACAATGCATTGGGGCAGTGCGCTGTGCGGTAAAAAAGGGACGGTGCCATGGAAAAGCTATTGGCTAATATTAGCTCTGTCTTACTGGAACTGCATCAAGGAGAATGCCTGCAGCCACTGGCTGATTTTCAGCATTGGGCACTGGGGTTATTGCGCAAGCTTGTTTATTTTGACTCTGCCTTTTGGGGGAGTGGCAATGTTCTTAAACAGGTTCCGAAAATTCATCACGTGTATCTTTATAACCAGCCCGCAGAGATGCTGGAGGTGTGGCGGCGTCACCTCCATTTGACCACTGACATGAATGCCCGTGTGGTAGCGAATATCGGGCGAGCGTTTGTTTTCCCTTTTGCAGAAATATCGCAACGCAACTCCTATCCGCTTTTTTGGCAGATTTATGGCATTGATCAACTGATGACTATTTATTTGAAGGATGAAAAATCCGGATTGCATCAGGGACTATCGCTTTACCGACAGGGCGAGCACAATGTATTCTCAGAGCAGGATCGGCTGTTGCACCAATTCATCACTCCATATTTCGTTCAATCGTACCAGAAAAACTGGATCTGTCATTTACAGCAGGAATGTGATGCCAATGGTTATGGCAGGGGGGCGGCAGTTTGTGATCGCAATGGGGTATTGCATTTTACCACGGAGCGTTTTGTCGACCATTGTGCTATGGAATGGTCGGGCTGGAGTGGGCCTGAACTTCCAGAGGCACTGAATTTTTCCGGGGAATATCAGCTATGGAAAATGACCCCTGTCTATAGAGGCAAAACGATTGCGGTCGATTGTTGCCCGTGGAAGGATCTCTATCTGATGCATTCCCGTGAAATGAACCGGATAGACAAGTTGAGTCAGCGAGAGCTAGAAATTGCGCAGCTGTATGGCAATGGATCGACCTGTAAAGAGATTGCGCTGCAGCATAAAATTTCCCCGGCCACCGTACGTAATCACTTAGCCAGTATTTACCTGAAACTGGGGGTGGATAATAAGGGCAACCTGTGCAAGGAAATAACGAAATACGGATCATTTTGTGGGTGCTAAGGTGAGCATAACGCACAAGGTTTCGCACCTGCATCAGGTGCTTTGTCCTGATGCAGAGGTGTCGCAACGCCATAGTGCATTAGTTTCAGACCCTGTCCTATTCTTCAAACTCAGCACTTTTGAATCTCAGCGCATGGCAATTTTCCTTAACGGTACGCTGTAGCCCGTCGTCGAATCCGGCGGCCGAATCAGCCTGAATCTCAATAGAGATCTTGACGTTCACTGAAGAAGTCGCCCCGGTTGTTTGAACAGCCATACCCGAATTATAAGTGGGGTCCGGGAAGGGTTGAAACAGCGCAGACCTGATCTTTTGCGGTATCAGTTCGGGGTACGC
>JAJXWR010000008.1 GCA_021781515.1 Pseudomonadota bacterium
TTGCAGGCGTTACTGCTGGATTTGGCAGCAGCAACCACCCACAAGGCTCCCTCAGGAACGGTAATCTGCATTTATTTTAACATACTCATAAGACAGGTCACAGGTGTACACCCGGTCCGTACACGGGCCTCGCCCCAGTTCCACACGTATCACGATGTCTTTGCGCCGCATCACCTCTGCCCCGGCCGCTTCCCGGTACTCCGGATCCACCCCACCCCTCCAGCACACCCGCACTTCATCCAGCCAGATTTGCACATGACCAGGATCCAGATTCTCAAGCCCGGCTCGACCCACCGCCATCAATATACGTCCCCAGTTCGGATCACCGGCAAAAAAAGCGGTTTTCACCAATGGCGAATGCGCAATCGCATAGGCCACATCACAACATTCCCCGGTGGTGGCCCCTCCATCCACCTGAACCGTAATAAATTTAGTCGCCCCTTCGCCGTCTCTGACGATTTGCTGTGCCAAATCCAGCAGTAACGCCTGCAAATGCTGACTTAATGCCAGCGCCTCTATCTGGTTTTTCTCCGTAACCAACGGCCCGGCCCCCCCCGTGGCGATCAGAACCGCACTGTCATTGGTGGAGGTGTCCCCATCAATACTGATGCGGTTGAAAGAAACCGCCACCGCTGCTTCCAGTAATTGCTGCAACACATTCTGGGAAACCGCCATATCCGTTGCCACGAAGGCCAGCATGGTAGCCATATTGGGCCGGATCATCCCGGCCCCCTTGGCAATGCCGGTCAGGGTATACGTATGTTCGGCAACCGTAAAACGCAATGAAGCGCCTTTAGGTCGGGTATCTGAGGTCATGATGCCCGCTGCCGCTGCCGCCCAGCCTTCCTCCGTCAATTGTTGCAATGCCTGAGGGAGCGCATCAACAATCCGTTGTACTGGCAGTTCCTCACCAATCACCCCGGTACTGAAGGGCAATACCGTCCACTCAGGCACCTCCGCCTGTCGGGCCAGAGCGGTACAGGTATGGCGACAATGGCTTAATCCCTGGTCGCCGGTACCGGCATTGGCATTCCCGGTATTGATCAACAGATACCGTGGTGCAGCCGATTGCAGATGATGCCGGGCGACGTGCACCGGTGCGGCGCAACAGGCATTGCGAGTAAATACAGCCGCTGTCTGGCTCCCTTCCTGAAGCTGCATCAATACCAGATCGGCCCGGTTCTTATAGCGGACACCGGCCTCCACCGTAGCCAGCCGTACGCCCGGAACGGGCCACAGCTGCTTCCACACCACCGCTGCATCAGACATTAAATTACTCTCCGGTTAGCTGAGTTGCCCATGACAGTGTTTGTATTTTTTACCCGATCCACAAGGGCAAGGTTCATTTCGCCCCACTTTAGGCCCGGTGCGCATTATTGTCTCCCGGTGCGCATCAGCGATCATCTCCAGTGAGGCATCCGGCTCCATCTCTGTCTCCCCGTCTGTCTCCCCGGCGACCCCTTCAGCGACCGCAGGTGCCTGCTGATGCTGAAACAGCAAGTCCATCGCTGCTGCCTGCCGCTCACGTTCAGCTTCCAAGGCCTGAATTTCTTCTGGAGAATGGATTTCAATGCGGATCAATGTCTGCACTAACTCCAGTTTAATGGATTCCAGCATTTGCTCAAACAGCAAAAATGCCTCACGCTTATATTCCTGCTCCGGATTTTTCTGGGCATAGCCGCGCAAATGGATACCCTGACGCAAATAGTCCATCGCCGACAAGTGCTCTTTCCAGTGTCGATCGAGAATCTGCAACATCAGTTGTTTTTCAACCTGATCCAACAATTCGACGCCAACCCGCAGCCGTTTATCCAGGTAACCCTGCACCATTTTCTCTGTGATACGCCGACGTAGCCCCGCTTCATCCAGGTGATGATCTTCCTCCAACCACTGACGCAACGGCAGTGACAACAAGAAATCCGCCTGCAGTGCTTTTTCCAGGCCCTCGACATCCCACTGTTCATCCACCGTATTAGGCGGCACAAACTGACTAAAAATCACTTCGGTAACATTTTCATGAATACGTTTAACCGCCGCATGAATATTAGCCGCTGCCATAATTTCATCACGTTGTTCATAAATGACTGAACGTTGATCATTGGCCACATCATCATATTTCAGCAGATTTTTACGAATATCAAAATTACGCTGCTCCACCTTGCGCTGTGCGTTTTCAATGGCGCGCGACACCCAGCGGTGCTCAATGGCTTCACCTGGCTGCATCCCCAGGCCGCGCATCATGCTTTTAATCCGGTCACTGGTGAAAATACGCATCAGATCATCTTCCAGCGACAGATAGAACCGCGACAATCCCGGATCCCCCTGCCGTCCCGAGCGTCCACGCAACTGATTGTCAATCCGTCGAGACTCGTGCCGTTCTGAACCAATGATATGCAACCCTCCGGCACTCAACACCGTGGCATGCGACACTTCCCATGCCTGCTTCAGTGCCATTTCCTGTGCTGGTGTTGGCTCAGTGATTTTAGCCAGTTCAGCCTTCCAGTTCCCCCCGAGAATGATATCAGTCCCCCGGCCTGCCATATTGGTGGCAATCGTCACCGTTCCAGGTTTACCGGCCTGCGCCACAATTTCTGCTTCTTTTTCATGAAATTTGGCATTGAGCACAAAATGGGGAATTTCCGCCCGATGCAATAATGCCGACAGGTATTCACTGGTCTCGATCGTCGTAGTTCCCACCAGCACCGGAGCCCCCTGTGCCCGGAAAGAACGAATGGAATCGATAATAGCCGCAAATTTTTCTTCACGACTCAAATAAACCATATCGTCCATGTCTCGCCGGATCATCGGCCGGTGTGTAGGGATCACCACCACATCCAGACCATAAATCTCACGGAATTCTCCGGCTTCAGTGTCTGCAGTCCCGGTCATCCCGGACAGTTTACGAAACAGCCGGAAGTAATTCTGAAACGTCGTTGTCGCCAGTGTATGGTTTTCTGCCTGAATCGGCACCCCTTCCTTGGCTTCGACCGCCTGGTGCAACCCATCCGACCAACGACGCCCCGGCATGGTACGGCCGGTATGTTCGTCGACAATCACCACCTCGCGTTGCTGCACAATGTAGTGCACATCCCGCTGATACAGCACATGCGCCCGCAAACCCGACTGTACATGGTGCAACAGACTGATATTGGCCGCTGAATACAGACTGTCACCTTCTTCGAGCAATCCGGCCTGCATCAGTAAACGTTCCACCTTTTCATGACCGGCTTCGGTCAGTTCCACCGTTCGATGCTTTTCATCAACCACATAGTCCTGCGGATTGTCTTCGCTTTTCTGCCGATCAAGATAAGGAATAAACCGATTGACTTCCAGATACAGCCTGGAAGACTCTTCCGAAGCGCCAGAAATAATCAACGGCGTACGCGCCTCATCAATCAGAATGGAATCCACTTCATCGACAATGGCAAAATTCAAAGGCCGCTGGTGTTTGTCTTCCAGGCGAAAGGCCATATTGTCACGCAGATAATCAAAACCAAATTCATTATTGGTTCCATACGTCACATCACACCGATAAGCCTGATGTTTTTCTTCAGCCGACTGAAAGGCCCGCACCACTCCCACCGTCATTCCAAGAAATTCAAATAACGGCAAATTCCAGGCGGCATCGCGGGCAGCCAGGTATTCATTGACCGTCACTACATGCACCCCATCACCTGACAGGGCATTTAAATACGCCGGCAGCGATGCGGTCAGTGTTTTCCCTTCGCCGGTGCGCATTTCCGCAATACGCCCTTCATGCAGGGTCATACCACCAATCAACTGCGCATCAAAATGCCGCATTCCCAATACCCGTTTTGCGGCTTCCCGACACACGGCAAATGCTTCAGGCAACAAGTGATCCAGCGTCGTGCCTTCTTTATAGCGCTGCCGGAACGCATCCGTTTTTTCCTTCAGTTCCGTATCAGACAGCGCCTGTACAGAGACTTCCAGCGCATTGATTTCATCTACCGCATTCTGCATTCGTCGCAGCTCACGCTCGTTTTTGGTACCAAAAATAGCGCTGAAAAAATTTGCCATGGTCACATTACCTGATTCATCAATCTAACATTTTTAAAATTGTTACAAACACAAAAAAACAGTACTGGCAAAACAAAAAGGCCCGGACTCTCGCCCGGGCTATTATCGCAACTTAAGCATCCCTACAGTGTAGACGCTGTCACTTACCATTTAAGGCCAGATAGGTCGCAGGATTAACCGGTGAACCATTCACCACGACTTCGTAATGCAGGTGCGGCCCGGTGGAGCGGCCTGTACTACCGATGTAAGCAATCAACTGACCGCCACTGACCACATCTCCCGTATGTACGACCAGAGCACTGCAATGTCCATAATGAGTAAACAAACCGCCACCATGATTGATTTCAACCATATTGCCATAGCCCGTACGTGGCCCGGCCCAAGTCACCACCCCACTGCCCGTCGCAAAAATACCCTGCCCTTCTGTGCCTGCAAAGTCAATTCCCGGATGAAAACTGATATGGCCGTTAAAAGGATCCACCCGGTAACCAAAGCCCGACGTCTGTTCTGTTGAACGTAAAGGCGAATTTCCCAGAACCAGCTGCGGCGAACTGGACTGGCGTCCACGCAATATAGAATCCATCACTGCCAACTGATTTTCCCGGTTCTCGATTTCCTGACTCAATGCATCCAGCCGGGCAGACAGTTCTGTAGCACTGGAAATTACACTCAAAGACGGCAACAACGGCCCTCCCATCGGTTTTTTACTAAAATCAAACTCCCGGCTTTTCAGGTTGTTGGTTTCCGCCAAGTGTTGTCCCAGCGCATCTAAGCGCACCATTCGCACCTGTAATTCCACCATACGGGCACTGATCGCTTTTAGTTGATCGCTGGCATCCGCATGCACTGAGGCCGCATTAAACGTGGCCGGCAACACCACCGCGGAATGCCCCCGATAATGCTCCCAGACCAGCACCACACCGGCGCCCAGCAACGGCAACACCAGTAACGGCAGCAACAACAGCCCGACAATTCTCGGCCTGAACACCAACATCAGCGGTTTACGCAGTCGCTCATGATTAAATATGATATGATTCATAGCACTACTTCCACTAAATTCTACTTTCAATAAATTACGCATGTAACACCACGGGGATCCGCCAGATGGCACCAACCTTCCGTTCGCTGGACGATCTGTTACGATCTTCCGCATTACACAAACTGATCGAACCACTGGATTCTGCCGCCCTGCTGGACCAGTCGTTTCGTACACTGATTCCTGCACCATTTTCCAGCCTGATTCACGTTATTCGTCGCCACAAGAATACCCTGATCATCGCCTGCACACACACGGCAGCCTTAAGCCAAGGGCGGTTTCTTGCGCAACAATGGCTCAACCTCCTGAACAATCATCCTCAATTTGCGGAGATTACTGAGCTCAAATTTGTATTGCATCGCACCCTGAAATCAGAGAACCTGAGCCAACGACGGCAAGCTTTACAGAAAAAAAATCTGCCCGACACTTGCAGGCAAATCCTGCTGGACGCCGCCGAGGGCATCGACGATGAGGAGATTAGCCTAATCTGGCATGAAATGGCAACCCGCAGACCCGAATAACTCTGGATTTATTGACTCAGATCGCAGTTACCCAAGAAAATCCCGACAAAAAACCAGACTCAGGCCGCCCGCACCCGAGGTTCCGCACCCACATAGGCCACCGCTGCATCGGTTCCTGGGAACGTGGCAATTTCCCAGCAATCCGGCTGTTGCAGCAGCGCCCGAATCAGCGCATTATTCAACGCATGCCCGGATTTGTAGGCTTCAAAATGCGCCAGCAGGGGATAACCCAACAAATAAAGATCACCAATCGCATCGAGAATCTTGTGGCGGACAAATTCATCCTCAAAGCGCAAGCCTTCAGCATTGACCACGCCCTGTTCATCCACAACAATCGCATTGTCAACGCTCCCGCCTAACGCCAGATTTTTCGAGCGCAAATACTCGATATCTTTCATAAATCCGAAAGTTCTGGCCCGAGCGATTTCAAGAATATATGACGCCGTAGAGAATTCGATTTCCGCACTTTTGGTTTCTTCAGTAAACACCGGATGATCAAACTCGATCGTAAAACTGACCCTGAATCCTTCATAGGGCAACAACTGCGCCCATTTATCTCCTTCAGAGACCCGTATGGGCTTCTTGATCCGCACAAATCGTTTCAATGCAGCCTGCTCGACCATGCCTGCAGATTGCAAGAGAAAGACAAAGGGCCCCGCACTGCCATCCATAATAGGGATTTCCTGGGCACTGACTTCCACCAGTGCATTATCCACCCCAAGACCCGCCATGGCGGACATCAGATGCTCTACAGTAGCCACCTTGATCCCATCCTGAACCAGGGTAGAGGACATCACTGTCTCACCAACAGCCAACGCCCGCGCAGGAATTTCAACGGGAGGCTGCAAATCGGTACGTTTAAACACAATTCCCGTATCGACCGGAGCCGGACGCACTGTCAGAAAGATCTTCTCTCCGCTGTGCAACCCTACCCCAGCCGCCCGGATCGTGTTTTTCAGTGTCCTCTGTCTCATTGCAGGCAGTTTCTTCATAATAAATTGTTTCAAAATCTTTCAGAGTTTATCTTAGCAAATCATCCTTATATTCTGCAACAAATCTACACACATATTTTGTTACATTTGCTGATTTTTCCGACGAACGCCACCTTATAACCGCAATTGCCTGAAAAAAAGTGCTGCACCTGTATCCGCACCCTCTAGTCAACAATTGGTAAGAGTCTGCCCTTGGTCACTGGTAGGGTTGTGGTATACTCGTCGGCAAAACAAGTACAACTTGTTTACCTTAGTGCGACTGAAAATCGTCCTGTTTTCTGTTATACCGAGGTTACACTGAATTGACATCCTCCTCCCTCAGCCGATGGCTGCCGCTTACGCAAGGGTCCACTTTAAGTCAACCTGCAAATCATGCAGGAACGCTGGCCCGATATACGATTCAGCCAGACACGCAAACACCACAGTTAATGGACCAGGCTTGCTCAAGAAGGACTGGGTCTATTAGACTGTTCTATGTATTCTTGGCAAAGGGGCGTGGAATCAAAATATCCGAGCCCGTGAGGAATAGCACATCGCTTCAAACAGGTGCGTTTCAGAAATAAAAGAGGAATATTCATGTCGCACATGCTCAAGCCCTTTAAGCAAATGCAGTTTAGCTCGGTGCCAGATACCCCACGACTACCCCACCCGTATTTTCGCGCAGAACAACGCCAAGTTACAGTGCACAGTGCGCACTTTGGCAAAGTAAAGATGCATGTCAGCGTTTTTGGCGAGGGTCCGCCCTTATTGCTTCTGCACGGCCTAATGACAGCCAGCTATTCCTTCCGCTACGTGATGGACACGCTCGCCAAGCACTACACACTCTATATCCCTGATCTAATCGGTGGGGGACGATCCGACAAGCCCAACACCTCCTACAAACCCGACGACTTGGCGCATTCCGTTGGAGAATTGTTGCTCGAACTCGGTATCTGGGGCGCCCCAGCCATCGGAAATTCGATGGGTGGCTACCTGCTAATGCGCCTCGTATTAATGGAGCCTACTGCCATAAGTCGGTTGGTAAATCTGCATAGTCCGGGTCTGCCAACGGCGCGCATGCACGCGTTGTCGCTTGTATCAGCATTCCCGTCCGCCTTCGAACTTGTCCTGGGATCCTTGGTGCGCCTTAATCCTGAGCGCTGGGTACATACCAATGTGCACTATTACGACGAGACACTCAAATCACGTGAGGAACACCGAGAATATGCGAGCGCACTGACCTCGCCCAATGGAGTGATTGGGTTGGCACGTCACCTGTCCGATACACTGTCGGTACGTCAGATGCGCCGCTTTGAAGAAACACTCAAGAAACTAGACAGTTTCCCTGTCCCGCTGCTGCTGGTTTATGCGAGGCAGGACAAGATGGTTCCGCCCATCGTGGGCGAGCGTCTTGCGAAGCTCATTCCTGATGCACGCATCGAGTGGCTGGAAGAGGCATCGCACTTTGCTCATGTAGATGCCCCGGAGGCCTTCCTAAAGGCGGCGATACCCTTTCTTACCGCAAAAGGGCAGTGCTAGCTCTGCCCTTTTGTTAACAGCGACTCCATCGAAAAACGCTCATCCGCGAGCATGTCCGAGTCAATCAGCACTGCCCCGTCCGTATGTCCGCAGGACTTTTCTTGCTGATCAACGGCCCCATTTTTGAAGATTTTAGCTGCAATCCTGTTGAAAAAATGAGCGGTTGATTCGAAAATCCGCTCTAACAGACACTGGTTTTCTCATTTGCGCTCGATTTTTATGCATTTTGCAAGCGCAGACCATGACAAAGTACGGACAACGGTCCGATCCGATGAAGCTAATCATTTTCAAATGGCTATCGGCAGATATAATATCCCGTCAGCAGACCGTCCCATGCTGAGATCCCATTGCTCGGTTTCCAACATAGAGCAGCCGCTGCACCGAGCTCATGGACTTATCTAATTCTCCACGTTCTTCGAAGTATTTTTTAATAATCAAGTTGCCGAAAGTATCAGGTAAAGAATCAGCCAGCACACCTGGCAAGCCCATAAAGGATTCTTGATGTTGTAGGTCAGGAAATTCAAAAGTACGTGATTCGAGCGACAGAAATTTGGGAGAGATGGCGAAACCACCACTACGAATGTATTCGCTGTCATAGGAAAAGCCAATTCGACCGTTTTCATATTCCATCACAGCGCCAACCATCTTTTCCCACAGATGGATATTGGCTTTGGCAATTATCTTTGGGCCGGTTCTGCGAACGCGTGACTTTGTTGAACTTGATTTAGTAGGTTTGTCTGTATCGGTCATTGTCTAGCCCTCAAGCTTTGTTCGAGCTTTTCTTTAGATTTATTTCGCAGCTAATCGGTAGGCGCGAACCCGGGGTTGCCCACGCGAGGAAAGGGCCTCGTTTCCGGGCAATGTGTCGGGGAGAGCCGTATTCAAGACGCCCAGCAAATGCATGGCTCGAAACACTTTGATGACAGTGGTCAGACGTACGTCGCGCCCAGCCTCTAGCTCCATGATTGTTTTGCGATTTAACCCAGTATTCCTTCCGAGCATTTCTATCGTGACATTACGCTCAAGCCGTCTTGAACGTATTCTGGCACCGAACTCCACCATATTTTCAGAGTCAGTCAAAAAATCCCCTATAGCGGCCATATCAAACCTCCTAATTTCACAAGAGCCACTATAGCGCACCTAACGAAATAATAAAATATTTCTCATTAGAACCTCTTTATTGGACTTATTGCACAAAAATTACATAAAAAGTCCTCTATAACGGTATTATTGTAAAAGTTAATCGCCTAAAATGGATGCAAATTACGAAACGGGGATAACCTTTTTTTATGCCTGTCTCTGTTTCGGTCGCTTTCTCCTGAGCAGTTGATCATGCAAACCCGTTGCCTGCAAACCCGCATAAATACTGAAATCCCTGTTGTGAGTGCTCACGAGGCACCTCCCCGGAACATCGCCAAATCGTAATTGTTCAGTACCCCCCGCCGTGCAGATAGCGGCGGAAGCGTTGCACCGGTACGAGCAGCACGAATGACGCTAGCCATATAGGTGAAGGAAGAGGCACAGCGCAGGCGGCAAGTATCAATGACACTGGCCAGTAGCAGCCAGGGAACGGCTGCCGGTTTTCGTTTTAGTACCGTAGGAAAATCGGCGGAACAAAGACCCCTAGACAGAGCGCCGAGATTACGCTGGCCATTCCGTTGATAGAAAGTATTGATACAAAGGCGTGTTTGGCAGACAAAGGGTACGATTCAAATGAGTTTCGTGATTGGCTTCAGGTAAAAAAATCAAGGTCGTCATTCCTCCAAAATTGAACAGAAAATCACCTATACCCTGTGATTACTTGCATTACAAGGATTGCCATGTGGTAGAATGTACCTTCGGTGCTCTCAAATACTTTCGCCGCATTGCCTCTCGGTTTGAGAAAAAAGCAATAAATTTCACGACAATACTGAACTTTTCAGCAGTTATACGGGGTTACGGTAACTGATGTGCTAAATGTCAACAGAGCCTGATGCATCGGTATCCCTTGACACGTGCAGTCTGTTACGGCGTAACAAAACGAGCAGTTCTGGAATCCGTGCTTGCGGCTGCGATTTACGACGCAGAACACCACGCAATTGCCAAAACTGGGTCGGCTGTACAGGTCTGTATACGCATCAGTTGCAATTAGACAAGGATCTGTTACTAGATAGTGCCTGAACGAAAAGTCATAAAAACCAGAATAACACGTTGTATTTTAATAAAAAATATCATTTCAGAGCTAAAGAAGATTCTTGGCAGTTTATAGAAACTGTTGAAAAACCGTTGTTGATTCAACAAGCTGCGATGGGTCAGTTTAATGATTATTGCAATTTTGTACATACGATGATCGGTCTTGAAAATCCTCGATGTGACAATTTGATTGATTTTTATTTAAAATCAACATATTATGAGTTTTCAGTCCGACACTACATAACATAAGGACAGCCCAATTCAGATAGCCCATCAGGCTGAAAAAACACTTCGCCATGGCCGATATCATTTGTCTGGCAATCGGGTCCGACGACGAATTGAACGTGCCGACCAAGCCATATCAGACACTCCAGCAAAGAAGCCGGAACCGCCGAAAATTTCGTCAACCGAATAGCTCGCTGTGCGAACCAAGGCGAGCCAGCCGCATGGTGTCGGAATCGGATGTGCGGTAGATCAGCAGCAGATCGGGCTTGATGTGACATTCACGGTAGCCTGCCCAATCGCCGGAAAGGTCGTGATCGCAGTAGCGCGCATCAAGGGGCTGATCAGTCATCAATGCGACCAATACCGACTTGAGTGCGCCAGCAAGCGTGGTGCGGTGAGTCCCTTGGCCTCGCGCTTGTAGTCGCGTTTGAACGCAGTGGATCGATCAATCGTCCGCATGCAAATCCGCCATCAGACCGTCCACGCTGGCGAACTTCTTGCCCTTGCCCGCTTCCAGTTCGGTAATAGCCTGTTTGGTCGTGGCGTTGGGCACCTTCACGTCGAACGGCAAACGGCGTTCATCTGCGATGCGTAGCATCAGCAAGCGGATGGCATCAGAAATCGACAGGCCCATTGCTTCGAGCGCACTGGCTGCGCGCTCCTTGGTGTTGGTGTCAATGCGGGCGCGGACATAGGTATCAGCGGCGCTCATGGCAATTCTCCTTTAACTCTTCAGACACGCTTGCATTGTAGTCGCAATGCGACCACAATACAAGGCGCATGTGGTGTCGCTAAACATCCGTTTATCGGCGCACGAACCCAGCAACGAGCACATCCATGTCTGTAGGGGGTCGCCTCAGATTTCGGAAAACAAAGCACGCTAACAGCAGACCCGCAAGTTATAGGGATGATGTGCTTTGCCAATTTACCAGTTAGCCAAACCCTCGCCTGACGGCCCCTCTGAACGTCTCGAATATTTCTGCAGTGACTTTGATCCACTCTATTTTGACCTTCAAAAAGTCAACAGGAAACTGCGTCATTGGCAAAAACAACAGCAATATCAGAATGATCCTGCTGCGCTTTTTCTTGGGGGGATATCACTAGGTGACGCCCCCTGCGCCGACCTTTACAAATGCATCAGGTAAACCCAGGTCACCACGGTCGCCAACACCGATGCCAGCACAATAATTCTGGCCCAGAATGGCAAACGCCGCTCCTCTTCTGCAAGGTCTGTTTCACTGGCCGTTGCCCCCGCCTCCCTGGAAATTAGCGGCTCTCCATCGAGGCATTCATCCGCCGGCACGTCAATCAACGGAAAATCTCCGTCAAGTACTGATTTCAGTAATCGCTGCCGTTCCTGGCGAAAATTCACCTCATCCATCAGGCGTTCCTGAAAAGAAAACGCCAGTTTCAGCAACTGTCGATTACATTGATCCAGTGTTTCCAGGCTAACCCCCCCAGAAACGGGCGAAAAATCCGCCGGTAATTCTGTCACTCCACCCATAAAACCAACCGTATTGTCTATTGTATTATTTTAATTCCGCCTGAATGACAATCAGACTGATATTGTCCCGCCCCCCATGCGTCAACGCAGCCGCCAGCAATGCCTCTTTAGCCTGTTCAACGCTGTCTCCCTGCATCAACTGTTCAATCATTGCATCCGGAATTTCCGTATACAACCCATCCGTACACAATAAATAGCGATCGCCCACCTGTATATCCAGCAATTGCACATCCATGACCAGACGCGGATGCCCTCCTACCGCCCGGGTAATGACACTGCGCAGATCAGCCTGCTGTTGCAGCAACTCCTCGGCTCCCCCACGGTCTTTCAACTCCTGCCACATGGAATGATCACGGCTGATCTGTGCCAATTTTCCAGAACGTAAGCGATACAGACGCGAATCTCCCACCCACAGGCACAACCCCCACACCTGAAAGACCAGCAGGGCAACCACCGTACTGCCCATAGTACGTCCGGCCAGAGAGTCCCGGGCATAGTCACGTAACTGCGTATTGACATCAATCAAGGTGTCTTCAAACTGGATCAATCGTTCAGTCACCCCCCCCCGGAAATCCACCTGGGCCAGCGCATGCACGATGGCCTTGCTGGCCAGGTCTCCAGCGTCATGCCCACCCATCCCGTCAGCTACCAGCCAGACCCCGGCATCTTCCCGACACAGCAAGGCATCTTCGTTGATGCGCCGACGTTTGCCCGTGTCAGTAGCCATCGCTACTTGCCAACACAAACTCATCCCACCCCCATACTTCTCACAAACACCATGACCCTGAATAATTTATCGCACCCGCAACATAAATACCATTCCAGCACACAAGGCCAGCATTCCCGGCAGCGCAGCCCCCCAGAACGTCGAAAAATGATAAATCAGGCTGGCAAAACCAAAAAAGTCCTGACCATAACGAAACCCCAGCCCCACAAATACACCACTAATCAAACGCAAGCCCATGGTTACCGAACGTAGTGGTCCGAACAACATCGTCGCTGCCAGCAACACCATTACCAGTGTCGCCAGAGGCTGCATCATTTTTTTCCAGAATTCCAGTTGCCAGGAGGCCGACTCCAGGCCCTGCCGCTGTAAGTAATGCGAATAAGCATACAATTGCGAGGGAGACTGCAATTCCGGTTCGACCGCCGCCATCTGTAAAAATTCCGGGGTCAAGCGGGTAGTCCACAGCGCCTGAGTCAGTTGTCGACTACTCACCCGCATTGAGGCCGCCACCTGACTCTCCTGCCAGTCGTTCAATTGCCACACCCCGTCATTAAAACGAGCGGTCTGCGCATGTCCAACAGAGATCAGTACATCTTGCGGATTATAACTATAGAAGTCGACTCCTTGTAACTGCTGCTGTGAACGTACCGCCACAACATGCACAAACTGATTGCCCTCCCGGTGCCAGTAGCCACTGACAACGTGCTCTCCCAGCGCCAGGGATTTCAGTGCCTGGGCACGCCGTTCTGCCACCGGCACGACCCATTGGGCCAGCACCAGACAGGCCGCTGCGAAAAAAACCGCTGGAATGAAGGTATAAAGCACAATACGCAACGGCGACAGCCCGGCCGCACGCATCACCGTCAATTCCGAGTGACTGGACAAAATGCCCAATCCCGTCAACACACCAATGAGACAGGCCACCGGAATCATTTCATAAACCGTTCCCGGGATATGCAACATGACCTGCAACAACGCATCTTTCATATGGTACTGAGCGGACAAGGAATCCAGTTCAGCCAGAAACGAAAACAACAAATCCAGTGCCAGCAGGGCCAGCAATACCCCAACGATGGCGGACAACACGGTCCATGCCACATAACGCGCCAGTCGATTCACTGCGGTTCCTCAGTCTCTGCGCAGGTTCAAATCTGCCAAAAATTCGCTCACTACCCTGTCATACATACCCTGTCCATAGACAACCCAGTATACAACAGAGCCACCTCCTGTCTCTGCCTGAATGCCATCAAAAATCATCACTAATCCTCACCAGAGCAGCGTTGGCTACTGTCGTATTTTCAACTCAATAACGGTGGCATTCAGTCGTTTATTCTGGGAAAAAAACCAGATCATGGTAAAATAACTGAATCAGCCTGTCGCTGAACCTGTCATTGTCGTATGATAACAGGCTGAAACCTATATAGCGTTGCCTATTTTTGAGGATCATTCATGCATCTGCACTTGAAACCAGTTTCCTTCCTGTCAGAAAAACAATCCGCACTGGTAGTTACCGTAGGCCCTGAACTGCAAATGGACAGCGCTGCCGAGCGCATGAATGAATTCAGCGACGGGGCCTTGCTCCGTATCCTGCAAGACTCCGGGTTTGAAGGCAAAGCCGGGCAGACGCTCCCTTTGTATACGCTCCCTGGTCTGCCTTGTGAATGGCTGATTCTGGCCGGCCGCGGCCCCAGCCATGAATTCAGACGTTCGACACTGATCAAGGTGATTCAGGCCAGTTGCACCGCCCTCAAAGACCTGAAACGCCGCAGTGCCACCCTGGCGCTGTTCGACCTCTGCCCGGCGGATCTCAACCCCCTGGAAGCCTTTACCCTCAGCGCCCGCCTGACCCTGGAATCGTCATACCAGTTTCTCGAATGGAAATCCAAACCCACGCCCTCTGTTGCTTTACATGATCTGCACTTCATCATCAGCGACAAATCATTAATGACCAGTTGTAAACAGGCACTGGACTGGGCGCAGGCAGTCACCGCCGGGGTCACTCTCTGCCGGAACGTCGGCAATCAGCCGGCTAACCGCTGCACGCCCTCGTGGCTGGCTGAACAGGCGCTGTTGTTGGGTAAGTCCTCAAAAAAACTGAAAGTCAAAGTGCTGGGTGAAGCACAACTGGAAAAACTGGGGGCCGGAGCCTTCCTTGCTGTCACCCGCGGCAGTGAAGAGGAAGGAAAACTGATCCTCCTGGAGTACCGGGGAGCAGCCGCTGCCCGCTCAAAATCAGTGGATGTTGCACTGGTCGGTAAAGGCATCACGTTTGACAGCGGTGGCATTTCTATAAAACCTGCCGCCTCGATGGATGAAATGAAATTTGATATGTGCGGTGCCGCCACCGTGCTCGGGGTTATGCAAACCCTGATCCGCGCCGAATTGCCTGTCAATGTTGTTGGTGTTCTGGCCTGTGCGGAGAACATGCCTTCGGGCAAAGCCACACGCCCCGGTGATATTGTAACGACCCTGTCGGGTAAAACCGTCGAAATTTTAAACACCGATGCCGAAGGTCGACTGGTGCTTTGCGATGCCCTGACCTACACCTTGCAACACTATCAGCCGGAAAAAATTATCGATATTGCCACACTCACAGGCGCTTGTGTCGTGGCACTCGGCAAAGTCACCACTGGCTTGTTCAGTGATGACGATCTGCTGGCCGAAGAACTGACGGAAGCCGGACGTCTGGCACAGGATCCGGCCTGGCGCCTGCCTTTAGGCGGGGATTACCAGGAACTGCTGGACTCTCCCTGTGCGGACATGGCCAATATCGGTGGCCCGACGGCCGGTGCCATTACCGCCGCCTCGTTCCTGTCCCGCTTCACGGAAGGAAGTCGCTGGGCGCATTTGGATATTGCCGGTACCGCCTGGATCAGCGGCGCAAAAAAAACGGCGACGGGTCGCCCCGTTCCCCTGTTGACTGAATTTCTGAAACGCCAGACTCATGCCTGAAACCTGGTTTTATATTCTCGGCCCGGCAACTTCTACCGATCAGGTCTTCATTAGCCTGGCGGAGAAGGCTTGGAAAAAATACAGCAGTCTGTGCATCTGGGCCGATCATCGGCAATCCGCCCAGCAGCTTGATGAACTGCTCTGGTCATGGAACCCTGAACTTTTCATCCCGCACAGCCTGTTGGATCAGGATTATCCGCCCAAAAACCCGCCGGCACTACTTGGCTGGCCCGGTTTGATGCCCCCGGACTGTGCGGTGTTCATCAATATGAGCCAGCACCACTGCCCGGAGTCCTTGCGTTGTACCAGGCTCATTGAACTGGTTCCCGACGAGCCGGTGGCACGTACCCGCAAACGTCAGGCATGGACGCTCTACCGGCAACGCGGCTGGCCCGTCGTCAGCCATGAACTGCACAACAACCCATCGCCCCCCCCTGCTGGAGTATAAAAACCGTATGGAATCTGCCTACGATCCGCACACCCTGGAACAATCCCTTTATGCACACTGGGAGCAATCGGGCTATTTTCAGCCAGTCGGCACCGGCGATCCTTACTGCATCATGATCCCTCCCCCGAATGTCACCGGCTCTTTGCACATGGGACACGGTTTCAACAATACCATTATGGATGCACTGATCCGCTATCAGCGTATGCGTGGCCGACAAACGCTCTGGCAGCCCGGCACCGATCATGCCGGCATTGCCACGCAAATGGTCGTTGAACGTCAGTTGGCCAGTGCCGGACTGTCCCGCCATGCCATGGGACGCGATGCCTTTTTGCAACGCATCTGGGAATGGAAAGCCACTTCCGGAGGCACGATTACCCAACAAATCCGCCGCCTGGGCTCTTCGGTGGACTGGTCCCGGGAACGCTTTACCATGGACGAAGGCTTATCCGCTGCCGTTCGTGAAGCCTTTGTCCGCTTACATGAAGAAGGACTGATTTACCGTGGCAAACGTCTGGTGAACTGGGATCCGGGTTTACTCACGGCCATTTCCGATCTGGAAGTAGAGTCCGTTGAAATCCAGGGATCGCTTTGGCACCTGCGCTACCCACTGGCCGATGCTTCCGGTGCCTTGACCGTCGCCACCACCCGTCCGGAAACCATGCTGGGTGATGTTGCCGTTGCGGTGCACCCGGAGGATACACGTTATCAGCGTTTTATTGGCCAACTGCTTCGTCTGCCACTGACCGGACGCCTTATTCCGGTGATTGCCGATGCACTGGTGGATCCAGCCTTTGGCACGGGCTGTGTCAAGATTACCCCGGCCCACGATTTCAATGATTATGACATGGGACAGCGACATCAATTGCCGCTGATCAATATCCTGGATCAACATGCGCACATCCTGCCTGCATTTGAGTGTTTTACCTGGCAAGGACAGGCACAGGGACAAGAACCCGCTCCCGAGAGCCTGGCAGGACTGGAGCGTATGCAAGCCCGCAAAACGCTGCTCAGTCTGGCAGAAGCCGCCGGATGGCTGGTGCATACGGAAGCGCATGTGCTCAAAGTCCCCAAAGGCGACCGCTCCCAGGTGATTGTTGAACCCTGGCTCACGGATCAGTGGTACGTTCGCACCGCCCCAATGGCTCAGGTGGCGCTTCGCGCCGTTGAAGAGGGACGAATTCGCTTTGTACCCTCCTCTTATCAAAACATGTATTTCGCCTGGATGCGCGATATCAAGGACTGGTGTATCTCCCGGCAATTGTGGTGGGGACACCGCATTCCGGCCTGGTATGACGACGCCGGCCACGTCTGGGTAGGCCACGATGAAGCGTCCGTGCGTCAACGGTATCAGTTACCCGACACCCTGTCACTTCGGCAGGATCCTGACGTCCTTGATACTTGGTTCAGTTCGGGATTATGGACTTTCTCTACCTTGGGATGGCCTGAGTCCACACCAGAACTGCAAAAATTTCATCCCACCCAGGTACTGGTGACCGGGTTCGATATCATTTTTTTCTGGGTTACCCGCATGATCATGTTTGGCATGCATTTTTTACGTGACGCAGACGGCCGGCCACAAGTCCCCTTTGAAGTCGTTTACGTTCATGGACTGGTCAGGGACAGTGAAGGTCAGAAAATGTCCAAATCCAAAGGCAATGTCCTGGACCCTCTGGATTTCATTGATGGTATTGATCTACCTACCCTGATTGCCAAACGCACCCAGAACCTGATGCGTCCACAGGACGCCCTGCGCATTGAAAAAACCACCCGCCGTGATTACCCTGAAGGTATCGCCGCCTACGGCACTGATGCCTTGCGTTTCACTTTTGCCGCACTCGCCTCAACCGGCCGCGATATCCGCTTCGATTTAAAGCGCGTCGAAGGCTACCGCAATTTTTGTAATAAAATCTGGAATGCCAGCCGGTTTATCCTGACCCATCTGCAACAGCGCCAGCCTGATGTGGCGATGGCTCCGCCCAACGCTGCTGATAGCTGGATCAGCGCTCAGATCCACTTCCTCTGTGAACGTACTGAACAGTGCTTTAATGAATTTCGTTTTGATCTACTGGCCCAGTCGCTCTATGAATTCTTCTGGAATGACTTGTGCGACTGGTATCTGGAACTCTGTAAACCCCTGCTCGTCGATACCAATGAACCACAACGACAACGCACCCTGTATACCTTAAGCAAGGTACTGGATACAGCCCTGCGCCTGCTGCACCCGATTATGCCTTTCATTACCGAGAGCATCTGGCTGCGACTGCGCCCTTGGCTCGATCCACAGACCCCCGCCAGCCTCATGCTCGCCCCCTGGCCCACTGCCCTGGACTGGCCCGTGGATGCACTGGCACAAGCACAAATATCCTGGCTACGCTCAATACTCACTGCACTGCGCACCCTGCGCAGTGAATTACAACTCAACCCCGGACAAGCCATCCCCTTATGGCTAAGAAAAGGCACCCCCGAAGATCATCAGCGTATTGATGCCTGTATGCAGTGGATCAGCGTCATCGCCAGAATCTCAAGCCTGCAATGGCAGGATGAAGATACCGGTCAGGCGACCGCCACGGCCGTGGTTGGTGTTCTGGAATTACATATTCCCCTGGCCGGACTCATCGACATTCATGCAGAAACCCAACGTCTGGAAAAAACCCTGATGAAACTGGACCAGGAAATTCAGCGCTTACAAGAAAAACTCGGTTCTGCAACCTTTACAGCGAAAGCCCCAGCGGCAGTCGTTGCAAAAGAACAAGCCAAACTGACCGACTATCAACAGCAGAAACAGCCCCTGTACCACCAGTTGCAACGGCTACGCCACACATGACCACCCGGGCACTCATCTTTGTTGATCTGGCGGGAAGTACCCGCCTCTATGAACAACTGGGAGACCAGCAGGCGCTGCGTGTGGTGCAGCAAGCCTTGGGACGCTTCTGTCAGACCGTGATTGAACACCGGGGTAGCGTGATTAAAACCATGGGGGACGGTCTGTTTGCAGCGTTCAAGGAAGCCTCGGACGCTGTCCAGGCCTGTCGCAGCATGCAACAACAACTTAAACTCAGTTCCACAGGCCCGCACCCTTTAAAATTGCGGGCCGGCATCCACTGGGGATCCGTTCTGACCGACCCCCAGGGCGACTTGTTTGGTGACGCCGTTAATGTCTCAGCCCGACTGTGTGACTTTGCTCAGCCGGGGCAGCTACTGATCAGCAATGACCTGCAAGAGCGCCTGCCCGATCACCTGCACCTGGTTCTGCGACCCTGCCCGACGCTCCAGTTACGCGGACGCCAACAACCCTTGACAGTAACTGAAGTGTTGAATGACAGCGAAGACGCCACGGTACTAATGTCTGGAATCAAACTGGAACCCGGTTTTGTTCTGCTGCGTCTCGAACTGCAGCAGTGCGAGCGCAAAACCCAGTTACAGATGGGTGACAGCCTGACGCTCGGTCGAGCACCAGATTGTGACTGGGTGTTAAACGGCGCACGCATCTCCAGGCACCACGCCCGCATTGAATCACGACACGGACAATTTTTCTGGATTGACATCAGTACCAATGGCTCTCTGGTACAAACCCCAGAATCCCTGTTGATTCATGGGCGTTCCTGGCCCATTGAAGGTCAGGGACAAATCTGGCCAGGCGGCGACACCGGTAGCGAATCCACCCGCATCGACTTCCGGATTTGCACATAACCCCAACACCGCCAGTTTGCCCCTAATGCACCAGCACGGCCCGTACCAGTTTTACCAGAATCATCCCGGCAGCCACCACCAGATACAAACGCAATACCCCCATCCACACCCGATCCAGCACCGTCAGTTGATTGGGTTGCAATACCGACACCGGTGGCATCCGCCAACTGGATTTATCCTCTGCCGAAGTCGCCAGCAAAAGTTCCAGATTGACTCTTGTATGTCGATGACGGCGGTCATAGAGGTGCGCACCCACCGACAGCACAATCGCCAGAACAATACACCCCAACAAAATACCGATAATCTGCTGATCCGTCATATCGGGAAACAGCACTGCCGCCGTCAGAATGACCGACAGCATGACCAGCACCGCAATGACCAACGCCGTAAACACATTGGTAAATGTGGTGTTGACCCAGGGCCCCAGCACCTGTCGATCATTACACAACAACAGCAGAAAAACCGTCGCACTCGGTAATAACACGCCCGCCAGACTTTGCACCAGATTGGTCAACAACCCCAACGGCACCCCTGGAGTCAGCACCAGTGCTGCCGCCAGCACGACCAGGAAACTGTAAAACAGATAAAAGCCTTTGGCTTCAGCCGGTTTACGGTGCAATGAATGCCGGACAGAAAAAACATCTCCCAGTGCATAGGCTGTCGAAAGCGAGACGGCCGCCGCCCCAATGATACAGGCATCAATCAATGCCAACGCAAAAAGCACACCGGCCGTAGGGCCCGCAAAACGCTGTAACCCTCGGGCCACCGCTGTCACATCCTGAAAATGCCCCGCTTCCGGATGACCGGCAAAGGCCTGTGCAGAAAACCCCATCATGGCCGCTGCTCCCAGCACCACAATAAAAATCCCCAGCCAGAGATCGGCAATTTCATATTTCATGAACGCTGGGGTAATCCGCTTGTCAATCACATAACTTTGCTGAAAAAACAATTGCCATGGCGCAATGGTGGTTCCCACGATGGCAATAATCAGCAACATGATATCACTGAGCTTACCCTGGGGTAACTGCGGCATCAGCAAATACCGTCCCAGACTCAGCAACGGCGGATGCACCATGACAAACAATGGCACCAGTAACAGACTCCCGCCGACCAGTAACAAGGCGAAACGTTCAAAACGCCGAAAACTGCCTGTACTCACCGCCAGCAATAACACGACCACTGCCAAGGTCACTCCCATGGGTCTGGAAATCCCCAGATAATCCAGACCCATGGTAATACCGATAAACTCCGTCACCAACGTCAGTGCATTAAGCACAAACAGATCAATGACGCTAAAAGCCCCCCAGAACCGACCAAACCGTTCAAAAATCAGCCGCGCATGCCCAACACCGGTCACCACGCCTAGACGCAACACCATTTCCTGATTTACATAAAGCACTGGAACCAGAAACAACAGCGTCCACAACAAAGAGATGCCATAATCCTGACCCGCCTGGGTATAGGTACTGAAAGCTCCGGCATCATTATCACCGACCATCACAATCAGCCCCGGCCCCACAATCGCCAGCAAGGTTTTCAGGCGCTGCATAGACGAACGCCGAATCTGCCCGGACTGCAAGGGAATCGAACCAAAGGCCCCGTGAATATCCCCTATGTGCGCCTCATCGAGAACCGCTGTCGAATGCGCAACCACCGCGTCTACTGTCTTGATTTCATGGGCATTCATGCTCATACCACTCCCATTACTGCCTTAAAAAGGACTGCGCTGTGACATTCATCCCCAGGTCACACCGACACACCACACTGCCACTCAATCCCTTTTCAGGCAAGAAGCCAACATCAACTGCATCGCCGTCGCATACCCCACTCGCCATTCCTTCCTGATGACTCACTACCTGCACCGCTGGGTAGTGACCTGACCAAAACGACACCAGTGCCCCCGACGTATCACGCACCCAATGAACATGAACCATGCTACACCTCCACCATGCTCAAAAACACAGCGTAACGCTCGGCACAACACAGACTCTCTCTTCATTCCTGAACAAAAAACAGGAACAGAAAAACATCCATATTTCACCGAGACGCACACTACAAAAAACAGGGCAGAACAAAATGATCGGACTGCCGCCTCGTTATTCCTCCAACGAGACAACATCCGCAAGGGAATTAATGACTCATCAGAAGAAAATCGCTACTGTACTACGCTTAACCAACCAACAATGACTGTCCAAGATAGGACCTCTTTCCACCTAGATAAATGAATTCTAGCCCTTCGTCACCATAAACTCAACACATTATTCCCGAAATTTTACATTCTCCTTCCACAATTCAACACAATAGCATTGGCTTTTCAAGTAACCATTCACCTGCAACAGGGCCAAAATTTTTCAATGAATATCCGACTATAATTGACACCTTCTGCGTTGATTCGTGGATAATAAACCACTCGACCGTTCCCATCGCTCCTTAGGTTCTGGTACCCCTTAACATGCAACTTCCCGTCACCGCATTAAGTATCACCGCTTTAAACCACATGGCACGGGAACTCCTGGAAGCCCAGCTTCCCCTATTGCTTATCGAAGGCGAAATTTCCAACCTGGTACGCGCCAGTTCTGGACACCTGTATTTCAGCCTCAAGGATGCGCATTCGCAGATTCGTGCCGTGATGTTCAAAACACAGGCAATGGGGATACGCTTCAAAGTGGCTGATGGCCTTCTGGTCACTGTGCGTGCCCGTCTCAGTGTTTATACGGCTCGGGGTGACATGCAACTGATCGTGCAACAAATGGACAAAGCCGGTGCCGGCGAACTACAGGCAGCGTTCTTGCGTTTGAAAGAACGTTTAAACAGCGAAGGTCTGTTTGCCAATAACCGCCCCCTCCCGACATTATGTACGCACCTGCTGGTCATTACCTCGCCGCAGGGAGCCGTCCTGCAGGATGTCACTGGCATTCTGCGTCGCCGCTACCCGGCACTGCCAGTGACCGTACTCCCCGCCGCCGTACAAGGCGAAAAAGCAGCGCATGAGTTAAGAATGGCGCTTACACAGATTCATAAAGTACCCGATGCGGACGTTGTATTGATCTGTCGGGGCGGCGGTTCCGTCGAAGACTTATGGGCTTTCAATGACGAAGCACTGGCACGGGCTATTTTTTCCTGTCCTTTGCCGGTCATCTCTGCGGTCGGCCATGAGACAGATTTCACCATTGCGGATTTTGTCGCCGATATCCGCGCCGCAACGCCCTCTGCGGCAGCAGAACTGGTCAGTGAATCGGCGATTCGCTGCCGACAGCAACTGGATACCCGACTGCATCAACTGCACCGGGCCTTGCAACACCATTTACCGGAACTGCAACGCATCGATCAGTTACAACTGCGACTCGAACAACTCGTGCAGCACTACCTGCGCAGCAAACAGGAACTCCTGCGAACGACCCAGAAACGTTTACGCCCACCGCAACAGCAAGAACGCTGGCAACTGCCACTGCATAACAGCCAGCAATCACTGCTTCGACTCATGCAGTTACACCTGAAGTCGTATCAACAGACACTGAATCAGCGCAGTCAGTTACTTGAACAACAAAATCCCCGGCAACGCCTGCGCCTGATGCAACTACGTTTTCAGGATCTGCAGCAACGTCTGCAACAAAGCCTCTCCACCTTGCTGCAACGTCAACACGATGCCCTGACTTTTCTGGCACATCGGGCGCATTCCAGCAGCCCGCTACAAACCATGGAGCGTGGCTATTCACTGTTATTCAAGCAAGAGACCCTGATTCGCCATAGTCGCCAACTTCATCCCGGTGACCTGCTGAACGCTCGACTGCGGGATGGTAGCGCCGAGCTTAGCGTGTTACGGGTACATTCCACAGATGAAAATGCGGATTCCTGAATGCTGAATGTTCAAAATACTCACCCGCAGTGTGGCCGCAGCAAATTATTCATCCACAATCCCTGCTGAACCCAGTAAAATACTCCCCTTGTATTTTTCCTTTTATAATTGACGGGAGTACTTCGTCCTTGAGTAACCTGCCGCATCGACTGCGCTTTTTCGGATACAGCCTGCTGCTGCATAGCCTGTACTGCTCGGCATTAACCGCCGACCCCGTCAATGGGGGCATCGCCCTGATTGACTTGCCTGTGCAAGACACGGCCCCACAAGTGCAATACCACGGTTCACCCGTGCTGCTCCTGAAAACTGCCGGGCATTGGCAGGCCGTGGTGGGAATAGCGGTTCACACCCCCCCGGGCAGTGAACATCTTACCCTGCTGCCTTCAGGCCAACTCATTGAATTCAACGTTGGCCACCGTAACTACCCTGAACAGCATATTCACCTGAAAAATCAGCAACAGGTGTCTCCGAATAGCGCCACGCTGCAACGCATTAACCAGGAACTTTCCGAAGAAATCCGGCTGTTTGCCACTTTCGATGCCTCCCTCAGCCCCAATGCCCTGAACATGACCCGACTTCCCGTCAGTTCGCACCAGGTGCTCAGTGAATTTGGCTTACAACGATTTTTTAATGGAGAACCACGTGCGCCACACTCAGGACTGGATCTCAAGGCTAGCGAAGGCGAACCTATCTACAGTCCGGTCGCCGGACGGGTTTTAATGAGTAAGAAGCTGTTTTTTAATGGCAATACAGTAATGCTCGACGAAGGTCAGGGCGTTGTCAGTATGTTCTGTCATTTGAGCAAAATAGAGGTCTACCCCGGCCAACACCTCAATGCCGGGGCATTACTCGGTTATGCAGGCCATACCGGACGCGCCACTGGGCCGCATTTACACTGGTCGGTCAGTCTCAATGGCGTTCGGGTCAATCCGCGTCTGCTGCTTGACCCGTCGCTCAATAATCAACTGGAACCTCACTGAAAACCGACTATAAACTGAATCCAGCCGGCCACAAAACCAAACAGACCACCCAGCACAATAATAATCCACTCGTCTTCCTGGAAAGCCGGACGTAACAGATCCTGAAACTCTGCCGAAGACATCTGTTTCATGCGAGTTGAAAAAATCCGGGCAATCACTTTGGCCCGGTCTTTATTAAAGCCAGGATCCTGCAAGGGTTCGAGCGATTTGATCGTTGCCTTATCGACGACCGTACGTTTGAGGTCGGCATAACCTTGCGGACCAACCGTCAACTGAATGGCTGTGCGCACCACTCCCGTATCCAGCAACGGCGAGAGATGGCGTTTCACCATGGCACGGGTTCGGTCTGAACGTTTACCCGTCATCATCTCGGTCATGATATGACCGATGGTCATCATTTCTTCCGTCGATAACTGGGAGAATTTTTCTGCCACTTCATTCTGGCGTTTGAGGAAAACACCCTGCAATTTCCAGGGGCCAATATACACCGGATTCAGCGGACGAAACACCATGTTAATCGCCACCCAGTTCGTCAGATACCCCAAAGCGGCTCCATACAGTGGCAGGCCCCAGCGGTAAGGCCAAAAGTGCCAGCACGCCATCTGCACGACGCCAAAGGTAAAGCCAATCCACATGGACGAATTAACCACAAAAGCAATTTCATGATCCCCCACTTCCTGAAAAGTGCGCACCATCAACCCTTTGTCGGCTTCCAGGCGGGTAACGACCATGTGCTTCAGATCCATCAGATCTTCAATATTTTCGCTCATGTCCTTTACCAGACTGTCCATAACCGCTGGCAGTTGCCGACGCACCCGGGCATACACCCGTTTTTTAATGGCATTCGGCAAGTTTTCCCACAAGACATGATTTTTATCATTCATGATTTCATCAATAAAGTCTTCCACATTATTAAGCATGACATTACTGATGTGTTTGGCAATAACCTCCGGCTCCATTTCCCGGAACACTTCATCCAAGGTTCCCAACTTCGCCAGGGTATTATCCACCGTAATCGCCGCCATTTTCCCGGCCTTGCGCGGCACAATACCCTGCCAACCCAACCAGGGTTTCCAGATTCCCACAAACTCCAAGGGATAAAACACCATCTTCATGGCAAACCAGACATGTACCCACGTCACGATCGCTGCCACAAAAGGGATGCTGAGAAACGCCCACAACTCATGCTGATGATGCAGGTAAATACTATGCCCTACTGCCTGGAGACTATCCCACATGATATTCCATCAACCACAGATTCATTTCTATCAGGATAGCTATCCTGACGCCCTCTATTCTGTCAGGATAGCTATCCTGACGCTCTCTACAGACTGTAAATTCTAGCTGATCTGCCAGAACAGGTCGGGCTTTTTCTGTATTTATATGCTTTCTGTCCTGATCTGGTCATTATCTTTTAACAAATTGCAGCAAACGCCTTTTTTTTCTGACCTGTCGCGTCGTCAACTCCTGTTTCGGTTTGTCTTTGAAAGGATTATCCCCGGTACGAAATTCCAGGCGAATAGGCGTAGCCTCCAGCTTGAAGGTTTTCCTGAAGAGATTTTCCAGAAAACGCCGGTAAGCGGCCGGCGTATCGGCTGTCTGATTGCCATGAATGATAAAGGTGGGGGGGAAATTTCCACCCATATGTCCATAACGAAATTTGATGCGTCGTCCACCGACTAATGGAGGCTGATGCATCTTGACGGCTTCTTCCAGTAATCCAGTGACTTCGGAGGCGGCTACCCGACAGGAGGCAGCGGCAAACGCCCGGTGAATCGAGGGGTACAGTTCCCCAACTCCGGTACCGTGGCGAGCCGAGATAAAATGAATTTTTATAAACCGGGCAAAATCCAGGCGCCGGTCTAGTTCATCGCGCAGCCGCTGCCGCTCATAATCGCTCATCCCGTCCCACTTGTTAATAGCCAGTATCAGCGCCCGCCCGGCCTCCAGCGCATAACCCAACAGATGCAAATCCTGATCCACCAAGCCTTCCCGGGCATCCAGCACCAACACGACCACCTGTGCTTCTTTGATGGCCTGCAAGGTTTTTACAATGGAAAATTTTTCTACCAGTGCCTCTACCTTGCCACGCCGACGGATACCCGCAGTGTCGACCAGCGTATAGGCCTTGCCATGCCGCTCAAAAGGAATGGCAATGGCATCGCGGGTCGTCCCCGGGCTGTCAAACACCACCACCCGGTCTTCTCCAAGCATTCGGTTGACCAGTGTGGACTTGCCTACATTGGGACGTCCGACAATCGCAATACGGATGCCTTTTTCTTCCTGCACGACCGCTTCAGTTTCCGGCACATCGGCCAGCACCTCACTGATCAGCTGAAAGACCCCCCGTCCATGGCTAGCGGCAATGGTAAAATGTTCAGGCAAACCCAAGGCAAAAAATTCAGCCACGGCGGTATGTTCATCCACCCCATCAATTTTATTGATCACCAGAACAATGCGTTTCTGACTCAGCCGCAGTTCGTGCGCCAGCGATTGATCTGCCGCTGTCAGCCCTGCCCGGGCATCCACCATAAAAAACACGATCTGCGATTCAGCAATGGCCAGCCGCGACTGCTCGGCCATTGTCACTTCCACGCCCGCCTCGCCCTCACCCAAACCACCCGTATCAATGACTATAAACTGTCGGCCTTCTACCGATGCATCACCGTACAAACGATCGCGGGTCAAGCCTGGAAAATCAGCGACCAGCGCATTGCGAGTACGGGTTAACTGATTAAATAACGTTGATTTGCCGACGTTAGGACGGCCTACAAGTGCTATTACTGGACGCATGGTTCAGCCTTTGGCCTCAAGACGCAAGGCAATCACCCGACCATCGACTGACTGCAGAAAAACTTCATTACCCGAGGCCTGCGGCGGAGCCAGAAAGCCTCCGGTCCGGAAAAAATGCTCCCGGCCCAGCCAATGCCCGTCCTCCACCGACAACACATGCACCCAGCCCTTAAAATCACCCACCACCAGAAAATGATCAAGAAATACGGGTGCTGAAATACGTCGTCCGCGTAAATCAGCCTGTTTCCAAGCAGATTTTCCAGACGAGGCATCCCAATCTTCAATCGTACTGTCTTCATAGACGATATAGACGCTACCCAACCCCAGTGCCAGTCCCTGCCAAGACGAGGCGGTATTCTCCCAGCGGTGTTTCCCGGTATCCTGATCCATCGCTGCCAGTCCCCCATGATAGCTGGCGACATACAAGGTATCGGCATCAGCCACCATGTCTGCATCCACATCGTTCATCCGTTCCAGTTCAGTACGGCCCTGACTGTCCATGACCCGTGATTCCCACACCGGATCTCCGGAATCTGACTTGAAGGCCTGCACCCGACCATCCCCTGTGCCAACAATCAACAGGTCATTGAGTAGCAACGGTTTAGACATGCCGCGCAACGAGAGTCGCGGCACGGAGGTTTCAGCCGTCCAGCGCTGTTTTCCGGTTTGCCGATCCAGCGCATAGAGGGTGCCGTCATTGGCCGAGACATACACCAGCGCAGCACTGAGCAATGGTTCAGACATTGGCGTACTGCCGAGCATCGTCGACCAGAGTTGATGGCCATCCTGAATCCGATAGCTGATAACCCGGCCGTCGGTGGTACCCACCACCACCTGCCCATAGCCGGCTTCGACGCCCACGGAGACGCTGGTGGGGCAATGAATCCGCCACAACCGTTTCCCATGCAGCCGCTCATGCGCTTCCAGAACGCCATCGGCCGATACCGCAAACACCCGTGAAGCCGTCACCGCCGGACGCAATAACAAAAACTGCTTCTGGTTGCCGTGGCCGATGTGAAACGACCATAACCGAGTCAACCGCTCCTGGGTTTTACTCAATTTCGGCAGAGGATTGGGTTTGATTTCCTTGGGCTTGTCCGAACTGCAGGCCCACAGTACACCCAGCAACCCCAGCAGCCAGCACAGTCTGTACATCCGCTGCCAACGGTACGGGCTCCAGGGCATCCTCACGAAGCAGGCACTCCCGGAGCAGTAGCCACCGGAGGATCTACTGGTTTGACACCTAAATCAGCCATCTTCATATTCAGCAAAGGCCGTTGCGGCAACTGCGCCGACTCCATGGCATCGCGTGCCTGGGTATAGGCAGTTTTTGCCTGATCCGGCTTGTGCTCTGCCATCCAGGCATCACCCTCCAGTTCAAGTCGACTGGCCTGGTACGCCTTGTCAGTGACCGCCTTCAGCTGCACAATAGCCTCTGGTGCCTTACCGGCCGCTATATCCACCTGCGCCAGGCGCAGATGCGTCAACGCCGCCATCTGTGCCTCTGTTTTATGCGCCAGCACGGCTTGCAACTGCCGGGTCGCTTCCTGCAGATCCCCGTGGCCGACCGCCACCCGCGCCAACACCCAACGGGTCATGTCGGCATAGGCACATTGCGGATCCATGGCAATCAGTTTCTGCGCATCTGCCTGCAACGCCGTATTTAATCCCGGATCGGTCTTGCCCTGAGCGCGTTGATAATCCATCATCACCTGCTGAAAATGCAGTGACATTTCCTCATGGTGCTGACGCTGATGCACCTGCCAGTACCGCCACCCGGCGAAGGCCATTGATGCCGCCAGTACGGCAGTCAGTATAAAATTACCATAATCTTCCCAAAACGCCTTTAGCGCTACGATCTGTTCTTCTTCGGATGAATTCTGACTCACCTTTTTACTCCCTCATCAGCCTTGCTCACTAAATCCGCCCTGAACTGCCTTAACCCATTAACTCGCTCACCACTACCGCCTGGCTGACGACTTTTTGTTCCTTTTCTTCGCGCAGCCACTTGATAGCCACCTGTTGCTGGCGAAGTTCTTCTTCCCCCAGAATCAGCGCCCAGCGTGCCCCGCTCCGGTCGGCCCGGCGAAACTGACTTTTAAAACTCCCACCTTCCAGCAGCGTCAGTACCTTCCAGGCTGAATTCGCAGTACGCACAGTTTCTGCCAACCGCAGCGCCTGGGATGCATAGCCGTCTCCCTGACCCAGAATGATGAGATCCGCTGCCGGAGGTCCCTGATGGTTCAGGTGTTGCTGCATCAGCAGTACCAAACGTTCCATGCCCAACGCCATCCCGACAGCCGGTGTCGTTTCTCCTCCCAGCTGCGCCACCAGTCCATCATAACGTCCGCCGGCACACACCGTGCCTTGCGCACCCAGTGCCTCAGTCACCCACTCAAACACCGTATGGTTGTAATAATCCAGGCCGCGCACCAGGTGCGGGTTCATCTGATAACTCACCCCGGCGTTGGTCAGACAGGCCTGAATCTCCCGCAAATGCCACTGGGAATCTGCCTCCAGGTACTGATCCAGTTGTGGAGCGCCTTGCAACACGGCACGCGTGCCAGGATCCTTGGAATCGAGAATGCGTAAGGGATTGGTCAGCAGCCGACGCTGGCTGTCCGCATCCAGATCGCCCTGATGCTGCTGCAAATAAGCCACCAGCGCCATCCGATAACGTTGTCGACAGTCTGAATTCCCCAGGCTGTTGATTTCCAGGCGCACCAGTGAACTTAGGCCTAACTGCTGCCAAATCCGGGCACTCAGCAACATCAGTTCTGCATCCGTATAGGGATCAGGAAACCCCAATGCCTCGAACCCAAATTGATGAAACTGACGATATCGGCCTTTTTGTGGACGTTCATACCGAAACATCGGACCACTGTAAAACAACTTGGCCGTCTGGTGATGCAGCAACCCATGCTCCAGGGCAGCGCGCACACAACCCGCCGTACCTTCCGGACGCAAACTCAGGGAATCGCCCCCACGGTCCGTAAAACTATACATTTCTTTTTCAACAATATCGGTTACTTCCCCAATAGCCCGGGTATACAGGGCGGTCTGTTCGACCAAGGGCATACGAATTTCGGAAAAACCATAGGCCTGCGCCGTTGTCATCAATACCTGTTCTATATGCTGCCACAACCAGGTGTGTTCCGGCAGCAAATCCCCCATACCGCGGATGGCTTTCACTGAGGCACTCATTGGCTTGCCGTTCTCACAATCAATAACGCATCCTGTTCCTGACGTTGCTGAATCAGGGCACGTACCTGACGCTCCACCTCATCAACAATTTTATCAGTATCAATCAAATGGCTTTTTTCACCCCCCAGATACACCAGGCTTCTGGGACTGGCCCCACAGATACCAATATCTGCTTCTTTCGCCTCTCCGGGACCATTGACCTTACAACCAATGACGGCCACATCCATCGCCTGCGTCACCGCTTCCAGACGCGCTTCCAGGCTATTCATCACCTTGATGACATCAAATTCCTGGCGGGAGCAGCTGGGACAGGCAATAAAATTAATGCCTTTACTGCGCAATCCCAGTGCTTTCAACAGATCAAAGCCCACTTTCACTTCATCTTCCGGGGGAGCCGCCAGCGAAATTCTCAAGGTATCGCCGATCCCTTCCAGCAGCAAGGCACCCAAGGCTACAGCCGATTTAACCGTACCCGAGCGAAACACCCCGGCTTCCGTCACCCCGAGGTGTAGCGGCTGCTCAATCTGCCGGGACAATAGCCGATAGGCATCCAGCGTCAGGAACACATTGGATGCTTTGACACTGACTTTAAATTCCTGGAAATTCATGCGATCCAGAATATCGATATGGCGCATGGCCGATTCCACCAATGCCGCTCCAGTCGGCTCGCCATATTTTTTTTGCAACTCTTTTTCCAGAGAACCGGCATTCACCCCAATACGCAGCGATATTCCCCGGTCTTTAGCACAATCCACCACTTCCCGTATTTTCTGATCGTTGCCGATATTTCCCGGATTGATGCGCAAACAATCCGCACCCGCCGCCGCAACAGCCAAGGCAATTCGATGGTCAAAATGAATATCCGCAATCAACGGCACCTGAACCCGTGGCCGTAATAGCGCAAATGCCGCCGCCGCCTCCATGCTGGGCACAGAAATACGCACCATATCCGCCCCGGCAGCGACACAACGGTTAATCTGGGCTTCCGTGGCCACCACATCACAGGTATCGGTGTTGGTCATGGTCTGAACGGTAATCGGCGCATCGCCCCCCACCCAGACTGACCCCACGCGCACCTTGCGGGTTTTGCGGCGCTGAATAGTTGAGGTTACTGTCATCATCACTCCATCCTGGCTCAAAGGCGAACCTGCAGATCCGCCACGTTGTTCCGGGTATAGGCCGAAAGATCCAGCGTCTTGCCCTGTACCAGCACTTCTACCTGCCCGGCATTGCCGAGGCGGATATGCCAAGGGGCCTGACCGGCCAGATCAAGATTTTCTCCGGCATGATGCATTCCCACGGCCAGTACGGCTCCCGTCGCATCCTGTACCCGGATCCATGCATCGCCGCTCAGTTTAATCACCAAGGGAGTTCCGCCACTACTGTCGAGCGGCAAGGCTAACGCCGCTGTTCCGCTATTGTTTTCAGCGACCACCGGTGTGTTTTCAGTAGCCACCGGCGGCAATGGCGTTGTGCTCACAGGAAGCGCACTGCTGCTTTTTACTGCCAGTGCGCCATGAACCGCCGACACGGCGGGGGGAGCGACCGGAACCGGTCGTACGCTGGCCTGCACTTCCGGGGCCGGCCCTGGATTGAAGGTTTCATGAAAAGCCCAGACGAAACCTCCGGCAAACATGCAGACACTGACCACCAACGCCAGTACCCGGGACAACCGGGACAGATTCCAGTGCGGATGTTCATGAAAATTACCCAGCATCCGCATGGGGTTATGAACTTCCACCGGATCGCTCTGTCTGACCTCAATCGCCTGTTCAAATTTAACGACGACATCATTTTCATCCAGTTGCATCAATCGGGCATAAGAACGGATATAGCCGCGCGCAAAGGTAACCCCCGGTAGCAGATCATAATGATCATTTTCAATGGCTTCAATAAATCTCAGCGACAGGTTCATACTTTGCGCCACTTTTTCACGAGTCCAGCCCTGCAGCTCACGCGCCCGCTTCAGGCGCTGTCCCGGCATAAAATTAAGAAAATCTTCAGTCTGGTCGCGGGCAACGGATTCATGAAGCTGATTTTCTGTCATTGGCATGTTCCCTTAACTTAAGTTCGGTACTGAATTCAGTGCCGGGTTGGTGTTTCCGAGGCTGGAGAGGCGGCTACCGGTGCCATCCCCATGACCTTGCGGTATTCCCTGTACTCCGGGCTGTCTGGGTACAGCACACGAAGTTTCAATGCTAAATCGATTTGTGCCTGGCGATTACCATGCCACAACGCCAGGCGCCACCCTAACCATAAGGCCCTTGCCGATAACGGCTTGTCGCCCATGAGACGCAGATACCCTTCATACCCGGATTGCGCCCGGGCATATTCTTTCTGATCAAAAAAAATCTCGGAAAGTTCCAGTGTCGATACCGCCAGATGATCATTCATCTTCAGTGCGCGGATAAATGCGGCCTCTGCCGGTTCAATCATGCCTCGTTGTGCATAGCATAAGCCAAGGTTCTCAAACGCAATGGCCCGGTTAGCATACAGCACATTCTGACTGGCCTGCGAGAAATGCTCACAGGCCTCCGGCAGTTTTCCCTGATGGAACAAAAAGGCACCATAATCCGTTTGCGCCTGCCCATTATTAACATCCAGTTTCAACGCCCGCCTGAAATTGGCTTCCGCCCGTTTCAGATCCCCTTCCTGCGAATACACCAGCCCCAGACCGTTATAGGTTTCGGCCAAATCCGGATCCAGTTGCCGGGCATGCTCCAGTTCCATCTGTGCCCGTTCAATATCCCCCATCTGCAGGCATTCCATGCCGATCCTGTTCCGGGTCAAGGCCGCCTGAGTAAGATCCAGTTTTGTATTGACCGGTGTTTTGATTTCATGCACACAACCCGTCAATGTCGCCATTATAAGCACAATCCAGCCCATTGTGCGCCGACATCCCCAGACAATTCGCTTCAAATTGCTCAATACAGGCATCACTGCACACTCCGGATAATTTCACGGTCCGCCGCCACCGAAGTTTTCCAGCGATCTGCACGTCGGGTGCGATCCTGTACCTGCCCAATCAGCTGCCCACAGGCCGCATCAATCTCATCGCCGCGGGTCGTCCGGATGGTGCAGGTGTATTGTGCATCCAGCAAGATTTTCTGAAATGCCAGCACCGTTTCCCGTTTCGGTCGCTGATACGGGGCATGCGGGAACGGATTGAATGGAATCAGGTTGATTTTACTCGGCACATGGCGTAACAGTCGCACCAAGGCCCGGGCATGCGACGGCTGATCATTGACCCCGGCCAGTAGCACATATTCCATGGTGATGCGCCGACGCCCCTGTTCATGACTCTGATGCCGCTGCAGATAACGCTGACAGGCACGCATTAGTTCCGATAACGGATAGCGTTTATTGACCGGTACCAATTCATCACGCAATTGATCCTCCGGTGCATGCAAAGAGACCGCCAATGCCACATCCAGGGTTTCCCCCAGCCGATCCATCAACGGAACCAGACCAGACGTAGACACCGTCACCCGTCGTTTGGAGAGGCCATAAGCCCGATCATCCAGCATCAGTTCCACCGCTGCGGTCACGGCGGTAAAATTCAGCAACGGCTCCCCCATTCCCATCATCACCACATTGCTAACGGCCCGTGGTGCCCCTTGCGGATCGGTCAGGCTGGCCAGAAACACTTGGCCAATAATTTCAGCAGCGGTCAAATCCCGCTGAAATCCCTGCTTGCCCGTCGAACAAAAGGTACAGCCCAGAGCACACCCCACCTGCGACGACACGCACAGCGTCCGCCGATCCCCATCGGGAATCAGCACCGCCTCAACCTGCGCACCATCTTCTAGTTGTACCACCCATTTACGCGTCCCATCGGCAGCCACATGTTCATGCGCCACCTGTGGAACACGCACTTCCGCCAGTTCATGCAACTGCACCCGCAACGTCCGGGCTATATCCGTCATCTGCTCGAAATCGGTCACCTTACGCTGGTGAATCCATTTCAACACCTGCGTGGCCCGAAAACGTGCCTGACCAATAGACGCAAAAAAAGCTTCCATCTGCGGCAAAGTCAGCCCCAACAGATTCACTTTTCTGAGGTTGTTTTTCTGATCCTGATTCAGGCCAGACGCCTGCGCTCCGGCAGATGGCCGGGTGTCTTCAATAGATTCCATAGACTGTATTTTCATATCGACCGGTTGCAACACCTGTTATGTCGAAAATCCTGCAGGAGAACACCGCCGTACCAGAGTGTCATTCAGTGGTCTACGGCGGTATAGGCTCTGCGGCGCTTTAAAAGGAGCCGATCAACGCACCCGTGCACACAGTTCTGTTGCACTGAAAAAATAAGCGATTTCCCGTGCAGCCGAGACCTGGGAATCTGAACCATGCACCGCATTTTCATCAATGCTCTGGGCAAAATCGGCACGAATCGTCCCTGCTGCCGCCTTTTTCGGATCCGTCGCTCCCATCAAATCGCGGTTTACTGACACCGCATTCTCTCCTTGCAGTACCTGAATCAGCACCGGGCCTGAGGTCATAAAGGCCACTAGATCGGGGAAAAACGGGCGTGCCGCATGTTCTGCATAAAATCCTTCTGCATCTGCCCGACTCAACTGCCGCATCTTGCAGGCCACCACCGCCAGCCCGGCCTGTTCAAAACGTGACAACACGGCACCAATCACATTTTTAGCGACCGCATCAGGTTTGATAATAGAAAGTGTACGTTCAATAGCCATGGTTCAATTCTCACCGTTCTGCTGATACTGCAAAATTGCGATGGGATTATACGCAGACACCGTGCCACTGAACAGTACTGAAATGCGCTTGCGGCGCAAAAGCCGCAAAAATTAGCTGATTTTAGTGCTCAATCCTCATATTCTTCCATCCAGGCCAGCTGAATTGCTTCCAGAAGGCGTTCCCCGCAATGCGCTGGCTGATCATCAAACCCAGGCAATTCCAGCACCCACTGACGCAGTTGGGTAAACCGCAGTGTTTTTGGATCTTGCTCCGGCCGTAATTGCCACAGGGCCAAGGCAATTTCCCGACTATCGCTCCATTTCATGCCGTTCACTCCTTGGCGTGGTTGATGCTGTAACGAGGAATCTCGACCACCAGATCCGTCTGTGCCACGACCGCCTGACAGGACAGTCGGGATTCCATTTCCAGCCCCCAAGCCTGGTCCAACAAATCGGATTCCAGTTCATCCATCGCTGATAACGAGGCAAAACCCTCCCGAACAATGACATGGCAGGTCGTACAGGCGCAAGCACAGCCACAGGCATGCTCCAGTTCCACCTGTTGCCGCAAGGCGGCCTGACAAATGGTTTCACCGGGTTGCGCCTGAATCACCGCCCCCTCCGGACAAATGTCTGGATGCGGCAAAAACACAATTTCAGTCATGAATTTTGTCCTCTTCTACCGCATCCACGGACCGGCCTTCCAGTATTTTCTGGATACCGGCATTCATTCTCCGTGCAGCAAACTCCTGACTCTGTACTTCCAACTGCTGCATGAGACGACCAATGCCCGACGATTCATCACGTTCCAGAGCCAGTTGCAGGGCTTGCATCATTTGCTGCAATTGCCTGAACTGACTGGATTCCAGTAACCGTTCACCATCCTGCCGCAAAGCGGCGTCAAGTGCCAACAACAAACGTTGCGCTTCTACCCGGTGCTCCAGTTGTTGTCGCTCGGCCTTGTCCTGAGCGGCCCGTTCGTAGGCCGCCCGCAACATGGCAGTAATGGTTTCTTCACTCAAGCCATAAGAGGGCCTGACCTGAATTTCATTACGTACCCCCGATTCCGGCTCATGCGCCGACACCGACAGCAGCCCATCGGCATCCACCTGAAAACAAACATTGATTTTCAGGGCACCGGCCACTTTAGGCGGCAGATCACGTAATTCAAACCGTGCCAGCGAACGGCAGTCGCTGACCTTTTCCCGTTCACCTTGTACAACATGCAGCGCCAGAGCACGCTGTCCGTCTTTAAACGTCGTAAACTGCTGGCTCAGACTCGCCGGAATCGGTGTATTTCTTGGTATTATTTTCTCAACCAAGCCCCCCATCGTTTCCAGTCCCAACGACAACGGTAAAACATCCAGCAACAACATATCCACTTCCGGACGATTGCCCGCCAGTACATCCGCCTGCAAGGCCGCCCCCAGAGCCACCACGCAATCGGGATCAATCTGCTGTAATAAGGGGCGACCAAACAAGGTTTTTAATTGTTGTCGCACCAGGGGGATGCGCGTTGATCCACCGACCAGTACCACTTCACGGATATCCTGAGGTGTTACCCCGGCATCACGCAACGCCCGGCGCACACAACGCAAACTACGTTCGACCCAGGGCATGGCGAGTTTTTCAAAGTCCGTACGGTGAATTACGCCACTCCAGCCTGAAAACTCAATGGCAACGGATTCTTCCTGACTCAGACGGTGTTTGATCTGCCTGGCAAACGTACGTAAAGCAAATATGGAACTGCTCTCTTCAGGATGCTGACCCGACTGCGCCTCTAACCAGTGCGCCAGTGCTAAATCAAGGTCATCGCCGCCCAAGGCGGTATCACCGGCGGTCGCCAATACCTCAAAAACACCGCGTTGCAAACGCAACACCGACACATCCAGGGTACCGCCCCCTAAGTCATAGACCAGATGCAGGCCTTCGGCCCCATAATCCAGACCATAAGCGACGGCAGCTGCCGTCGGTTCGCTCAGCAGCCGCAGTACCCGTATACCCGCCAGACGTGCCGCATCACGAGTGGCCTGGCGTTGTGCGTCATCAAAATAGGCAGGAACGGTAATCACCGCACCTACCAGTGCGTCACCACTGTGTTGTGTCGCCCGCTGTACCAGTGTACGCAGGATATGGGCCGACAATTCCACCGGCGATACCCAGCCCTGACGGGTATGCAACACCACACTCCCCTCTTTGGCTCCCAGTGGCTGTAACCAGCGCCGTTCATCTTCAACATCAGAGAGGCTGCGCCCCATCAGACGTTTCACCGAAGTTACCAACTGCTCGGCCTCTTGCAACCCGGCTGTTAATGCCGGTTGACCGACCAGCACCTCGCCTTGCGGACTAAAGTAAACGGCGGAGGGTAACAAAGACGCTCCCTCTGCATCCGCCAACACCACGGGACGTCCGTCTTGCACCAGCGCCACCAGCGAATGGGTGGTCCCCAGATCAATGCCTATTGCCCATTTAGGCTGAGGTGCCGGGCGCTGCGATCCGGGCTCCGCAATTTGCAGCAGTGTCATTGCTTCTCCTCATCCAGTCGCTCCAGCCGAGCCAGCGATTCCTCGCAGAGCCGTTGAAAAAACTGCATATATGCATGATACAATCGCGCCTCAGTCCATTCCTGACGTTGCAGTGCCGCAGCGAACTTTTCTCCTTCCTCTGCCAGACGTTGCAAGGTACTCTGCTGTATTTGCAGCAGCGCCGACTCACTGGCGGCCGCTTCCAGTTGTTCCCGCCAGTCAATCTGTTCCAGCAAAAATGCCGCCGCCAGCACCACGCCCGATGTCTCTACCTGCCCGGTATGAATTTCCAGCAAATGCCCGGCCCGCTCCACAGGTGAACGTAACACTTTCCAGCCCCGGTTAACCTCCGATGCCATCAGTAAGGTACGGTGTTGCTCCTCTGCCGGTTTGCCCACGTGCCGATCCGGATGATACTGATTCTGCAACCGTTGATAGGCCTGACTCAATGCCGTCGCATCCACCTGATACGACTCAGGTAAACTGAATAAGTGAAAATAATTCAACATGAACAACTGACCTATACCGTAAAGCTTTCACCACACCCGCATTCGCCGGTTTTATTGGGGTTATTGAATTTGAACCCCGAGTTTAAACCTTCCTGAACAAAATCCAGTTCGGTGCCTTCCAGATAAACCAGGCTTTTCGGATCGACAATCACCTTCACCCCCTGAGACTCGAAAACATGGTCAACAGCCTCAGTATCATCAACAAATTCAAGTACATACGCCAATCCTGAACAACCACTGGTACGTACTCCCACTCGCACACCCTGACCCTTGCCCCGAGCTTTCAAAGAATGGGCGATATGCTGTGCGGCTGCTGCGGTTACCGTTACGCTCATCATGACCCTCCGGATTCAAGAAGCCTGCTGTTTTTGCCGATAATCGGCAATCGCCGCCTTGATTGCGTCTTCTGCCAGAACCGAACAGTGAATCTTCACCGGTGGCAACGCCAGTTCTTCAGCAATTTGCGTATTACGAATGGTCATTGCCTCCTCCAGCGATTTTCCCTTAACCCACTCCGTCACCAGCGAACTGGAAGCAATGGCAGAACCACACCCATAAGTTTTGAAACGGGCTTCTTCGATGATGCCCTCTTCACTGACCCGGATCTGCAAACGCATGACATCTCCACAGGCCGGTGCGCCGACCATACCCGTTCCCACCTGAGCATCATTTTGCGCCAGCGATCCTACATTCCTAGGATTTTCATAGTGATCCAACACTTTTTCACTATAAGCCATGACCGTTCTCCTGTAATTCACTACCGCTGCGGTAACGCCTAGTGTGCCGCCCAAGTCACCGACTTGAGATCCACACCCTCTTTGTACATATCCCATAGTGGTGATAATTCACGCAGGCGCTCCACGGCATGCCTGACTTTGACTATCACCTGCGCAATATCGGCTTCAGTGGTAAAGCGCCCAAGACTGAAGCGTAGCGAACTGTGGGCCAGTTCATCCGGTAGCCCAATGGCACGCAGAACGTAGGAAGGCTCCAGGCTGGCGGAAGTACAGGCCGAACCGGAAGACACCGCCAGTTCCTTCAGTGCCATGATCAGCGATTCACCTTCTACATAATTGAAACTGACATTGAGCAGGCCGGCAATCCGCTGTTCCGCATGCCCATTGAGAGTGACCTGTTCCAGCGATTCCAGTCCCTGCCACAGTTGCTGACGCAACCCTAGCAGCCGCCGCTGCTCGGCCTGCATTTCCTCAGCCGCCAGACGAAAGGCCTCACCCATACCCACCAGTTGATGCGTCGGCAACGTTCCCGAACGCATCCCTCGTTCATGGCCGCCACCATGGATCTGTGCCTCAATACGCACTTTGGGTTTACGACGCACATAGAGTGCACCCACCCCCTTGGGCCCATAGGTCTTATGTGCCGAAAAACTCATGAGATCCACCGGCAACGTGCGCAGATCAATGTCCACCTTGCCGGTGGCCTGCGCTGCATCCACATGCAGCAGAACGCCACGCTCCCGGGTCAATGCCCCCACCGCTGCAATATCCGTCAGTGTGCCGATTTCATTATTAACCAGCATCAGCGACACCAGAATGGTCTCAGGTCGCAGCGCTTCAGCCACTGCCTCAGGATGAATCAATCCTGTTTCCGGCTCAGGTTCCAGCCAGGTTACTGCAAAACCTTCGCGCTCTAATTGCCTACAGGTATCCAGCACCGCCTTGTGCTCAATCCGGGAGGTAATAATATGCTTGCCCTTGTTCTGATAAAAGTGGGCAGCCCCTTTAATGGCCAGATTATCCGCTTCGGTAGCACCCGACGTCCAGACAATTTCCCGTGGATCTGCATGCACCAGTGCCGCCACCTGATCACGCGCAATTTCGACCGCTTCCTCCGCTTTCCAGCCGAACACATGTGACCTAGAGGCCGGATTACCAAAATTACCGGACATCGTCAGGCACTGCAGCATTTTTTCTGCCACCCGCGGATCCACCGGTGTCGTGGCCGCATAATCCAGATAAATGGGCAACATCGACATATTACTCTCCAGAAAAATTACGCTTATTGCCTGCTCACTACCCGCTAATGAAGCATTAGATGATCAGCACGTCATGCCTGCACTAGATTAAGACGAGCACCTGATTCCACAGCCGTCTGCTCTGGCAAGATTATGTCTGCAACACCACCTTCTACTCGCTGCGCCTGTCTTTCAGCAACCGCCTGCACCTCACGGTTGTTCATCAAATGTTGCAGACTAATGGCCGAAAGAAACCCGTGAATCTGCGCACTCAGATCAGACCATAATTCATGCGTCAGACAGGTCAACCCCTCCTGACAGTCTCCCTGCCCGCCACAACGGGTTGCATCCACTGATTCATTAACAGCATCAATAATCTGAGCAATAAAAATATCGGCAGAGGGACGACTCAGCAAATAGCCTCCTCCCGGCCCGCGCACACTGCTTACCAGATCACTGCGCCGCAGCCTGGCAAATAATTGTTCCAGATAGGATACAGAAATCGACTGACGTCTGGAAATATCACCCAGACTCACCGGCCCCGTTTGACTGTACAACGCCAGATCCAGCATTGCGGTTACGGCATAACGCCCCTTGGTCGTTAAACGCATTTTACACCACCCATCACGTCACCTTATTTCAGGATATTTTTGCATAACCAAGTAAATTAGTCAAGTTTAGAATCAGGGGGAATTTCTTCAACAATCACCCCAAAATCTTCCGCTTTCAGCGCCGGTGTCTCAGCGTCCTTAAAACTGCTGGTCAATTCATGCAATGCCTTGCACATCCCATTCATCCGCCGATCAGTGGCCTGCATATGATCCAGTAACGCCCGAATCGCCACCAGTACCGGATCCGGCCCATCGTCCCGACTAGTGCCATACGCATCAAATCCCATACGCCGGGCAATATCTTTTTTGGCTTCTTCATGCGGATCAATGCCTTTGGCCACAATCCGGGCCGGATTCCCCACCATCGTCGCCCCTGCAGGAACTGCCCGGGTCACCACTGAATTAGAACCGATTCTGGCGCCCGCCCCCACGACAATCGGTCCAAGAATTTTTGCACCCGCACCCACCACCACGCCATTTTCCAGTGTCGGATGACGCTTGCCCTTATACCAGCTCGTTCCTCCCAGGGTAACACCATGATATAACGTCACATCATCAGCAATCTCGGCGGTTTCACCAATAACCACCCCCATACCGTGATCAATAAAAAAACGCCGTCCAATCTGCGCCCCGGGATGAATTTCAATCCCCGTCAAAAAACGGGAGACCGTGGACATCCAGCGCGCCAGACCAAACCATTGCGCCAACCAAAGCCGGTGCGCCAGACGATGCAGAATCAACGCATGAATCCCCGGATAGGTCAGCACAATTTCCCACGTCGTCCGCGCCGCCGGATCCCGAGCAAACACCGAACGGATATCCTCACGCAATTCATTCCAGAAACTCATGACACAAAGCACCCCAATCAACCATACCAGCCACACCGCCACTCTTCAGTTATCAGTATTGCTCAAGGATTCTCCTCCCGGTGCGCCAAGGATTGCAGTATATCTTTAAAGAATCCACGCAAGAGATTATATTCCAGACGGTCCATACGCATCCGTTGAAACAGCCGACGTACCCGGGTCACCACCTGCCGGGGATTGGCAACATCAAGAAAACCAACCGCCGTCATGGCCTGCTCCAAATGTTCATAGAAACCCGGCATCGCCTCATGGGGCACCAATTCCTCATCCCATACCGTCTCCGGCCATGGCATGAACACCGGACAGCCCCCGACCGCCGCCATTCCTCCTGCCTGTAGATAAGCCATACGCAACTCATAACAGACCACCTGCATGGCCGCCGCCACATTCAATACGCCGTAATCCGGATTCGTTGGGATTTCCAGATGCACATGACATTGATGCAACTCTTCATTGGTCAGCCCCCGATCCTCTCGACCAAACACCACCGCCACTTCGTGCTGCGCTGCCTCCTGCACCAGCATCTCCCCGCCGTGACGCGCATTCACCCGAGGCCAGGGAATATGCCGCTGCCGGGCACTGGTACCTACAACCAGATGGACACCGGCCAATGCGGAGCCCAGATCAGGAACTACCTGAGCAGATTCCAGTAAATCCGCTGCTCCTGAAGCCAGCGCCGTCGCCTCTGCATGGGGAAATAACAAAGGTTGCACCAGCACCAGCCGGGACAACCCCATCGTTTTCATGGCACGTGCCGCCGAACCTATATTTCCCGGGTGCGTTGTATGCACCATAACAATTCGAATCCGGTCTAACATAACATCCCGATCATTTATTACCTACACAGTGCATATCCAGAAGCTCAGCCTCTTTTTACCCACCACAATACTGCACGCTGAAATACCCCTATACTACACTACGTTGGCCTCGTTTGCGGATACTTAAGTGGCATCCACAGGGTAAATTTGTTCTATCACTCAGCGCCACCTGCACAATAAACCCCACCACTAAACCTCCCCCATGCCTAAAGGCATAGGTTCTAAGAGCGAATCTGTTGGGGAATCCTGACTCTCGTCTTTCGACTACAGCATCCCGACCATGATCAGCAGCAAGCCCTCTTTTACAAACGACCTGCTCTAACAGTGCTGCCACCGTGATTTTGACTGAAGGCTCAATCTTCACAGGTTCGGAATTTTCGCCGTATTGCTACTCGGTGAGAAAAAAGCAAAAAATTTCCTGGCAATACTGAACTTTGTAGCAGTTATGCCTAGGTTACGGAGACTGATGGGCTAAATATCAACAGCGTCTGGTACGCAGACACCGAACTGCGTAAGAAACGCAACAGGATAGTCGATACCCTGATTAGGAGAGGATCATTGGTTACCCGGAGAGTGCGTTTTAAGCCAGTCCTTTAATGCTGCCTGCTCAACAGCATGAAACGTCTGTCCACCGACCCGATTCGCCTCAAAGAAATCAGCAAGCTGCTGGTTTAAATCAGTGGATAAATGAGGTAATTAAACTGCCATGAGCGAATCGGTTTCTAAACCGAACAACAATGGCGGGAATACGATACTCCCGCCATCACATCAAAACATTCTACGGAACAATCTACCTACGGAACAATGCAACTAAACAATGCAACTAAACAATGCAACAGATGCACTTATTACCGTCACGTTCTGATTATTCGCCACAGACTATAGTGGTTGTCTGTCCATAAAGCCCCAGAATGCTGGTATAGGAAGTATCGACACTTCCCACTTTAGTAATTCCACCAGCACGCTTCGCAGCATCAATACTTGAATCGCCCTGGGCAACCAGACCCAGAATATTCATTTCAGTGGATTCCCCTTTTTTATTGCAGGCAGTCGCATTGTCGCGCACCGCCAACGGTATTGTATGCTGTGAGTATAAAAAACCACCCTGGTAAGGCATGTAAGAACAACCCGACAAAGAAGCAGCCACCATTGCCGATAAAGCTAACGAAATTTTTAAACGCATGAAGTCAATTCCTGAAAAATACCAGATAATATAATGTGTTTTATCACACTACAATTCCTTGGCTGACACGTCGATCAGCAACGGGAGTATAGTGCATATCCTGCACAAATGCACCTATTGCCCCAGGATTGTTGCCTCAATTCACTAAAACCTGTTTGATCTCAGCGAATTACCCGCTCGCCATACTGTGAAATTTTAGCAGTAACCGCCTGTATGCATCTATTCTTTCTATTTTTGCAACGTCTTCCACATGAACTATACTGGATGCGCTTCAAACAACCATTTAACTTCAGGATAACCTTATGATCAAACTATTTGTAGCAGCAACCGTTTCGGCGGTTTTGGCGTTACCGGTACTGGCGGATCAGGATACCGGTTGTGGAGCAGGTACTGCCTTATGGGCCGGCCAATCCGGCGTAGTCCCGAAGGTACTGGCCGTAACCACCAATGGAACCTTCGGTAATCAGACCTTTGGTATCACTACCGGCACCCTGGGATGTTCTCCGAACGGCACCATTACCTCTAAGGTACGCTTAACCGAGTTTACTGGTTCCAATCTGGATCAACTGGCCTATGACATGTCAGTGGGTCAGGGCGAAACCTTAAACACCATGGCTGATCTACTGAAAATCCCAACCCCCCTTAAAGCCCATTTCTTTGCTGTTACCCAATCGCATTACCGGGATATTTTCCCCCAACCTCAACAAAATGCCGGCAATGTCGTACAAGTACTGGAAAACTTGTTGCGTCAGGATCAACAACTGGCCCCTTACGCCAGTTGATACGGCGTCGCACCGATCGATCTTCCTCACACTCCACCTCAACGGTGGAGGTGAGGATCTTGTTCGTCTCAACACCACTGCTGTTTTTTTTTCTGCTGCTGTATTCCTTTGTGCCTACCCCAGCCTGTGCCAGTCTGACCGAGGCTCTGGATCAGGCACAACGGATGGATTTAGCGCACCACCCCTACTGGTTGCGTCTGCTACATTACCCGGCCTCCAGGCATCGGCGAACCCTCGCAGGCAGCAAAGCGCAGGGTTCGCTGTTTTTTCTGGCCAGCACCGGAGCAAAGTCTCCAACTGCGGAACTGGTAGCGGATCTGCAAGGCTTCTACACCCCTCTTCCTGAGGGCGACAATCACCCACAATGCCGTCTGCCGGCTCGGCTGAACTGGCTCAGAGAGCAACTGGGATCACGGCTGCACGATTTACCCATTGTTCCTTGTAATCAGTACAACAAGTGGCGCGCTGCCTTGGCGACCCAACATATTAGCCTGATTTTTGCCAGTGATTACACGAACAACCCTTCTTCCATGTTTGGCCACACCTTTTTGAGACTGGATTCCGTCTGGCCCACTCCAGACCCCTTACTCAGCTATGCCATCAGCTATGCCGCCGCCACCCGCGAAACCAATGGGATTATTTTTGCCATCAAAGGCCTGAGTGGTGGTTATCCGGGGCAGTACAGCCTGATGCCCTACTATGAAAAAGTCAATCAGTACATTGCTATTGAAGACCGGGATCTCTGGGAGTACAGCCTGAACCTCAGTACGACAGACATTGATCGCTTGTTGGCACATGTATGGGAATTGCAGGACGTGACCTTTCCCTACTATTTTTTTACCGATAATTGCGCCAATGAACTGCTGCGTTTGCTGGAAACGGCCAACCCGGCACTGCATCTTTCGTCTGGATTTAACACCTATGCCATCCCTGCCGACACCATCCGTTATGTAGTACATCACTCCCCTCTCGTCAGTTCAGTCTATTTCCGGCCGGCACACGCCACTCAGGTCCAGTACCGGATTGCCACCAATCCACCTGCCGTCAATAAGTGCGCCGCTGTCTTGTTGGCGGGGCATCCGCTGGCCAACTGCGTTTCAGTCTTGTCTAGTGCCGATGCAGCCGCCGCACTGGAAACGGCCAGTGGACTACTGGGACTGGTTCATGACACCCCCCTTGTTGATCAACCACGTCAGCACACGCTGCAACTCAGTCTGCTGCAACAGCGAGCAGCACTGGGACAGCAGATAGCTCCGGCACCAATGCCTTGGCCAACCACCAATCCCGCTCAAGGACATGACAGTGCCGGATTCTACGCACTTACTGGCCTGCGTCAGGGCCACCCCATCCTCAATGCTGGAGGACACCCAGCCTATCATACCGACGCAGAAGATAGCCGAGGCTACCGCCCCGGTGCCAGTATTGATTTTCTGGATCTAGAGGCACAGTACCGGGAACAGGACCGCCACCTGCACCTGAATTCATTCACACTACTGGACATACAGTCCTATGCCGCCCGCTCCGCTTTACAGCATCCCCTGTCCTGGCAATTGCATCTGGGTGCTGAAGATATGCCGATTCAACATCAGCAACTGGATGCGGTACATACCCATGTCGTAGAAAGTGTCAGCGCCGGGATGGGGATGGCCTGGTCGACGCCCTCTCAAAACCAGATCGTTCATGGTCTGCTTGAAACCATCAACTGGCTGGGCCCCAGTGTTACTGGAGCGGCCACCGGCGTCGGCCTGAATTTGGGTCTCACGCAACAAATAGACAACACCCATACCCAGCTGTCCATCGAACCGTTGTGCATGACGCAATCGTTGGGGTGCTGGTGGCGTACTCAGGCCAGCTGGAACCAGACGCTGTTACGCAACCTCAGTTTGCGCTGCGAATGGCAACGCTGGCAAAAAAACTCCAAGTCTCTGAATACACTGTCGATGGGCGTCTATCATTTTTACTGAGTAATGCCGGTCAATCAGCACATAGCCATGCGCAAATTGCACGCTTTGGTCATACTGATTCGCTGCGATGTTGCATCAGGTGCTTTTCTGTAACCCCGTGCGAGCAGCAATCGCTGTCACCAGCGCTGAAAAGTCATCATGGCATTGTTGCACATTGGTTTGATACGCACCGATTGCTCCATCAGCATTGGTCAAACTAAACATCGGTTTGCGAGCTTCCATAGCCATCGGCATCAAGCTGCGGTAATGTTTGAGGCGATGAATCTGGTGGTCATTAGACTCGGCAGCCTCTTCCCCTGAAACGCTGGTGCGATAGGCTATCGGCAACTGCGTCTGCCACTTGGTGTATGCCCTGGCAGAATTCCCAAAACGCTCGACTTGTTGCATCAATACATAGCCTAGCGGAGACATATCGCCCAGTGGCATTTCCCCAAGAGTACCGGGGGCGTATGGAAGTGCCGCCGCCCATGCGCTGCGCCACTTGCGCAACATAGGCCCCAGATTTTTCAGACCTTGCAGCGACAGCAAATCTGGTGCTACCGGCATCAGCACATGACTGGATGCCACAAATGCAGAACGGTTGATGGCCCCCAGATTCGGGCCAACGTCCAACAACACCACATCGGCTTGATACCGTTTTGCCGCTTCGTGAATCACTCGCCAGAACGCAGTGGTAACACGAAACGTACGTTCACACCCATCAAGGCAGCGTGGCCATCCGGTAGAAAGCGCCTCTTCGATCGGTGAAAGTGCCGGGTTCCCCACCAGCAACCCCAAGAGATCGCCTAATGGCTCTATATGTACCGGACACACATCGCCAGTACCGTTAAACAAGGGAGCCACTGCACCATACATCGTGAGAGCATGCTCATCATCGAGCCACAACGCCTCAAGCCTCGATTCGTCCAGCGCCATGCTTGACAAACTGGATTGCGGATCGAGATCCACTGCCAAAACACGAAACCCCTTTTCCGCAAACATGAAAGCACTGTGATAAACGAGTGACGTTTTGCCCACCCCCCCTCTGTTATTAAAAAATGTGATGTGCGCCGTCATGTCTCGTCCCCTTTAATGAATGCAGCCACCATGCCGGGCTGTACCTCAAAGCGCAACCGCTGACCCAGCGCTTTGCGCGCTATGGCAATTCCGGCACCAAAGCGCTGCACATAGCCCAAGGCACGCATCGCCTCGGCCAGATCAGGATTACGATAGTCGGTAATGCCGGGTTGACCAAAGTTCTCTGGGGTTACGCAACCGAAGGAACCACCGGGATTGTGAATCTCAATGCGGTCATCAAACCAGTACACTCTCACTGGAGTGTTCGTTGCCTCATAGCTTCTGTGCATAAAAGCATTACGTACTAACTGCCGCAAGGCATTCATTGGATACGTTTCACGGCGATCTTCTGTGGCAACATCGCTGAACCGCACACCACGAAAATTATGTGCAGCAAGCTTTTCTTCCAGCCGCCGAATCTGGTCGGCCACCGTGCCATGAATCGGTTCATCATCCATCACTGGTGCGGTCAGATCACCACCTGCCAGCCGCAGAAATTGTGCATAGGCCCCAGGTAACCATTCCGAGGGCGATTTGCCGATAATTAGCAACCCCAATGTAGTCGGCGTCGGTTCTTCTTCTCCAATCACCATTTTGGTTGCAGCCAACCTTTGTTCATAGCTTCGGCCATTTGCCTCCAACACGTCACGTGCAACAAGCGATGGCAAATATTCCTGCTCGAAGCGTAGCCGATTGAGATCCGAAAGGTCAGCACCACGCACCGGCTGCACATCGAAAGGCCGATCGCGATGACGGCGACGCTCGTTGAGTAGGCGCTCGTCCTGTGCCGTCGCGAGACCCCTGCGAGGCCCCCATCGTACATGAATTCGCCCTTGGTAACGCACGGGAGGTGTATCGCAAGGTAAGACGGTGATTACCGCCACCCGGCTACCACGCAATAATTTTTTTTCCACAAATAATGTCGGTGGCGGCACGATATTTCCGTCGGTCTTGATACTGGCAAGGCTCAACAACAGTTCATCACTTACAACAAAATCGGGAATAATTGTTCCATCGTCGTGTACACCGATCAAAAGCACGCCAGGCACACCATGTCCTGCCAGATCATTAGCAAATGCACAGACAGCCTCTCGCACTTTTCTTGGGAAATCTCCCTGAAAAGACTGTTTGCGCTCCACACAATCTGACTCCAGGTCAGCCATCATGGCTTCCAGTTGTATGTCGCTGTAATAACTCATTACACCTACTGTTCCTAAAATAGTTACACCTAGCTGCGCATAAGATTGATCCGCATTTGGTTGATATCGGTACGAAGAAAACCGCAACGCCCCAGCAACCTTGACATCAAGGTTTTTATGAGTCACTGTACGTTCGCAGATCGTCCGCTCCTACTGGTCGATATGGCAACTATCCATGTGGATAATACAGCGAAATAATAGTAAAAATTCATGGGTATTCGGAAATACTTGATTGATTCCTCCCCGTTGTGTGAGTATAGTCAAGTCGGATAATTTGATTGATAGGCGCACCATGCACACCCTTGCAAATCATCCGCTCGATGCAGCAACCACACAGACGGTACTGGCCTTTCTTGAACGCGTAGCAGCAGTTTTTCCGGTGCGCAGTGCCATTCTGTTCGGCAGTCGTGCGCGAGGTGAGTTTCATCGCGATAGCGATGTGGATGTGGCGGTTTTACTTTCCGGCCATAGCGATCAATTCATGGCAGCGAAAATAGCAATGTCTGACATGGCTTTCGATCTGACACTCCCCATGGCTAAAGCCAGGGGGTTCTCTGTTTATCTTGGGGCATAGGATATTACTCCTACTCAGACCAAGCAGAGAACTTTTGACGCAAACTGCTCCAAGGACTCGACGTTCCTCCCTTTGGCGACCCATTGAGTGTCCCTTTTTGCAAAGAAGCGGCTCGACGACAACGGTGCCAAACGGGTTTGCAGTTTATCGGCTGACACGGGTTCGCGCCAAGGCGTGTGCGGGGCCTGTGGGTACTCGTGCTCATCACGCCGTCTCTCGGTACAAACAGTTGTTTCTCCCGAAGCGATGGCGCAAGGAGCTGCCATGCCACTTCTAACACTTCAGGATCATGCGACCAACGCTCAACGACGTTGCCATCCACTCTGGCGGTAGACCGCACGGCATTTTTTGCTAAAAATGCCGAGTAAATATCACGGTCTACTTTTCCACGTCCATCTCCAAAGATATGGACGCGTACACGCAGACTTTTCTTGGTATAGGTCTGCGTGCTGTGGTCGTATTGGGAGGTCTTCAACTGCCGGACGTTTACTGCGATGGTATCCCCGCAGGCTCTTTCAGCCTTCCGTTTCAACTCGCTCATAAATCGTCCTGGGGCGCGTATACTCACACTACGCCCATAGTTCTTTTGTAGCGATAACACACTCACATTATCGTGCCGCCATGTTCTGGCAACACTGAGTAAGTCATTAATGTCTGCGCCATGTGAATTGGCTCGGCACTTCGTTGCCTGCGCCTGCAAGGCAGCAATCATGTGCTGTGTCTTCTGCTGTGCCACAGATTGCTTCCATTGCTTCCTGCCCTTGATCACCGTTCCCAAGGCCACCACTGTCTTGTTCCCTTGGCGTTTAAGCACGTCAGCCTTGAAGTTGTCTGGATTATTGGCTCGCAGCTGCCGAGACAGGCGACGTTGCAGACGTTCAATTTTTTGGGCTGGATTGTTCACCTGTTCGCAGAAATTAAATATCCCTGCTGTATGTTCTGTAACCC
>JAJXWR010000095.1 GCA_021781515.1 Pseudomonadota bacterium
GATTTGTATGGAACGGCATTTTTGTACATAGTTGAATTATAGCTGATTATTATTACAAAATAAATACGTAAACTGCATTCGCTCACCCCATGGCTAAAGCCAGGGGCTTGCGCTCACACTTTGGTCAGTCCCGCAACTTTCCCAACAACCTCAACATTTCCATGTACATCCATATCAGCGTAACCAGCAGGGCAGAAGCGCCGTACCATTCCATGTATTCCGGCTGACCTTCTTTGACCGCCATTTCAATCTGTGCAAAATCAATGATCAGATTAAAAGCTGCGAGGCCGGTCACGAAGAAACTGAATCCTATCCCTGCCAGTGAGTGTGAAGCGATCAACGGCACCTGAATATTAAACATCCCCAGCACCATGGCGACCAAGTAAAAAACAGCCACACCCACCGTAGCAACAACCACTCCACGTACAAAAGCCGGGGTGGCACGTAATAAACCGGTCATATAGGCCAACAACATGACCGCCATGGTGACCAGTGACAACCCCACCGCATTAATCACGATTCCACCATACTGCTGTTCATAGGCCGCAGACACCGCCCCCACCACCAGTCCTTCTGACAATGCATAAGCCGGTGCCAGAACGCCTGACCACTGCGGCCGGAACATCATGACGATAATAGCCACAAACCCCAGAAAAAACCCGAGCATTGTCAATTGCATGGCAGTGGCCGGATCCGTCTGGAAGCGTTGCCAGGTAATGCCGGCCGTGGCGGTCAGCATCGCCAGTAACATGGCTGCCTTATTGGATGTACCTAAAATTGTGGCCTTACGCGTAGTTATCTGCTCATACGTGTTCTGAACTTTTCCCAACACCGGATTACTTGAACGTAACATCTTGCATTCTCCCTTAAAATAATTCTGTATTGCTTGATCGGGTAAATCCCCAACCCGTCAGCGGTTCCTGTACGACCCGAGTACCACCCGTGACATTACAGGTATTTCACTGCACTGATTTCATAGTCCACCAAAGCGGCTGGTGTCTGTACGGATACCACATCACCAACGCATTTGCCGATCAAGGCTCTGGCAATCGGTGAATTTACCGAAATTTTACCTTTTTTGATATCTGCCTCATCATCACCAACGATCTGATAGGTCCTGGTTTCCTCTGTGTCAACATTAAGTATTTCCACAGTCACCCCGAAAATGACTTTCTCGCCAGGTGGCATGGTCTTGATGTCTATAACATGGGCATGACTGAGCTTGGATTCAATATCCTGAATCCGTCCTTCCACAAAACTCTGACGTTCACGTGCCGCATGGTATTCTGCGTTCTCTTTCAAATCACCATGTGCCCTTGCTTCAGCAATTGCCTGAATGATGTGGGGACGCTCCGTCATTTTCAGGCGTTCCAGTTCTTCTCGCAGCGCCTGTGCGCCTTCACTGGTCATTGGAACCCGATGCATCAAACTATCTCCTTGTGTAAATCCTGTAAACGCCGCACCTGTGCCGTTGCATCCACTTCAATCGCCTGACACACGGCCCGGGCACCGCTGATCGTCGTTGTATAATAGACCTTGGCCTGCAAAGCAGAGCGACGAATTGAAAAAGAATCCTGCGTTGCCTGTTTGCCTTCTGTCGTATTAATGATCAGGTTTATCTCACCATTTTTCAACATGTCAACGACATGCGGCCGACCTTCAGTCACTTTATTAACCCGGGCACAACGAATTCCCGCCGCTTCCAGATCTCTCTGGGTTCCACGAGTGGCTACCAGATCAAAACCTAAGCGAACCAGCGCCTGCCCAAGTTCCGGCAGGTGCACTTTATCAGAATCCCGTACCGATAAAAACGCCCTTCCTTTCAACGGCAACCGTTCATTAGACCCCAATACAGCCTTGTGAAAAGCCTCGGCAAAAGACAACCCCACTCCCATGACCTCACCGGTGGATTTCATCTCTGGACCAAGAATTGGATCGACGCCGGGAAATTTGGCAAAAGGAAACACCGCTTCTTTCACTGAAAAATAGTGCGGAATAATCTCCCGGGTAAATCCCTGTTCCTGAAGTTTTTTTCCGACCATACAACGAGCCGCCACCTTGGCCAGCGACACGCCTATACATTTGGAAACAAAAGGCACTGTGCGCGAGGCTCGCGGATTAACTTCCAGCACATAGACATCATTGCCCTTGACCGCAAACTGCACATTCATCAAACCAATAACACCCAGTTCACGCGCCATGGCAACGGTCTGCTGGCGCATCGCTTCCTGTACTTCTGGAGCCAGTGAATAGGCAGGCAGGGAGCAGGCCGAATCTCCCGAATGAATACCAGCCTGCTCAATATGTTGCATTATTCCGCCGATAACCACTTGCTGACCGTCACTGACACAGTCCACATCCACCTCAGTGGCATCATCCAGAAACCGGTCCAGCAACACCGGGCATTCATTCGATGCCTGAACGGCCTTACGCAGATAACCACGCAGTTCTTCTTCATTGTGGACAATCTCCATCGCCCGACCACCTAATACATAGGATGGCCGCACCACCAGAGGAAACCCCACTTCTGCCGCCAGACGTACCCCTTCCTCGGTCGAACGAGCCAGACGGTTCGGCGGCTGTTTTAGATTCAGACGTTCAACCATCTGCTGAAACCGCTCACGGTCTTCCGCCCGATCAATCGCATCCGGACTGGTGCCGATAATGGGTACCCCGGCCGATTCCAGATGCTTTGCCAGTTTTAGCGGTGTCTGCCCGCCGTACTGGATAATGACTCCTTCCGGCTTTTCAATACGCACAATCTCCAGCACATCTTCCAGCGTCACCGGCTCAAAATACAGACGGTCTGAGGTATCATAGTCCGTGGATACCGTTTCGGGGTTGCAGTTGACCATGATGGTTTCAAAACCGTCTTCCGCCATGGCCAGTACCGCATGTACACAGCAATAGTCAAACTCAATGCCCTGACCAATACGGTTTGGCCCCCCACCCAGTACCATGATCTTGCGTCGTCCCGTCGGATGGGCTTCACATTCCTCTTCGTAGGTCGAATACAGATAGGCCGTACTGGAAGCAAATTCCGCCGCACACGTATCTACACGTTTGTATACGGGATGAATCGCCAGATCAGTGCGCCGCCGCCGGACTTCTTTCTCACTCACGCCGATCAGATTGGCAATCCTGGAATCGGCGAACCCCTTGCGTTTAAACGCCAATAAAGTATTTCGATCCAGCCCGCTAAAACCTGCTAGGCGAATCTGATCCTCGGTTCTGATCAGATCTTCAATCTGCACCAGAAACCACGGATCAATCCGGGTCAGTTCATACAACTCTTCAATTTTCATACCTAGACGCAAGGCATCGCCAATATACCAGATACGTTCAGGCCCTGGGGTGTGCAGTTCATTGCGCAACCGTGCCAGTAATTCATCCTGATCGGCACTCAGCCGCGCATTAAACCCGTCCGCACCCACTTCCAGTCCGCGCAAGGCCTTGTGCAAGGATTCCTGAAAAGTGCGGCCAATCGCCATGACTTCACCCACAGATTTCATCTGCGTCGTCAGTGTTGGGGCAGCCTGGGGGAATTTTTCAAAATTAAAGCGCGGGATTTTGGTAACCACATAATCAATGGCGGGTTCAAAGGAGGCTGGTGTAACCCCCCCGGTAATATCGTTCTTTAGTTCATTGAGGGTATAACCCACAGCCAGTTTGGCTGCCACCTTGGCAATAGGAAAGCCGGTGGCTTTGGAGGCCAGCGCTGATGACCGCGATACTCTGGGGTTCATTTCAATGACGACCATGCGACCATCGTCCGGATTGATACCAAACTGAACGTTCGACCCCCCTGTTTCGACACCGATTTCCCGGAGTACCGCCAGAGACGCATCGCGCATGATCTGATATTCTTTGTCCGTCAGGGTCTGCGCCGGGGCAACCGTAATTGAATCCCCCGTATGCACGCCCATGGGATCCACATTTTCAATGGAGCAGACAATAATACAATTATCATTGCGATCGCGAACAACTTCCATTTCGTATTCTTTCCAGCCGATCAACGATTCATCGATCAATAACTGACGAACCGGCGACATCTCAAAGCCGCGTTCGCAAATTTCGACGAACTCTTCCCTGTTGTAGGCAATCCCTCCTCCTGACCCACCCAACGTATAGGATGGCCGGATAATACAGGGGAACCCCACCGAATCCAGAATAACAGCCGCTTCTTCCATCGAATGGGCAATGCCAGAACGGGGGCAGGACAGGCCGATACGCCGCATCGCCTGATCAAACAGTTCTCGGTCCTCGGCCTTGCGAATCGCATCCCGTGACGCCCCAATCAACTCAACACCAAATTGCTGTAATACACCATGCCGATCCAGATCCAGTGCACAATTCAGCGCTGTCTGACCACCCATAGTCGGCAAAATGGCCTCTGGTCGTTCTTTTTCAATAATTCTGGCCAGCATTTGCCAGTTGATTGGTTCGATATACGTCGAATCAGCCATGGCCGGATCGGTCATGATCGTCGCCGGATTGGAGTTCACCAGAATGACCCGGTACCCCTCCTCACGCAACGCCTTGCAGGCCTGGGCACCGGAATAGTCAAATTCACAGGCCTGACCAATCACAATCGGGCCCGCCCCGATAATAAGAATACTACGGAGATCTGTTCGCTTTGGCATGAAAAACCTCAGGCATGGGCACGCATTAATTCAATAAATTCATCAAAAACGCCAGCAACATCCCGGGGACCGGGACTGGCCTCAGGATGCCCCTGAAAACCGATAGCCGGACAATCTTTACGCCGGATTCCCTGCAATGATCCATCAAACAAAGACCGATGGGTGGCTTGCAGGCAATCGGGTAACGATGTTTCATCCACCGCAAAACCATGATTCTGGCTGGTAATCAGTACCCGTCCCGTGCGCAAATCTTCTACCGGATGATTGGCCCCATGATGCCCGAATTTCATTTTCACAGTTTTGGCTCCACAGGCCAAGGCCAACAGTTGATGCCCGAGGCAAATACCTAACAAGGGAATTTTCTTTTCCAGAAAGGTCTTGATAGCTGCAATGGCATACACACAAGGCTCCGGGTCTCCGGGCCCATTGGACAACAAAATTCCATCCGGCCGCAAGGCCAGCACGTCGTCGGCAGGCGTTTGTGCGGGCACAATCAGTAACTCACAACCCCGATCTGCCAATAGCCGCATGATCATGCGTTTGATCCCGAAGTCATAAGCGACAACCCGAAATTGCACCGGCGCACCGGGACGGTAACCTTGTCCTAGGCACCAGGTTCCTTCGGTCCAGGTCTGAGGTTCCTGTATCGATACCACCCGGGCCAGATCCATTCCCTTCAGCCCGGGAAACGCTCTGGCCAACGCCAGTGCTTCCTCTTCTACACCATGGCGGTGTAATCGTTCACCCGCCATCAGACAGCCATTCAACGCCCCCTTTTCCCGGAGAATCCGCGTCAGCTTACGGGTATCAATGTCCGATACGGCCAATACCCCTTGCTGCACCAGATAGTCCTGCAGACTCTGGTGCGCCCGAAAACTGCTGACGACCGGACTGGCGCTTCGGACAATCAGCGCAGCAGCCCACAGACGGTCTGACTCCATATCCTCACGATTAATACCCGTATTGCCAATATGCGGATACGTCAAGGTTACCATCTGCTGACAATACGACGGATCGGTCAGGATTTCCTGATAACCGGTCATCGCTGTATTAAATACAACCTCTCCACAACTAACCCCTTCGGCACCCAGAGAAATTCCTCTGAACACACTCCCATCTTCCAGAACCAACAGGGCTGGCTTACTCAAAACAACCTCCCAGGACCACAACTCAAAACAACAGATGATCGGTCGTAGAAAAAAGCGAGAAGGATGTAAAATCCCTCTCGCTCAGTCTGACTTGCCTGTTCCGGAGCAGAATCTTACTGGAAAACACAGCAAACTGTCTACCCGACTGCAAAAGGATTAGCGATTAATACTCAATCCAAACGCATCTACTATACTCCACTCAGTCAGCCCGGACTACAGTTGCGATGATAAAACACTCCTTTCACCCTGCCGAAGCAGACAGTGACATCCTTGCGGATCAATTGGAAGCCCAAGGCCGACACCTCAAGTTTGCTCACGAACTTGAACAGGAGTATCAGACATACTATAATGAACGATACCGTCCTCATATGCTTTTGGCTATTTTTCTCGGCCTGTTGGCGACACTGGCCTGCGGCGTGGGTGACTGGTTATGGTTGCCAGCACAGTTTTCCCAGATGTGGTGGGTTCGGCTGACCATTATCCTGTGCATGCTGTGTGTTTTCCTCCTCGCTTACCGCCCCGCACTTCGCCCTTGGTTACAGTGGCTTATTGTCATCGACGCTCAAGTCGGCACCTTAGGGATCTTACTCTTTGCCAGTATGGCCACCCCACCGATCCGTTATTATTATCAGGGAGGCATCCTGCTGGTGATGCTGATTATTTTTGTCCTTTCCCGTCTGCAATTTGGTTACGGCCTGCTGTGTGCATTCTTGCTGACGGTCATGAATAATGTTTTTTTCTGGCTCGTCGACCGAGAATCCATGGTGCAGGCTATTGCCCGAGAGTACATTCTGCTCATTGGTCTGACGTTTGTCATGATTGGTAACTTTCTTTCCGACCGGACACTACGACAAAATTACCTGCAACATCGCCTGCTGGATTTAGACAATCAGGATCTGGCACTCAATAACCGCCACCTGAGTTATCTGACTGCCATGGATGGCCTGACACTGATTGCCAACCGCCGCACACTGGACAGTACGTTACAGACTGAGTTTGCCCGCGCTCTGCGTAAAAATGATACCTTATCCCTGTTGATGATTGATGTCGACTATTTCAAGCAGTTCAACGACACTTACGGCCACCCGGCCGGTGACAATTGCCTGCGCCATATTGCACAGACCCTACGCCAGTTCGCCCGACGACCAGGGGATTTGGCAGCGCGCTATGGGGGGGAAGAATTTGCCATCGTCCTTTCCGGAGCCACAGAGCCGGATGCAATGACAATTGCCGAATCGGTTCGCACGGAAATTCTGGCACTGGCCATTCCCCACCTGCGCTCCCAACACGGCACAGTAACCGTCAGCATCGGTGTAGCCAGCCTGATTCCGACCCCCAATCAAGACACCGCCACACTCTATCAACAGGCTGATCAGGCCTTGTATCGGGCCAAGCGCAGCGGCCGCAACCGGGTGATCCGCTTTGGAGACTGGTCATGAGCGACAGACAAGGCGAGTACTACCGTGCAGTTTACACAACATTTACCAGACATCCCAGACCCACCCTTCGCTTTCCACCAGACATCGAAACAGAATTTAACCAGATGTATGCGGACCGGTATCAGTTGCATATTCAGATCGCCGGGCTACTGGGTCTGCTTGCCCTGATTGCACCGACGCCTTGGGATTACTGGATGGGTTTTGCCGGTGCCTCAGCCGCCTGGCACATCCGCATTGTTGCCTCGGTGTTCCTGATGACCTGTCTGGCCTATTCCACGCAGGAAAGCTCAAAAAAACTGCAGCAACCACTCATCACCCTGAATGCCGCCGTCTGCTACTTTGCCACATTGCTGGTCTCCGAACAGTTTGTACCCCCCATCAGTGATTATTACGCTATTGGCAGTACACTGGTACTCATCAGCGCTTTTGTTATCTCAGGACTGCAATTTTCCTGGGGAAAACGCGCCGCAATCCTGATGAGCGGCCTACTGGGGCTGCACCTGTGGCGCCTGCATGCCTCGCTGGAACTGTGCACTATTCAAGTATTTGTCATGGTATTAGGCAGCGTCTTTTCGTTGTCAGGAACCTACCTTATGGAGTTATCACTACGCCAGAATTTCCTGCAGTCACGCCTGTTGGCCCTTGAACATAAAACACTGGAAGATACCCGGCTGCACCTGGAAATACTCACCTCAACCGACGGACTGACCCGCATCGCCAACCGCCGGGCGTTTGACGAAAACCTGCAACAGGAATGGATGCGTCAGCAACGCAGCGAAACCCCACTGACATTATTGATGCTGGACATTGACCACTTCAAACAATTCAACGACCATTATGGCCACCCACAAGGCGACGCCTGCCTACAACGCATTGCGCTGACACTTGCTGACTTTGCCAGGCGTCCCGGGGATTTGGCCGCCCGCTATGGCGGCGAAGAATTTGTGCTGCTGTTTCCTGACACGCCCCTGGCACATGCGCTACCTATCGGCCAAAAAATCCTGGAGGCCATTTCTGCACTGGAAATACCGCATGCACTCTCCAGTTGGGGCAAAGTTACAGCCAGTATGGGTATCGCCAGCATGATCCCACAAGCGGCACTGGGTGCCGAACAACTCATTCTCCGTGCCGATGAAGCCCTGTACCAGGCGAAAGCCAGCGGTCGCAACACCTTAAAACAATACCTGATCACTGCTCCTCGGTTGAAGCCTTGATTACTCACTGAATGCAATGGGCAACAGTGACCGAAAAACCGGAGAAAAATGATAGATTCCATCGTATTGGCTGGAGGCTGTTTTTGGTACTTCCACTCTCTCTTTTGATTTTTTCCTTACAAATTCACAAATTTGATTTGCAACAAAAGACTATTGACAATTTTTTGTCAAGTTCATAATCTCTTTAATCCCCCCGGCTGGGGTCGGCTATTAATAACTTCGTCACAAATGGTTACTGATCACCCAACCACAGTTAGCATGAAAGTCCTGTACCAGGAGTCTATATGTCAAATAATTTAACCCTGATTAAATATCAATTAGATGATAATGATGGTCGGTATCTGGAAGACACCGGCGAGGTCATTACATCATCTTTTATTGATGAAAATATTCTTCATGATCTGATAGAAGTGGCACCGCTTGCCAAATTAATCATCTATGAAAAAGCGGGATCCGACGAATTTTCAGAGGCTGACTGCCTTCAAAATGAAAAAATCCCTGAGATACTGAATTTTGTAGAAAAAAAATTCATTGACCTATTTAAAAAAGTAAAAATCAATGCTATAGAAAACTCAGAGGATGAATTAGTCAACACCATGTCAATTTTAAGATTAATTACAAATTTATATTCTCTATTAAAAACGAAATATACCGAATACAAATCTGACAACACAGTCGTAGTCAAGCTAGGGTGAATGAGCGTCATGAGCTCAAACAAAGGTAAAGATGGCGAACTCCGTGCCCTCATTCTCGTGGCAAAAATAGGGCAGATTATAGACAATGTTGATGTTACTCGACCAACTACGACAAACACTGCAGACCAGGGTGCTGATCTCTTTATTACTCATCCGCCTGAGTTCCTGAAAGAATTAGCTGAAGTGGCAGGAGGCCTATTACCTCTTGGTAAAACACTACCTACGAATAAAATTAATCAACAGAATTATAAATCCAGGGTTGATGTCAAAACAACTGACAAAAAAATCCAACGAGATATAGTGCTTAAATTTATCAGCGATTGTGCATTTAACCCTAATTGTACTGGACATATTTTAATGGGAGGTGCAAACCTTACGGGCCCGGCAACAAAAACACTCGAAGAAGCACAAAGCAAATTCGCCTCATCTAATAAAACACTTCTTTATATCAGTAATGAAGGAATAAAAAATCTGGAAACTCATTATCAACCGCAAATTGAGCAGAATGATGAAAATAATTGAGATCTGGATACACCAGGCAATAGTGACCAAAAAACCGGAGAAAAAATGATAAAAAAATGACAGAAGTTATAACGCTTGGCGGTGGTTGCTTCTGGTGCCTGGACGCAGCCTACCGACCCTTACACCCCGTGCTGTCCGTGGAATGCGGTTATACCGCGGGCCACACCCCTTTCCCCTCCTATGAACAGGTCTGCCAAGGCAATACCGGACACGCAGAAGCCATACGCCTCCGCTGGGACAATGAGCAATGGACGCTAAATGAGGTCCTGGATGTTTTTTTTCAGATCCATGACCCCACCACACTGAACCGTCAAGGCCATGATCGTGGAACACAGTACCGCTCATTGATCGGAGTTTACTCGGAGACACAGTACGCCTGCGTGCTTAACGCTCTCCAGCGCCACCAGTGCAACTGGACGTCTCCACTGGTGACGGAAGTCGTCACCGCTGCGGTATTTTATCCAGCGGAACCCGAACATCAGGATTATTTTCGCAAACACCCGGAACAAGAATACTGTCGCCTCGTTATTGCCCCAAAAATCGCCAAAATTCACAGATGAAGTCTTCCACAGCCACACATTGGCACGTCTTTTGTGTTTTACCACACTGCCATTATCCCGTCCGGCCGTGGCGATCCGCTGTTAATACACCTTACTCGCTACCACTGAAACGCAACCACCACTCTTTGCGCCTCATGATATATAATCAGCAGGCTTGCCATGTACTCATTGCTCATTTCTACTTTTTCAGGGAGTACCGTTCTGCCCACACCGTTATTGCCCTCCCGTCAGAAAGCCGCGCGCCGCCTGCGGAGCACCCAGTCCTCTACAGAAATCGCTCTGTATGACGACGCCTGCTGCCTTGGCAAAAATACAGAGAATGGCTTGGTGGTTGCGCATTTTGGACAACAGGTGTTAGTGGAACCGCCAGATCGCCACCGGTTATTTCGTTGTTTGCTGCGTCCGAACGACGATCCGCTCGCCGTTGGTGACCGGGTTCTGTGGTGTCCCGGTATTACGGTGGAATCCCCGGGCCGAATTGCTTCCCTCTTGCCACGCTCCTCATTATTAACCCGACCGCACCGTCAGGCCCATGCCAAACCGGTGGCCGCCAATGTGGATCAACTGCTGGTGGTGATGGCCGCTCTTCCGGAACCATCCTGTCGCCTGATTGATCAATTCCTGGTCGCCGCACAGGCCTGTTCTCTGACAGCCATACTGATCCTGAATAAAATGGATTTGCTAGACGCTGCCCAGCGGAATTTGCTGGATGTCTATGAACAACTGGGATACCACTGTGTATTTACCCAGGCCAACCAATCTGTGATCAATGCGTTGCCGCTGGTTCTGCAGCACACTTCCAGTATCTCGCTCACC
>JAJXWR010000096.1 GCA_021781515.1 Pseudomonadota bacterium
CAACATTTACATTTTTTTCAAGGAGAAGACGGCATACTAGATGTTGACGAGGGCTTTGAGTTTAATGGAGTTCCTTTCCAATATTAAAACTAACACGCCATTTAGCATTCAAAGAATCTATCCATGAACACAGCAAGTGAAAATACTGTAAAAACCTCAACGCATTCGCTGGCCATTGCTGCACTGGGGGTCGTGTTCGGCGACATCGGCACTAGCCCCCTTTATACGATGCAACAGGTCTTTAGTGGTACGTATCATCCGGTACCCCTGACTGCAGCACATATCCTGGGCGTACTGTCGCTGATGTTCTGGTCATTGATGGTGGTGGTATCGTTTAAATATGTACTGTTTATCATGCACGCCGATAACCGGGGCGAAGGAGGCATTATGGCCCTGATGGCACTGGTACTGCGCCAAGGTGGTAAAACAGGCCGCATATTGATGTTGCTCGGCCTGTTCGGTGCCTCACTGTTTTATGGCGATGCCGTATTGACCCCGGCAATTTCCGTTCTTTCCGCCGTAGAAGGATTAAGTATCGCCTCCCCTGCCTTTACTCAATACGAAGTACCTATCGCCTTGATCGTGCTTATTTCCCTGTTCATGGTACAAAAAAAAGGCACATCGGCAGTGGGTCGCTGGTTTGGCCCCGTCATGATCGTCTGGTTTATTATTCTGGGTCTGCTCGGCATTGTGCAGATTGCCCATGTCCCTTCGGTTCTCCGTGCCATCAATCCTTGGTATGCCATCAAGTACTTCATCCGTGATCCCGGAGAAGGTTTTTTTTCCCTGGGAGCCACCGTACTGGCATTGACCGGCGCTGAGGCGTTATATGCAGACATGGGGCACTTCGGTCGCAAACCCGTACAGCGCGCCTGGTTTTTTGTAGTATTTCCTGGATTGATACTCAATTACTTTGGTCAGGGTGCCTTATTGATCGCCACACCAAAAGCCCTGCAAAACCCCTTCTACCTGATGAGCCCGACCTGGGCGCTGTACCCGTTAATTGCGCTCAGTACCGTTGCCACTGTTATTGCCTCCCAGGCAGTGATCTCCGGATGTTACTCAATGACCCAGCAAGCCATGCACTTGGGTTACAGCCCGCGCATGGCCGTCTTGCACACCTCTCAAGAAGAAATCGGCCAGATTTATCTACCCGGTATCAACTGGGCACAAATGGTGGCCGTCTCGATACTGATCATTGCTTTTGGCAGTTCTGATCGTCTGGCTGCCGCCTATGGTATTGCAGTAACTGGCACCATGTTAATTACCACTGTACTGGCCTATTTTGTTGCACGGCATATCTGGGGCTGGAAATTGCCTGCCAGTTTAGCCTTGGTCGGTATTTTTACCGCCGTGGACAGCGCCTATTTCAGTTCCAACCTCTTCAAGATCAACCAAGGCGGCTGGTTTCCCCTGGCACTGGGCATGTGTATTTTCCTGTTGATGACCACCTGGAAAAAAGGCCGAGCCTTACTCATCAAACAGCTGAAAGCCGATTCCATTCCGTTGGTGCAATTCGCCACTCACTATGAGGGGGCAATGCCGACAGTACCGGGAACTGCCATTTACCTGTCAACCAATAGCAATGAAACACCCCATTCGCTACTACACAGTGTCAAACACTTCAAATGCCTGCATGACCGTGTAATCATTCTACGCGTTGATTTTCGCGATGAACCGCATGTTCCCGAATCACAACGGGTAAAAGTAACCCGGGTTAACGATCATTTTTTTCGAGTGATGGTCACTTTTGGTTTTATGGATATCACCGATTTACCCAAAGCCCTTCAATTATGTGCGGCGCAGGGACTACCGCTTGAAGCCGATCAGATCTCCTTCATTCTCGGCAGAGAAACGATTGTACCACACCGTAGTCCGGACATGTCGCTCTGGCGCGAACGCCTGTTCGTTACCATGTTCCGTAATGCTGGCAGTGCAGTCAGCTACTTTCATATCCCACCTAACCGGGTCGTTGAGTTGGGGTCACAGATCACTTTCTGACTCGACAGGGCTCAGCACTACCAACGCTCTGCTTGCACAGAGCGTGCTATGAAAAGCAGATGAATGGATTAATCTTTATACGCTTATTAAAAACCATCAGAGCAATATCTCTGTATCAGGTTTTCCACTTCCTCGCAGGATCCAAGAATGACGGGGACCCGCTGGTGCAGCCCTTGCGGCACTACATCAAGAATGGCCGACTGTCCTGTACTGGCCCGACCACCTGCCTGTTCAACCAGCCAACTCATGGGATTGGCTTCATACATCAAACGTAATTTGCCACCTTGTTCTTTGATTCTGGCATCCACAGGATAAAGAAAAACGCCGCCTCGGGTCAATATCCGATGCACATCAGCAACCATCGAAGCCACCCAGCGCATATTGTAGTGTTTTCCCCGGGGACCACTGGAACCTTGCAGCAAATCCTGAATATAGGAATGTACCGACTCATCCCAAAAACGCTGATTAGAGACATTGATCGCAAATTCACTGGTAGTCGGCGGTATCTGTAATCGGGGTGCGGTCAGCACAAAGCAACCGGTCAGTACATCCAGAGTAAAAGCCTGAACTCCATGCCCTAAGGTCAGCACCAGTTGCGTAGACGGACCGTATATCGCATAGCCCGCCGCCACCTGCATCCGGCCCGGTTGTAGCCAGGAACGGGTCTCTGCCAGTTCAGCGGCCTGCGGTGCTCTTACTATGGAAAATATTGTCCCTACTGACACGTTAACATCAATGTTGGATGAGCCGTCCAGTGGATCAAAAAAAATCAGGTAAGGACCACTCCGTCCAGAGGCCAGAACCGGATCCTCCATTTCTTCCGAAGCCATACCAGCCACTGTCCCTGACTGGTCTAATTCATCAAGCATGATCTGGTTAGCGATGACATCCAGTTTTTTCTGGGTTTCGCCTTGCACGTTTTCTGTTTCCAGCGATCCAAGAATGCCCGCCAAGGCACCCTGACGCAAACCGGCACTGATCCTTACACACGATCGCGCCACAGCCTCCAGCAAACGGATCAATTCAATATCCGCAGATGGCGACGATATAAATAACTGTTGCGTCAAAAAAGCGGAAAGCGTTACCGTATCAGTCATTTCCTGATTTTTCCTTTTCTATCCGGTTATTCCAACGTTGCCGCAACGCCAGCATAGGCACAATCAGCAACTCCCAGAAATCCACAGAACCACCGGTTTGCCACGGCAGGTGCTGATCTTTTGGCAGTACATTAACCGTCGCTGTATTGGATTTAGAACCATCAATATCATTCACCGTATAAGTAAACTGATCCTGAAATTTTGCATAATTATCAAAAGCCGTATAGGTAACCACGCCTCCAGGACATTGTGTTTTTCCCGTGCTGCTCAGCAAAAAAGTAGCCGCATTGGCAGGATTACAGGTAATAGAGCCTGTTACGGGAAAACCGACGATAGTGACACTGGTCGTATCGAGGCGGTTAAAACTGTTAAACGTCGTAGTACCGGGTGCGCCTCCATCCTGATCATAATCATTCGCCAGGACGTTAATGGTGGCCGGTTCATTACCCAGAAAATAAAGGGTATCATCATTAGCCAGCGGCGCTTCGTTGGAAATTGTAATATCCACCCGGGCAGGGGCAGATAATACACTACAACTAGTATTGCCACATAACTGATAAGAGCAGGCCACCGCCTTGCTCCCGGTACCAAAATCCCCCAGCGAAGAACCATCAAAATGCAACAGATGCACCACGGGATCCCAGGTACACCCCCCAGTCACATTAGCCACTCCCCAGGACTGTAAATCCAGCAAGTTTTTTTCTTCCGGTGCCTCATCATTGCTCAGTATGTCAACCAACACCTGCCGCCCCAGACCGACTCCCGGTTTACTGACGTTATTGCCTCCGGTATCGTTCTGGGCAATCAGACGCTTGCGTTGCCCCGCACCAATGTCGCAACCTGATGGGGCAGGCACCGAGCGAGAGACGCCACGCTCATCGGTACCAGCACACCCCCCGGTACCACTGGCTCCCTGGCCAATGATCATATTCGCCGTTGCGGTGGGTAACATCATGGGAAATGGCAAGGTATCCACTGGATTCTGCGTGCTGGTGACCCAGATCAATTGACCGGAATGGATCGCCCCGAGTGGATCCTCCAACGTGTTTGCTGGATTGACATTCACCAGACTGAAATTATTGGTCCCTTGATTATCCAGCCAGGCTCCCTGGTTTTTAGCCGCATTGCCATTCGAGGCACAACTGCTACCAAACAGATTATAACGGGATCCCACCGGAGCCACCGGCGGCGCATTGCCTGCACCATAGATACTGTAATCACAATCTGTTTTATTCCAGAAAATAATGGTATTACTAATCGTAAAATTGGAAATCACCGGCTGTAAAAATTCAATCCCAGTCTGATTGTCAGTAATGGTATCATTTTGCAAGGTGGCGACACTTCCCGGGCTGATGGCCATAAAACTCAGCGCTGCCCCACTTCCCTGCTGTTCAAAGGTAGAGTTTGTGATATTGATCGTTGCATTGCCACAAAAAGCAATCCCGGAAGCGGCCACCTGCGCCGTGTTCTGATACAGCGTCGACTGGCTTGCACTAAACGACAGCTTATTGTAAACCCCGTTATAAGAGCAGCTATTTACCGGATCAATTTTTGCCGGATTACAGGCCGTTCCGGTCGTAAATACCATCGGCCCGAAAAAGACGGCTCCTCCACACCCACCTGCCTGATTGTTATGGATGTAAGATCCCGTCAGCGACAAGCTGGCACTGCCGCCGTACATGGCAAAAGCACCGCCGTTACCTGTTGCTGCCGCCCCTCCGAAAGCTTCCACATTGGTCAACGCCACGCTTCCATGCGAGAAAATCAACCCCCCGTCAGCAGGAATTGCTCCATCAGGCGTTAACTCTGCTTTGGCCACCCCGCCGTTGAGCACTACATTTTGTAAAAATAACGACCCTCCATTCTGAACATAAGCAATCCGGCTTTGCGGGGTATTTCCCCCGGCAGGTATGGTGGTAATGATGGTGGTTGGCGGTGCCCGTAACGGCACGATGTCGGTAAAAGGGTCCACAGTACTGGCATTCGCCTTGTTTGGATCCGTGGTAATGTCATAACCCTGAATGGTGACACTGCCCTGAACATCCAGTTCACCATGTGTCAGTATATAAGTTCCGTTTGGCAGTGTAATGGTATCCCCATAGGTACATCCCCCAAAATTTTCATTCAGCGCATTGGAGATAATTGCTTCGCGCAATGAACAATGCAGTGGATCCTCACCGATCTGATCCTCAAACGTATTGACCGCAGAATAGATCGTCGCCTGCGCCAGTGAAGGAACAAAACCCAGTAATAACAAAAGTACCGGCAAAACTACCGGTGATGCCTGCTTTAACAGACCACAGGCATCAAGGCACCGATTCCCCTTACGTGCAGTTCCCGCCATCAGCAGGCCTACGCCCAGTCCCAGCAACATCAACATATCCCAGACATCCATACTGCCCGCCGTAAATACACCCAGCGTCTGACTGCTGGCCCCTGCTGCCGGCTCATCCGTCACAGTCACCACATCCGTAACAAACCGTTGATTATAATCGGAGTTAAATATGGACGAGGTCGTGGTCAACCGCAGATTAAACGTAGCCACTCCGTGAAAAACATAATCCGGGGTGTACACCAATGTTCCTGTACTGGCATTGAAACTCACGTTTCCACGGGTCTCTGTACTGGGGATCCCTCCTGATCCCCCACTTAAGGCATCCGGGACGACCCAACTGCATCCGGGCAAGGTGGATTGTGCCTGTTGCGTCAGTGGGGTTGAACCAAACAGTGCACTGGAGTTACACGCCCACTGCTGTTCACTGGGCGTCAGACTGCTGGCTAAAGGCAGCATATCAGAATCCCCTAACAACGTGTTCAGATTCGTGGCTGACACAGGCTGCCCCATAACACCCGTCAACGCCAGGGTTCCAGAACTCAGGGGAAACTGGTATTGGTCGGCTCCGATATCACAACTGCTACGACTGTGCGCACGGGCATCATTGGACGCACAGGTAAATACCGAGTTACTGCCATTACTGGTGATCGTCGGGCCGCCCCGGCCAATGACAGGCGACTGATCCCGAGTCGTGTAATCTAACAAAAACCGGGATTTCATGGTCCAGATATTACCGCCATAATTCCCGATCGGTGCCAGAATTCCAATATCGGTGGGTTGAAACCCTGACTGAGCAATCAATGTCTGGTCTTTGGCGGTGGTATTCAGCACCACATTGTAATTACTGTCAATATGATCAAAGCCAATCAGTGGAGAGGGTACCGTCACTCCCGGATCCACCGCCGCAAACGGACATCCCCCAGTAGTTGTCACCAGATTTCCCACAAAATTCAAAATTTCACTGGTCGAAGACTGGAGCAGTCCCCCCTGAAAATTGATACAGTCCTGATTATTACCCGCCAGAATGGAATTAGTCAGCGCCAGCAACCAGCCAATCTGCGTAAAGGACGACACCATGGACACCGGAGGCAGGCTCAGTCCCGCCAGATTCCCGGCAATCGTCGCATTATTGATCACCAGTTTACCTTCATCATAAATACCACCCGCCAGATTGGCACTGACCGTCAGATTCTGCCAACTCTGCTGAAACACCGTTGCTGCATTGGGGCCGGGCAAGCCAATATTGGCCACGGTATAATCCGCAGCACCCGCCGGACAGGCAGCCGGGGCGGTTGCTGGCAATGGCGCTTTAGTATTGCACTGATCATAGAAACTGGCCGAAGTAATACTCAACAAGGCATTATTAGTCAGCAGGGCCGCTCCATTTCCATTGGCCGCCAGTACAGAATTACCCATCATGGCCACGGTATCCAGACTTAACTGTCCTCCCGGCGCAATATAGACCCCACCGCCATTATTTTGAGCCTGACCGCCACGGATATCTACATTGGTGAGTTTCAGGTTGGCAGCCGAACAGATTACCCCTCCATTTTTATCCGTAGTGGCCGTGCCCGTATCCACTTCTGAATTACAGTCACCGGTGGCCGTCCCCCCGGTAATCGACAATCCCGATAACTCAATCTGGTTTAATACCAACGCCGCTGAATTGGCGGTCGACAACGTCAGGCTGATCGGTGTAGTCGATGAGACAAATACGAAAGCCCGTTGCCCAGGCGGAGCGACAATCCGCGTTTCTGTAGTTCCCAGACTCCCATCCGCATTCGCTAACTGACCAGTTCCTCCCATACTCAGATTACCGTTAATAACCTCCGTATGCGTCAACTGAATCAACCCTGCCGGCAGATTCACCGTATTGGTGGTTGCAACCGTGCTCGATCCCGAAGAACTGCTTCCACTGCTTCCACTGGTCGCACTACTGACCGACGTACAACTGCCTTTACTGCCCGTTGCCAGATTAAGAAAGGCCAGCGCATTATCCAGCGTGCAACCTGTGCCCACAGTAACCGTATCGGCCTCTGCAGGAAGTATCTGACCTATTCCCAATATCCCCACACACATCATTATCAGGCGCAACGCAGTGACAGGCCAACCCATTCGTCCATTCTCCCTCATCATTCTTCTTTCCCATCGACCCCAAGGACTGCCTAGTATTGTCACCGATTTCACACCCTTTAGTTGTTGTTTTTTGGTTGTGAGATTTTACGTCAACTCAAAAAATTTCATTGCGTCAACACCCCCTCGCCAATTTAATAATTCCCGTGCTGATTTTGCCATTAACCTGCATTTGATTCCAATGCTTTACGTAAAATTACAAAATTAACCCGGCATCTGAATTCCAGAGTCATGGAATCAATCCGCTCCAGAATACGCAGCAAAGTGGCTGGATGCCGCTTGGCTCTCTGCATAATATAGACCAGATGTTCAGACTCCAGCATGATTCCTTTTTGCGAAGCGGCCTCTTGCAAAAACTGCGACATATCCTGCTCCGTCCAGGGATCCAGCGGACAAACCAGCCCACTCATCAACCGCGACCCCAGATCCGGAATCACACACATGGCATTGGGTAAGCCACTGGACGAAACCAGCCAGCATTGCTCTGGGTGACGATTATAAAGATCAAACAGTGCCTCTTCCCACTCCCGGTGCCCCAATACCCAGTGTAGATCATCCAGGAAAAGCCATGGGCAGGAGAGGCTGCCCACAGCCTCTGGCGTTAATGTGGCACAGCGCAGGGATAAAAACCGGGCACTATTGGAATACCCCTGTTGCTGCAACGCATGGTGCACAGCGGACAGCGTATAAGTGCGACCACACCCTGAATCACCATACAACACCAGTATCCGGGGACTGGCCGTTTTAATCCAGTGTTGCAACAACGGCAGCAGGGTTGCACGGCGCTGTTGACCGATCATTTCTTCAAGAACCGGTTGATACGGTACGGGAATCCGCAATGTCAACTGCTCACCCACTGAAAGCATTCCTGGTCGCTTTCCATGCCTGCGCATATTTCCATACACTCCAGTAGCCCGGCAACACACTCAACAACAATACGGCACTGACCAGAGACTGCAAAGCAACTGACAACCTCAGCGGAATAATACAAAACAGCAATATCAACAGCAACATCTGCACGGCGATGGCCCATTTACCCATGCGGCTCGCCTGCAACTCCGGAAAAAGACCCTGTCGCCTTATCATAAATTGTACAGCGGCTCCCAGAAGTAAAACGTCTCGCCCGAATACCGCAGCCAGGAACCAAAACGGCAACCAGCCTTTCACCCCCAGCAATAAAAAAACAGTCCACAACAGGCATTTATCCGCTGAAGCATCTAACCAGGCCCCTGATGCTGAGGCAACATTCAAACGACGCGCCAACCAGCCATCCAGTGCGTCACTCAATACCGCCAACAGCAGCAGTCCTTCTGCTACCCGAAAATCCGCCTTCCATAAGTGCCGCAATAAAGCAGGCAGCACCAGAAAACGAACGCACGTTACGGCATTCGGAAGTTGTGCAATCCAACGATTCATGTTCTTCCTGAAATCCTTCCCGATCCATCAAACAATTCAGGGTAGCAGTTTTTGACCATTCCACCGCAGCATCAAATCCGGCGTCCCTTCCACCCAGGCGTTTATCCAGCGTAAGGGCACCGTAGACGGAAATTGGCTTTGACGGACCGGAGGCCGTTCCGCATCCGCCATTTTCTGCACCCCCAACCAACGTACCCGCTGCCTGTCTAGACCCAGTAACTCAAGATCGGTATAACCATCTGCCTTAAGTTGCCGTTCAACCTTATCCCAGTCCAGGTAATGCTGTACCCCATCCACCTGAATTTCAATTTTATCCTCAGTGGCTTCCTTGCAGAGTTGTTGACCCACCAGAACTTCTGCCGTCTGGTCCGCAAGAAATGGCCAAAAACTCAGCACATCATCCGATGCCTTGATAAACTGCCGATCCACGGACCGGGTAACGATTCTCCAGCGGATTTTCTCTGGAACCGCTGAGGTGTCCATTTGTATCAGCAACACACCATCCACCCCGGAATGTGCGGATAGATTCCGCCACAGCGTTGAGGGAGCACTAAACAGATGACTCCCTGCCGGATTCAGTGCCACACCGGGCGTACCGCTTTGGGGAACCGCCAGCGGGATCCCCCTTAACCGGGCCTCGGCCAGCAAAGAAGCAGAGAGTGCTGGCGGCAGTGGATGCAGTTTACTGTCTTCTACCCAGAGCACCAGAATTTTGGGGCGATCAATCCACGGCACCACCGCCAACCGCTGCAGTTGATCCCGGATTTGTGCTTCAGAAAACTCCACCGCCTGTTGTACAGGATGTCCAGATGTGGCAGGAGTAAGGCTGTGGCTGACCACATAGCGATCCGGATCAGTCAACATGGCCTGAATGCCCGCATTACGAAACACACTCACCGTTCCCACGACCCGCAACAATACTTCCTGAAGAAAATACTGCGTCTGTTGTTGATCCAGTTCATTCACCTGTGGATTTTTAGCCGTTCCCTGCGCCCACCACATCACATCCGTCTGTGCACAGACTCCTTCGACCAATCCCGACAGCAAAACAGTCAGTGTAAAGAGAAACACCCGATGCAACCCATTTTTTTTAAAATTTTTCATACAGTCACTACAGCGTCAATGGATTAAACCACACAAAAATCACGAATCATTGCCCCGAGTTTACATTTTTAGTAAAATGATACCCAACAGCAAATCGTTTCTGGCATGAGTCCTCATGATTGCCTATGATACCTCAACCATGATTTTTTTTCGCAATTGATATGGCTGCTGTTAGAATAGCCAATGAATTTTATCAGGTTGTGCATAGGACACCCTCGTCGATATGGGATGACAATGCGCATGACCGCTGCACAAAAATCCACAGATGCGGCAGTTGACGACAGAACACGAAAATGCCATTTTAATGCTATTTCTTTGGATTTGTGTTTTAACCGGATTAATATCACAGCATTGCTATGATTTTTGCCGTAAAATCCTGTATCACTTTACCCACTTTAGAATCATTCAGGATAAATTCATGAGTTCTAGTCCTACCTCCCTGAGTTATCAAGACGCAGGTGTTGATATTGAAGCCGGGGATGCGCTCGTAGAACGCATCAAGTCAGTAGCAAGACGTACTCATCGGCCGGAAGTCCTGGGGGGACTCGGCGGATTTAGCGCCTTGTGTCGAATCCCCGAAGGTTATCGTCGTCCTATTCTAGTCTCTGGCACCGACGGTGTTGGTACCAAACTGCGACTGGCACTACAACTGCGCCAACATGAACATATTGGTATCGATCTGGTCGCCATGTGTGTGAATGATTTACTGGTCTGTGGCGCAGAACCTTTATTTTTTCTTGATTACTATGCAACCGGGCATCTGGATGTGGAAACGGCTTCCTGTGTCATTGCCGGGATAGGCAACGGCTGTGAACAGGCCGGCTGTGCCCTGGTCGGCGGCGAGACGGCGGAGATGCCCGGAATGTATGCCGGGGATGATTACGATCTGGCTGGATTTTGTGTGGGTGTCGTTGAAGAAGATCAACTTATCGACGGTACTGCTGTCCGTC
>JAJXWR010000009.1 GCA_021781515.1 Pseudomonadota bacterium
CACGGGTTGACCTACGTTGCCGTGGCTACATTGTCCCTGGAGCTTCACACGATTCCGTTACCAGAATCGCATGTCCAGGTAGGGAACTGATGGTGATACATCAGGTTATGTCGTATTGTTCATATAATCAAACGTATAACAGAAAATAGTGCAACCTCAGGTCGCACCGCTCACCACATGGCTAAAGCCAGGGGCTTGCGCTCACACTTTGGTCAATCGGGATAATGAAAACCAGACTCATTATCAGTTTGCGGATGCGATCAACCTGAATCGATATCATTTGTTGTTGGTGGGTATTAAATGGTGGTGAGCTTGAGTCGGGGTGAATAGTACCACTCGTGACTGGTTGCAACCGCCACTGTCATTTTTTGCGAAAAAACGACAGTGGCAATTCGTGCTTGATAAGTTAACAATTGGGAGTGCTTATTGGACAGACATTGGCTTTTAAGGCATTTAACGCTGTAGTATTCAGGAACAGTAACGGCGTTGTATTAAATTTCGACTGGTAATTGGAAAAAGAAGCGCCGAAAAATACTGTTCCCGTTGAGCTTACAGAAAAAATAGGCGAGACGGAGGCATTACCAAAAGGACTCAAGGCGGGTAGCTGGCTGATCAGGCTGACGATGCTTGTTGGTAATGTGAGTGTCAGTATCTGTGGGGTGCCGGTTGAAATGGTATAGGTTCCTGTGTAAACCTGTGAACTGTTACTAGGAGTGAAGGGGCTCGCAGTAGTTGGACTTCCGGAATAGGAATTAATGGTAAATGAACCTGAGTTATTGGTGGTGGGACCGAACTGCAGGTAAACTGAGGTGACTGGTGTGGTTGAGGTGATTGAGGTGGAAGTAGAGCTGAAATTGCTATAGAGATACAGTTGATTGCCGGAGCCATTGGCAAAAGTCGAGATTAAAGCGGCTAATGACGTGCTCGTTACGGGTGTGCTGCTCAAGGTACCGTTGACGAGTGCCTGGTTGCCCGCATCGTAAAATAGCATATTCATTACAGGCAACGTGGCATTGCTTGGAATGGCAATGCTATAAGCTGTTGAACCGGAGGGGAAGGTGTTAGTGGATGTAGACGTAATATTAAAGGCATTTGTCAGGGTAGTGCCAGGGCCAGTGCCAGTGTTAGTCGCAGAGGCTAGATACGTAGACAATACATTGAATTCTGATTGACCACCCAGATCAATGCTCGACAGCGTAACCGGTATCCCTGAACCATAAACCACCTGGTTACCGATGGTGGCCCCTTCGGCAATAGAATTAGTGTTATTGGAACTGCTGACAATGAAATTTTGCAGATCCAATCCATTGCCTATAAACGCAGTATCAAGAAGCAGACTGGAGTCGGGTACCCAAGTAGTTCCGATCAGGGTTTCTCCGGGAATGGGTGGAAGCGAGGGCGAGGAAGAAGACGTTGTTGATGCGACAAATTTGTTTTGTGTGGGGCTGTAGACATACGCAGCCGTAGTGCCATCACCTTGGCTGTTGATACTATTGGAAAGGTAGGCAGGCTGAGAACTTGTACTGCTACTGCTACTGTCTAATACCATGCCTACCGAATAAGTACCGTTCAGTGTGGAAATAATCGAACTGTTTAGCGGCTGGGCTGCGGTGTTGGCTTGCGCTAGGACTGCAGTAACGTTACTGGGTGTGATCGGTGTTGAACTGACAGTAATTTTGCTGGGGTCAACAGGTGTTGTCAATCCCGTCAGTTTTTGCGTAATCGGGGTCAAGTTGGATTCAATGGTGGAGGCGGCCAATAGCGTGGCATCTTTAATTTGCGTTAAATTGGGGGTAGTACCCAGCGCAGCAGCCACCTGGCCACTGATGACACCGAACTGATAGGCGGCCGTAATGCCCAGATTTTGCAGGAACTGGTTGTTGTTGCCGGTGGTGGTGTAATCGGCTGTTAATTGCTGTGCTGTAATGTTGTTACCCACCAAGGTGGCGATGGTACTGGCGGCGGCGGTCGGGCTGATGCCGAGGGCATAAACCTGCTGAGCAATCAACGTGGTCAGTGGCGAAATATTAATAGTGAAACTGGAAGGGCTTGCTGATTTACGTTGTGCCTGCGGTATGGCTGAAGATTTGGCATGCACGTTCATCGCCTGCAGACTGACTCCTCCTGAAGACGTGACGCTAAAAGAAGTGGCCAGTTGATGGGCTGCAATGGATTTTTGGCTGACCGGATCGGTATAAGTCGGAATATTCGCCACCAGTTGCGCCGTGGGGTTGATGACTATGCCGGTCAAGGTGTATTTTCCGCTATCGCCGATGGGTACTGGGGTGCTGTTACTATCGCAGGTTAGTGTGGCGGAGGAACTCAGGCACACTGTTGCCCCTGATGCCCCTGAAACTCCAGTATTTTCAATAACCACGCCGGTTAAGGTATATGTGGTTCCTGTATTTCCTGTGTTTCCTGTGTTTGAAGCAGAAGAATTACTGCTGGAACTGCTGGAGCCACCACCACAGGCGCCTAGTCCCAGTACACAAAAACACAGAATAAGTGATTGTTGCAGATGACTTGTTGAGTGCTTCATAGGATGCCCTTCCTTTGGGAAAAATGACTGTAATTACGGTATATAGTGTAACCTCAGTGCGTGCAGATTATAAAAAAAAATTTATGAATTTTTTTTCAGGAGCAATGCCGGCCGTTGCCGGCAATCAGGAATAGAGGTCAGGGGGTAGGGGATCGGGGGCAGTGGACGGAGAAGGGGGCAGTGGTGGAAGTGTCTGTAGTACGCTGGCCAGTTCTTGACCCCGCCACTGCGTCGTAGTGCCATAACAGGCGGCATCCAGTTGCAAAACTTGTTGTTTTTGTTCCTCCGTTAAACGACTGAGCAGGGTATCCAGCGTGAGTGGGCTGGAAAGCTTCCAGTGCAGTTGCGCCCAGTGCAGTAAGGCTTGGCGGGCCTGGGTGCATTGATCAGTCAGGCAGTAGTGGAGAAACTGCTGGCGGGCTGCTTTGGCGTTGCGTGGAGGTTCCGGCAAAATAGCGGCGGAATGCCTAGGGGCAACGGATGCTGTGTGGAGTGTAGTGCTTGAGGTGGTGATTGCCGTAGTGTTACAACGTTGTCGCCGGTACCATCCTATTGTTCCCAACAGACTGCCTAACCAGCCCAGTCCCAGCGCCATGCTGAGATAAACCCAACGGTTAGTGGAACCAGGTTGGTGCCCAGGAGTCGAACAGTTCAGCGGCGGGTGTTGCGAAGCCGTATTTCCCAGGGTGCCAGGGGGGCTTATGGAGGCGGCGTTGCCGGAGGTGCTGGTGGCAGCAGCCTCCGCCTGAATCTGTAGCGTCTGCTCTGGAAGGCGAATGACCGCTGGTTGACCCGTTTGGGTATTCCACCAGGAAATCTGTTGTTGCGGCAGGGTATAGGTACCGGCCTGTGAGGCAATTAAGGCGATGTCCTGATCACGGGTGCCTCGCACGGTGTTGCCCTGGGGTTGAGTATCGAGTTTGGGGGGATCTGGATAATGCTGAATCTGGGCGGGCATGGCCGTAAAATTTGACAGATCCGGCAAGGCCTCGGCCGTTAACCCCGTGGCTTCTTCATGCACGTGCACGGTGACCGGATCGCCGGGGTGCAAGGCGCTCAGGTTTTTTGGCCAATGCACTTGCACGTTGAAGGCGGCTGCCGGGAGCAGCGCTGCGCCTTGAGCAGTTTGTGGCCAGGGACGTACTGACAGGTGGATGGGATCGCCTTGCCGGTGCAGGGGATGCAACATGCCAAAGGCCGAACCGAAGGCCCCCGGGCCAAACAGTGAGGACAGATTGTTATCCTGAACTTGCGCTTCCAGGACGGGACCTGGCAATTCCAGTTCGCCTGGTTTTTGCGGAATCAACAGGTACTGCCGCTGAATGACCTGATAGTTTTGTCCTTGCACGGTTTCCTGGAACTGCTGATCCTTGCCGAAATCGCGTACCAGCACATCGGCAGTGGCCGCTAGATCCAGGCTGGCCTGGTACAGGGGGGCACGGGTATGGATCTGCACGGTCAGTAACACCGCTGCCTGTGTATAAGGGGTGCGTTGATCCAGCGTTTCACTGATGGAAAGTTCTGGCACCGACGCCGATGGCTGTGCCGGTGCTGGTGCGCCGGGGGGATTCATGCTGGTACCCGGAATCTGCGTCGGCGCACTGGGGGGAGGTCCAGAAGGCGGTGTTGTTGTGCCGACATACAGTTGCAGCGGCTGCGAGATTTCCTTGCCCCAGCGTAAAGGTGGAATACGCAGCGTACCTGTATGCCGCGGGATCAGGGTCAATTGAATTTCAGTACGCTGGATCATGCTCCCATTGATGATTTGCAGGGTGGTTCCGCGGTTTTGTTCCTGAATGATAAAATTTTGCTGCAAAGGCTGCAGATCCGGATCATCGGAAATATGTTGATCTTCACTTAAGGTCAGGGTGCAACTGTCATTGGGGCCAATCGCCGTGGGGTTAATCTCTGCGCTGAAAGTGGCAAAGGCCAGCGGTGCATTCCCCAGACCGATAAAAATCAGCGCCAAGGCCAGTGACTGGCACAGGCGCTGAGACCAACGGTGTAGGCGGGAATGGACGCGTGGTGTAATGGTGGTATGCGACATGACTAGTGGTCCTGAGGCGGATTGTCAGCGTGCCGGGCCTGATATTCCAGGAGAAATTTCTGCTGTAACAGACTGCCAGGATGCGCAGGCAGGCTACGCAGCCATTGTTGCTCTTCACGTTGCAGATCACTTTGCGGCGTTACGGGCTGTACGGGAGCCGGAGTAGAAGGCGTGGCAGGGTTTCTTGAGAGAGAACCGGGTGTCTGTGGGCTGGACGCCTGGGACTTTGCCGTATCAGTGGGGGTGGCGGCTGCGTTTTTTTGCGGCTGCTGTGTTGGCTGAGCGGAATCTTTGTGTGGAGATTGCTGCGGTGACGACGCTGACTGGCCAGTGGATGTATTGGAACGGGAAGGCGGTGATGCTGGCGGCAGGTGTTTTTTGACCAGTTGCAGATTATATTGGGCATTTGCTAAATGAGGTGTCAGTTTTAATGCCTGCTGATAAGCGGCAATCGCTCCCTGCAAATCTCCGGCATGGGCCAGCGCATTACCACGATTGTAATTGGCCTGGGCGGTTTTTTCATTGTTCAGGACGCGGGCGGCATCGGCATATTGCCCGGCCTGACTGAGTGCGTAGGCTCGGCGCAGCGGATCCTTATAGATTCTGGCGGCCGCCAGTGGCTGATGTTGCTGCAGTAGACGGTCACCTTGTTGCTCTGAATTAAGCCACAGTGGTGAAAAGAGCGCACCGGCGACGCTGGAAGCGCTGATGAGCAGTAAAAGGAGACCGATAAAAAAACACTTCATAGCCACGATCCCACATACGTCGCTGCAAGGGCAATGAGCGCTGGCAATAGCCAGATACCGTCGTTGTTACGTCCAGTAGCCACAGGGTTGAGGGGCGGTGCGGTGGTATCACCCTGCGGATGTGCCTGCAGGTGCCGCAATAATGGTTCCAGGTGATGTATGTCTGTATAAACACCTGCACCAGCTTGTGCCAGGGAACGCAACAGCGGCTCCTGGAGATGGCTGATCAACAGTTGTCCCTGAGCGGTGGCCCAGTGACCTTCGGCATCCGGCCAGGGTGCACCGCTCGGCGTTCCCACGCCAATCACATCCACTTCGATACCCTGATGGCGCAATTGGGCAATCGTGGTCAGTGATTGATCGGGATCGTCCAGACCGGCGCTCAGAACGATGAGGTGATGGTGTCCAGGGGCGTGATCCAGCATGCGTTGTGCCCGTTGCAGTGCCGGGTTCAGGCGTTTGCCGCTGCTTGGCATGATGGCGGGGCTGAGATCCGGCAGAAATTGGCGGATTGTCTGTTGATCTTCTGTCAGCGGACACACGGTATAAGGATCATCGACCCAGGTGATCAAGGCGGTGCGGTGATCTTCTGCATGTTGTAGGAGCGTTTCAATGGCATAGCGTGCCTGGGTCGCTCGGTTGGGTGGCAGGTCCGTGGCGTTCATGTCCGGGGAAAGATTCAGCAGCAGCACCCATGCGGCACTGCTCTGGAACAGTGGTTGTTGTTGTCGGCTCCAGCTGGGCCCGGCCAATGCAAGAATACTCAAGATCCAGACGCCGGCGGGCACCAGCCACCAACGCTGCCGTAGTGGGGTGGGGTGGGGTAGCAGCAAACGATCAAGCCACTGTGGAGCCAGTAGTTTGGCCCAGGACGTTCGGGTCGCCCGTCGATGCAGATAGAACAGGTAGAGACCGCTCAGGGGCAGCAGCCATAACCATTGTGGATAGAGAAAGACCAGAGGCATTTTCAATATTCCCTGAATGCGGCCAACAGCAGGCTGAGGAGAAGTGCCAGTGCCAGTGGCCAGTAAAAATAGTCTGTTGTCGGTCGGTACCAATGGGCCTGGCCCGGCACCGGCTCCAGTTGATTGATGCGCTGATAGACCTGAGACAGGGCCTCGGCATCCGTGGCCCGGAAATACAATCCACCGCTCAGGCGGGCAATTGATTTCAGGGTGGTCTCATCCAGATCGGTATTGCCGCTTGCACCAAAAAAAGAGTGCTCTACCGGAGCACCGACACCGATGGTGTAGATGCGTAAATGTTCATGGGCAGCCAGGCGGGCCGCTTCTTCGGGAGGCATCAGACCAGCATTGTTGCCCCCATCGGTCAAGAGAATCAGTACCATGGGGGATTGGGCGTTATGCGATTGCTGCAAGGACTGCCTCTGCTGCAGTGCCAGGCCGATGGCATCGCCAATGGCGGTGGCAGACCCAGCTTCCCCAACGAGGGCTTCTTGCAGAAAACGGTTGGCAGTTTCAAGATCCTGGGTAAATGGCGATTGCAGATAAGGATGACTGCCAAAAACAATCAAACCGATCTGATCGCCCTCTCGTTGTTTAATAAAGGTACCAGCCACTTCCTGAACGACCGCCAGTCGAGAGCGGGATCGGGCCATATCCGGAGTGGCCATTGAACCTGACACGTCAATCGCCAGCATAATGAGTCGCCCGGTTTGAGCAATTGGCCGGGGAGTTCCAAGCCATTGGGGGCGCATGGCCGCCAGTATAAACAATAACCAGAGGAGCAGGCGCAGGCGGTGATACCAGCGGGGCGCATCATGTGCTGTGGGTGCTTCTGCAGCCATCCCCCGGGCTAAAGGAAAGAAAACAGCCTGATGGATCAGTGGTTGATGCGGCAGCAGGCGACGGCTCAGCCAGGGCAGTGGCAGAAACAGCAGCATCCATAGCCAGGCAAAGTGAATCATTGGCGATGCCTCATAAACTGCTCGGCAGCAGAGCACCAGACGGAGGCCAGTTCAGCGTTGACAGGTGGTTCTCCCCGATAGGCAGAGCGCAGGAAATCGTCGCCCACATTACCTGCAAATGCGATGGCACCGTGGGCTACCAGAAAATTCAGCCATTTTTCTCCAGAGAGGGCAGCCACCTCCAGAGTTCCATAACGCACCTGCGCATAACGACGTAACAGATGTTCCAGTTCCTGGGCCAGACAGGGATCCTGCCCCAGTTGCAGTTGTAACTGTTTTAACGTCAGCAGACCCTGTTTTCTGAGGCGAACCTGCGGACGTCGTTGATAATAAAAATACAGCAGGGCCATGAGGAAAACAGCGATAACTATAACACTGGTCAGCAACAGGTCGGGGGCAGGTGGCCAGAACCCCGCCGCGGGGGGCTGTATATCCGGTCTAAGTTGCTGTAGCCACGAGGCCGAGGGAATAACGCCAGAACCTGGCTGCACTGGAGCCTCCGTTACTTGAACAAAGCCACTGGCCTGAGCCAGCGGGTCAGGCCAGTGGCGGCATTGTCTGTTGTCGAAAATTGTTGCAAGGGCAATTGCAGTCGGGTACACAGTGACTGTAACTGCTGTTGCCTGCCAAGCCAGCGGGCGGGCCAGCGGACCCTGCTGCGCTGGCCACTCCAGATCTGGATTGCTCCTGGAATACCGAGCGCATAGTGTCCGTTAGGCAGACCATGCCGCTCCAGCGGATCACTGATACTCAGCAGATGTGGGTGTGACCATTGATGCAATTGCGTCAGGAGGGAGGCCAACTCTGGATCATCATCCAGCCAGTCACTCAGCAGTAACAACAGACTGCCACTGGAGACTAAGGGTACCAGGCGTTTTAAGGTCTGTGAAAATGCCGTGGTACTCGGCGGTTGCACGACAACCGGCTGTCGCTCCACCAGTAATTGCAGCAGCGGCAAAATGCCTTGCTGCCGAGCGTGTGTCTGCTGGAGATGTGAGGAGTTACCGGAATGAATTAACAACCCGGTGCGGTGTCCTTCCCGGTGCGCAATCCAGCACAACAGGGCAGCAAGGCGGACGGCCAGGGTGGATTTCAGTTGCAGGCCACTGCCAAAAAACATACTACTGTCGAGGTTGCATACGACCCACACCTGGAGATTTTTTTCTTCACGATAAAGTCGGGTGTGTGCCCGTCCGCGGCGGGCGGTGACCCGCCAGTCGATATGCCGTACATCATCGCCGGCAATATAGGGACGGACTTCCTCGAATTCCAGCCCGCGCCCCCGTTGCCGACTACGTTGTTGCCCATACAGTCTGCCCATGCCAGAGTACTGCGGATTGAAACTGAGTGTTGCCGCCGGATAACGCAAGGCAATCAGTTCACTCAGGTCAGGCAACAGGTTCATGGTGCGGGAATGACCTGGAGCAGTTCATGGATACAATCCGCCGCCGTAATTCCCTCCGCCAAGGCTTGATAGTCCAGCACCAGTCGGTGGCGTAGCACATCAGGTAGCAGCTGTTGCACGTCTTCAGGGCTGACATAATCACGGCCTTGCAGCCAGGCCCTGGCCCGTGCCCCACGTTCAAGGGCCAATGCCGCACGCGGACTGGCTCCCCAACGGATCCATTGTGCCAGTTTGCTGCTTTTCTCAGACGCATGTGTGGCATGCACCAACGCTGCCATCCAGGCTTCAATATGCGGATTGAGATGCAGACTTAAGGTTTCCTGTCGGGCAGCAAAAATCAACGCAGGAGACAGTGCGGGTTGACTGAAATCTTCAATGCGCTGCGATCGTGCTTCTTGTCGCGCCAGGGCCATAATCCGCCGGGTTGTTTCCAGATCCGGATAATCCACCTGGACGTGCAGCATGAATCGGTCCAGTTGTGCTTCGGGCAGCGGATAAGTGCCTTCATGCTCCAGCGGATTCTGGGTAGCCATCACCAAAAACAGATCCGGTAATGGATAGGTGTGTTTGCCCACACTGATCTGTTGTTCGGCCATGGCTTCTAGCAGTGCCGCCTGAGTTTTGGCTGGGGCCCGGTTGATTTCATCGGCTAGAATGATCTGATGAAACAACGGGCCTTCCTGAAAGACAAAACTGGCGTTTTCCGGGCGATAAACGTCACTGCCCGTCAGGTCGGACGGTAACATATCGGGAGTAAACTGAATCCGCTGGAACGAGGCGTGCAGCCCTTGTGCCAGTGCCTTGATGGCCCGGGTTTTCGCCAGTCCAGGTGGTCCTTCCACCAGCAGGTGGCCGTCAGCTAGCAGCGCAATCAACAGTCGGTCCACCAGATGCGGTTGACCTATGATGGTTTTTTCCAGATCGTTACGCAGACCCAGAAGTTGCGGCAATACAGTGATGTCGTTACCAGTGGTCATAAATCAAACGAGTTCCTGAACAGATCATTAGAATTTTGGGGATTCATGCGGGGATCTTCAAGCCATCAGCGCCATAAAAAAAAATTAATGAGTCGAAGGCATAAGCATTACGAATCGGGATAATGGGGTCCCCCTATCAAAGGCATGGCGTTTTTTCAGAATGCAGTCCATTCTGTGTATGCAGCCACTCGGCAACCACATCGGTGGGCTGTGGACTGCCAGGAGATATAAATAGCCACGTCATGCTGTTGCCATTATCAATAATGCGTTTTTCTGCCATAAATCCTTGAGCAACGACGCTGTTGACAAGGTCGGTGGCGGCATCTTCACTGTGAAATTTGCCAAGGGACACCGCCCGTGCATAGGGGCCGGTTTCCAGGACGGTGGCATCAATGTGCTTGCTGCGCAGACGATTTGCCATATTTTCAGCGTCATTAATATACTGGAACGGTGGTATATAGACCATGTACAACTGATTACTCACGTCACCGGAGCGGATGCGGCTGATCAGATTGTGTGCCTGAATTTTTTTCTGATACACACTGACCTCCGCCGGGTGGAGGGGGCCAATCAGATAACAGATGAAAAGATTTCCCGCCGGATTTTCCGGGATCATGCTGGGCACTGCAGCCGTATTGGGTTGCGTTGACCCCTGAATAACAGTGAGCGGCGGGGTGTCGGGTGTGGATACAGGCCCGTGATTGGTGGGAGTGGAATTAAAAAAATACTCCCATCCCCAAAAACAGGTGTTAATCAGTACCAGAAGTGCAAAAATCCATGCCATGATTTTATCCAGTCCGTCAGTGCTCAGACGTTAATCCGCAGCTATTCATTGTCCAGAAAAGAACGCAGATGTTCTGAACGTGAAGGGTGACGTAATTTACGCAGTGCTTTGGCTTCAATCTGCCGGATACGTTCACGGGTCACATCAAACTGACGTCCCACTTCTTCCAGGGTATGATCTGTGTTCATTTCAATGCCGAAGCGCATCCGCAGTACTTTCGCCTCGCGTTGCGTCAGATTCGCCAACACATCACGGGTGGCTTCCCGCAACCCCTCAATAGTGGCAGAATCAATGGGAGAAATGATAGACGTGTCCTCAATAAAATCTCCCAGATGCGAATCTTCATCATCTCCGACCGGGGATTCCATGGAAATGGGTTCCTTGGAGATTTTTAGCACCCGGCGAATCTTGTCTTCGGGCATTTCCATGCGCTGACCTAATTCTTCGGGTGTGGGCTCGCGGCCGATTTCCTGTAACATCTGACGGGAAATTCGATTGAGTTTATTGATCGTTTCAATCATATGCACAGGAATACGGATAGTACGGGCCTGATCCGCAATGGAACGGGTAATGGCCTGACGAATCCACCAGGTGGCATAAGTAGAGAACTTGAAACCCCGCCGGTATTCGAATTTGTCCACTGCCTTCATCAGACCAATATTACCTTCCTGAATCAGATCAAGAAACTGCAGTCCACGGTTGGTGTATTTTTTTGCAATAGAAATAACCAGACGCAAATTGGCTTCAACCATTTCTTTTTTAGCGCGACGAGCCTTGGCTTCTCCCAGGGACAGCCGTTTGTTGATACTCTTTATTTCAGAGATGGACATTCCGAGATCCCCTTCAATGTCGAAGAGTACTCGCTGGGCACGGAGAATCTCGCTTTTGTATTTCAGTAAATTGGTCGACCAGGGACGTTCAGAACTGGTGTGTTTGTCCACCCAGTCCAGATTGGTTTCTTGTCCCGGAAACAGTTCGAGAAACGATTTGCGATCCATCTGTACGCGTTTGATGCAAATATGCATCACGGTTTTTTCCTGAAGGCGAATCTGGCTCAGTAAATCCCGTACCTGTTGCACTAGTCCTTCAAAAATCCGCGGATTCAGTTTCAAAATCATGAACGAATCCGTTAGCTGCGCCAAGGCGGCTGTTGCTTCCGGGGAAGTGGCAGCTACATGGGTTTGATTCAATTCCTGCATGATCTGCAGATTACGCTGCAATAACTCAAAACGTTCTCTGGCAACTTCTGGATCCAGAGAAGAAAAATGTTCATCCTCTTCCTGGACAACGTCCGTTTCGTCTTCCTCATCAATTTCTCCAGTGATAGCGACTGGCTCGCCTTCTTCGGTCTCTGGTTCGGTCTCTGGTTCGGTCTCTGGTGTTTCTTCACCAGGCACGGCGGCGGTACCGGCATCTGTTGTTCCGGAATTTTCTATCTCCGAATTTTCAATTTCGTCAGCATCAACATCGGCTTCGGCTTCGACAACAGCAACGTCGTGGTCTTCAATGACGACAGGCAGAGGACGAACGGTTTTTGCCACCACCGCATGCGAATCCGCAGGCATACCCGGTGCCCGGCCATCGTCATTGGGATCCAGATAACCAATAATGATATCTGTCAGGCGTTTTTCACCACGTTGATACGCCGCATATTCGTTGAGTACGTGATCGACGGCACCTGGCCATTGTGCCAATGCGTAGAGTACTTCACGTACACCTTCTTCGATGCGTTTGGCAATGGCAATTTCACCGTCATGGTTTAACAAGTCCACGGTGCCCATTTCCCGCATATACATACGCACGGGATCTGTCGTACGGTGAGGCTCGTTTTCTACGGCCGCCAGTACGGCAGCCGCTTCTTCAGCGGCCACATCATCATCTATTGCTTCAGGAGCTTCTTCAGACAATAGATCATCAGGGCTGGGGGCCCGTTCGGAGACGGGAATGCCCAGATCACGCAACATCTGGATAATATCTTCAATCTGATCGACATTAACTACCGATTCAGGAAGATGGTCATTAATTTCAGCATGGGTCAGATAGCCCTGTTCTTTGCCACGGGCAATCAGCTCCTGGAGTTGCGAAGTTTGCTTATGTTTATCTTGATGTTTATCTTGAGGAATCGACATAAATTAGTGGGCGAGAAACCCTGTCTTTGCAGAACAGGGAGGGATAGCGCTGGCCATCAGGCCACAACTCTCGCAGCCTCCTCTAGATTCAAAGCTATCCTCAGGTAAATGAAATAATTACGATCACTGCAATCATTCGCAGGATTATAGAGGGAAACACTGTTCCCGTCGTTTATTCTGCTCAGCGATTTTTTGCACCTGTAGCGCACTTTGTCTGCAGAACAGGGTATCAATTGTGTTTTAACACTCATCGCAATTCAGTGCTCATCAGCAATAATTACTCCGCCTGGTTAATTCAATCAGATCCCGGAGTGGCTGGTCGTCCGGAAAACCGATAACAAATACGACACGTTGATTTCTACGGCTGTTCGTGTCGTGGGTGTTTCCGCTCTAGCGCTTTAAAAACCCAGTCAATGGCTTTGGAGCCACTGGTCCGGAACTCCTGAGGAGTGGTAAACACGAGTTGTATTTCCAGACAACCCGATTTACAAGTGTATCACAAGAAGGTGTTTTTTTCAATAAATTGAGTCGACAGGCAAAGGCGTTGTCGGACATATCTTAAACCAGACAGTTGAAGTCTGGTTGAATATTTAATTTTTTTCATTAAATACAGTTTGTTGTATTTTTTTCCTAATATATTAAAATTAAACTTGTAGGACATGAATCGCAGCCAGGTTTGTGCGGGCTTGAAATCATCTGACTCCCATGACGTGATTTTATGGATAACGACTGGCAAGGAGAAGGTGCGTTGTCTGCTGTCCCGTGGGGGTATCGGTGAGATTTTACTGTTCAGGATAACGAGGCAGACAACATTTTGTTTCCTCTTGTTTTTTTAAAGTCATTATTGGTCTTTCGTGTTAAAGTCACTAGTCGTTACTGGTAGAATTCGCTATAATAAGACAATGAATGCAAAAAACAGTCCCTCGACCATTGCGGTCAACAAAAGAGCTTCCTTTGAATATTTTATTGAAGAGACCTTCGTAGCGGGTGTCGCGCTGGAAGGCTGGGAAGTTAAATCTATTCGTGCAGGCAAGATCAGCCTGACGGACGCTTATGTGTTTACTCGGCACAGTGAAGTCTTTTTACTGGGAGTGAATATTCATCCATTGATTTCCACATCGACGCACAACCGTATTGAGGCGACACGTACCCGTAAGTTGCTCTTGCAGCGTCGGGAGATCAATCATCTCATCGGATCGATTGAACGTAAAGGGTACTCCTGTGTTCCCTTGCGTTTTTTCTGGAGTCATGGGCTGGTGAAGTGCGATATTGCCCTTGTGAAAGGCAAACAGCAGCATGACAAACGCGATACGGAGAAAAACCGGGACTGGCAGCGAGAACGTGGCCGGATTTTGCGTCAGGGACGTGCCGTCTGAGTTAGTGCTGGAATTTCTGGTTTTTTCAAGGTCATGCGTATTAGGGGGTTCGGTTTTGCCGCTGGATGTTGAAACGTTGTCGGCGTTCCCACAGGGATTTTCGGCTGATCCCCAGTTTCTGCGCCAGTTCGGTTTCGCTCATCTGGTCCTGATGTTGCAGCACAAAACTGACAAAATAATCCTCTAGTGAGGTGGAATCGGTCGGGGCGGGTGCGTTGACGGCGGCAACGGGCATTTCCAGTGCCATCAGATCCGGGCTGATTTCGTCACTTTCGCATAAAATAATCGCACGTTCTATGGCATTTTCCAGTTCGCGTACGTTCCCGGGCCAGGTGTAAGTGCGGATGGCGTTCAATGCACCATCGCTCAGCCGCAGCGGTTTGCAGTTCAGGCGATTACACAGACGTTCAAGCATGTATTTTGCCAGTTCAATGACATCATTTCCCCGTTCACGCAAGGGGGGAAGGCGTAGTTCGAATACATTCAGGCGGTAATACAGATCTTCACGGAACTTGCCTTCTTGAGACAGTTGTTTGAGATTACGGTGGGTAGCGGCAACCATGCGCACATCAATGCGTTTTGTTTGTGTTGAACCGATGCGTCTGATTTCTTTTTCCTGCATCAGACGCAGGATTCGCGCCTGGGCTTCAAGAGGCAGTTCGCCAATTTCATCGAGAAACAAGGTGCCGCCATCAGCGGCTTCCACCAGGCCTTTACGATTGGTCTGAGCGCCGGTAAAGGCCCCCTTTTCATAGCCAAACAATTCGGATTCGATAAGGTTTTCCGGAATTGCTGCACAATTGACAGAGATCAACGGACCCTGGGTGCGTTTTGACTGTTCATGCACTGCACGGGCGACCAGTTCTTTACCGGTGCCCGATTCACCGAGAATCAGCACGGTAGAATCAATCGGTGCCACGCGGCGGATGCGGTTGAATACGTCCTGTATGGCTGGGCAGTTGCCGATCATGCGGGTGGGGTAGATTTTCGCCACTTCCTGTTTCAGCACTTCATTCTGGCGAACCAGTATTCCTTCACGCAGTACCCGGTCAACCGCCATGACCATGACATCGTGATCAAATGGCTTGGTAATGTAATTGACGGCACCAAGACGCATGGCCTCGACCGCCGAGGCGATACTGCCAAATGACGTCATGATCAGTACCGGTGCCGGTTTGGCCAGAGTGATCATTTCTGTACCGGACTCACCGGGTAAACGGACATCACTGATCACCAGATCCATTTCCGAGGGCTCCAGTGCCCGTGCTTCCTGCACTGACGCCGCTTCCCGGATTTCATGTCCGTGGCGTTCCAGAAGCCGTTTAAGAGAAGAACGGATAATGGCTTCGTCTTCGACAATAAGAATTTGTGCCATTGGCATCAGGCCTCTTGGGGTTCAGTGGATTCACTGATTTGACCAGGCAGGGTGATTTGTACAATAACGCCCTGGCCCTGATCATAATCGGATTTATCCATCAGATGGATTTTACCAAAATGTTCGCCGATAATACCATGAACCAGCGTCAGACCGAGTCCGGTGCCTTTGCCGGCTTCTTTAGAGGTCACAAACGGTTCAAACAGATGTTCACGGACAACGGGTGATAAACCCGTACCAAAATCTTCGACTTCTATCTGCAGGGAATGTTCACTGCCCTGACAACGTACAATAATGGCATCTCCTGATTTTGAGGCATCCCGGGCATTGGATAGTAGATTGACAAATACCTGCATTAGTCGTTGCCTGTCGCCACGAACGACAGCCTCTTCGGTACACTCGTTGATAAAGCGATAATCCCGGCCGTCGGGTACAATGCGTAACAGGCTCATGGCTTCATCCACACAATGTCTGATGGAAACGGGGTCCCTGGGACGTTGGGAGTTGAGATTGTCACTACGGGCAAAGCCCACGAGGGACTGCACAATATCAGAAATGCGCCGGGTCTGTTCAATAATCTGACTGCTGGTTAAACGCACTTCTTCGTCCGCAGTTTCCGCCTTCAGATTTTGTGCCAGGCAGGCGATGGCGGTGACCGGATTGCCAATTTCATGTGCGACACCTGCGGCGAGTTGACCGATAGAGGCCAGACGTTCAGCATGTGTCAGTTGCAGTTCCAGCATGTGAATACTGGTAATGTCTTCAATGACAATGACTTGATTCTCATCTAGCCGAGTACCCTCACTGCCGATCAGCGCACGGTTCAAGCTCACCCAGCGTGGCGATCCCAAGCAGTCGATTTTATGGCGGTAGACGTGTGGCGTTTCACCTTGTACAAATTCTGTCAATACCGACCGCCAAGGTTCGGGCAGGTGGCTGATGTTGGAACCCGTGGCTTCTTTACTGGAGATGCCAGTATATTCAACGATGGTTTTATTCCAGTGGAGAATTTCCATATCCCGGCCCAGTGTGCAGACGCCAATCGGCAAATCATAAAGAATCTGCCGTTGAAAACGCCGCAGGGCATCCAGTTGCCCGGATAAACCAGACAGCCGGTTTTTGTAGTCTTCCAGGCGTGATTCCATGAAATGAATATCCACCGCTGCATCGGGCTCGGCATGAATCTGGTAGGGCAAGTGCTGATCCAGAAGCTCCTGAGCAACGGCAGGACCGAGTAATCCAGAAAGGTTGGATTCTAGCTGATCACGTAACCGGCGCAGTGCATAAGGCGAGTTTTCCTGGGGAGTCATCTTCAGATCTTGCAGTGCCTGCTGCACTTCTCGCTCCGCAGACTGGGATCCCAAGGGGGTAGACAGTGCCTGCTGGAATTCACCGATAGAATGTACCGGCAATTCCCAGCGTTGCGGGCGACGCAGGTTGTCCACGGAACAGTTCAGGGCAGCGGCATGCTCAGCCTGACTTTGCTGACCAGACAGGGAGGCAATGATGTATATGGCCGCATTGCTTAAGGTAATCATTAAACCGGCACTTTGCCAGTATTCTGGGTTGGCAGTAAAACCGATGACGAAACTGCCCAGATTGATAAGTTCAAAGCGCATCAGAAAGGGAATGAGAAAACCTAAGAACCACAGGCTCATGCCCGCACTTAAACCCCAGATAAAACCTTGGCGGCTGGCCCGTGGCCAGAACAGGGTTCCCACCAGACCTGGAGCAAATTGTAGGGTGCCGATAAAAGTGACCGTTCCCATTTCGGTGAGGCTATGTTGTTTATGCAGCGCTACAAACAGCCCGTAGGACATGGCGATCACCATGAGAATCAAAAGACGGCGGATGCGCAGCAGCCATTCATAAATATTCTGTTCAGGCGGTGGTTGATAAAGCGGCAGGATGACGTGATGCAGCAACATAGAGGAAATGGCCAGCGTAGTGACAATGATAACACCACTGGCGGCAGACAGACCAGCCATGAACGTGAGCAGTGTCAGCAAGTTACTGTTAGAGGCCATGACCACCGCCAGTGTGTAATACTCCGGATCAATTTCCACATTGGCCAGTTTTAGTCCCGCCCAGAGAATTAGGGGTACAGGAAGGGCGATAAGCAACAAATACAGCGGAAAGGCCCAACTGGCTTTGAGCAGATGTTGCGGTTGCTGGTTTTCGGTAAACACCATCTGATACATATAGGGCATGACGACGGCAGAGAACAGGAAGGCCAGCATCAGGGTGTGCCAGGGGGTATCGCGCAGGGGCTTGTACAGCAGTTGCAGGCTCTGTGGGTTGTGGTGCAGCCACTGACCTAATCCCGCCGGGCCACCCAGTACGCCCCAATAGGCATACCCCCCCACACTCAGCAGTGCCAACAGTTTGATGATGGATTCAGCGGCAATGGCCACGACCAGTCCTTCATGTTTTTCTCGGGGACGAATATGGCGAGTACCAAACAACAGGGTAAAAGCACTGATCACCACACAAAACCACAGTGCCAGCGTGTTGGGCAAATCCGTATGTGTCAGAAGGCCAATGCTGTCCGCCACTGCCTGAATCTGCATGGCGAGAATGGGCATGCAACTGACCAACATCGCCAGGGTGGTCAGTGTTCCGACCCATTGACTCCGATAGCGGTAAGCGAACAGATCCGCAAGCGATCCCAGATGATGGGTGCGGGTGAGCTTGAGGATTGGGACGAGTACCACGGGAGCCAGCAGGAAGGAGGCAGTGACACCAAAATAAAAGGCCAGAAAGTTATACCCCATCTGATTGGCAAAACCGACAGCCCCAAAAATTGCCCAGGCGGAGACATAGACGCCCAGCGACAATATATAGATCAGCGGATGACGGAGAAAACGCACCGGCACTTTGCCTGAATCGCAGATATAGGCAATCAGGAAAAGCAGCAGCAGATAACAGATACCGGCACCCAGCAGTGCGCCGAGGCTAAAGATCATCGAATTTTTGCCCCCGGTTCATCCAGTAGCCGAGGCCAATCAGCGCCGCCCAGAGCAGGTAGGGACGATACCATTCATCACCGGCATGGCTCCACCAGGAAATTACGGCGGGTGAGAGCAGGTATGAACCTGCCAGTAGCAAAAGCACAATACGATCAATGTACATGAATACTGTCTCAGAATGCCGCTGTATCAGACTAGCAAAAAGTGCGCATTTTGCTAAAGATGATGTGAGCTCAGGCCTGGGAGTTTTCAGGTGGACGATCCATTGTGCACTATTCAATGACAGGGGCGTCAGTCAGATGGCCGACTTGCCCCACTGAAAACCTGTAACCGTGGAGAAGACCAGTGAACATCGCCAGCTCACAATATTGTGAGTATTGTATTGGTGCTGTGATCGGTTATTCTTGAATGGCAGTGTATGAATCGTTAAACAAAATGTCAGGAATAAAATTAACAGGATGTTTGATTCAGTTAACCGTTTCAATTATGTTGTAAATGTCAATAAATTAACAATCAAGGAGAAAGCGACATGGCTACTCTTGCTGTTACTACAAAAGATCAGTTACAACGGGCGATTGACAGTGGTGTGGCCAATATCAGGGTGACGGGCACCCTGGCAAAAGATTTACAAGTCGCAAGACCGGTGATCACACTGGGAGGTTTTATGCTTTTCCTGCTCGCTACCGCTATCGTGGCTACGCCTTTCACGGCCGGCTTGTCTGACGTGGCGCTGTTGCCGTTGATGGCTATGTCGGGTATGGAAATGGCCGTTATTATTGCGGCAGTGGCGATTGGTCTGAGTCTGGTACTGGCGGTGTATAAAGGTTATGACGTGGAATCTGGTCGTGATGCCAACGGCAATTATTACCTGAATTTACGACGTAAATGAATGGCTGACTTATTCTCTGAAATTGATCTGCATGTTAGATAAAAGTGCGCTGTGCAGTTACACATAAATGAATTGTATGGCGCATTTTGGCCACAATAACCAATTATTTGGCACTGAGGCTAAACATGAAATGAATTAATAAGTGGCTCGCTGTCAGTAATATTAAATACTTGCACTGTAAAAAATGGACTAAGGTGACAAGTGGTGTCATGCGTTGCTCACTGTGCAGTACTTGCATTATGGCCAGTCTGGCGTATGTTTAAAGGAAGAGGTAGACCATCAAATTGATTTCAGCCGCAAGACGTTGACTGTATCGCCGGGAGGGTGTGATGAAAATTGGTGTTCCTGGAGAAATAAAAAACCAGGAAGGTCGAGTGGCCTTGACCCCGGCGGCGGTTGCTGCTCTGGTTCAGTCGGGACAGCAGGTGTTGATCCAGCAAGGGGCAGGGGTTCGGGCAGGATTTGCCGATCAGCACTACCAAGAGGCAGGAGCGCAGTTGTGTACAACACCTCAGCAGGTCTATGACGAAGCGGAGGTGCTGGTGAAAGTCAAGGAACCGCAAGCATCGGAGGTGGGCTGGTTACGACCCGGACAACTGCTGTTCTGTTATTTGCATCTGGCCGCCGCTGCTGATTTGACCAGTCAGTTGCAAGAACGACGGGTATCAGCACTGGCGTTCGAGACTGTCAGTGCACCAGATGGAAAATTACCGCTACTGGCACCGATGAGCCGGATTGCCGGTGCCTTGGCGATTCAACTGGCCAGTGTGTATCTGACGGCAGTACAGGGGGGGAAGGGTTGTCTGATGGCGGCCATACCAGGATTGCCGAGAACCCAGGTGGTGGTACTCGGAGGTGGGGTCGCTGGTACACAGGCCGCCTTACTGGCTGCGCAGATGGGGGCTCAGGTCAAGGTGTTTGAGCAACGTCCTGAGGTATGCGAGCGACTGGGGCAACTGCACCCCGGGGTGACGCCGTTGCCAGCGGTTGCAGGGCCGATGGGCGAAGCGATTGCCAGTGCGGATTTGTTGGTGGGGGCGGTGCTGGTGCCTGGTGCCAAAGCCCCGAAACTGGTGCCGCGTTCCTGGGTGGCAGCGATGCCAAAGGGATCGGTGATTGTCGATATTTCGGTCGATCAGGGCGGCTGTATTGAAACCATTCATGCCACGACCCACACAGAACCGACCTATGTGGAGGAAGGTGTGGTGCATTGTGCCATCACTAATTTGCCGGGGATTGTGCCACACTCGGCGACCCAAGCCTTATCCAGTGTGTTGTTGTCCTATGTGCAGCAGTTGGCACAGGCCGGTACGCAGTGGCAGCAATTGCCCTGGGTGCAGTCTGCCTTGAATGTTCATCAGGGAAAAGTACAGTTGGCGGCGTTGACTCGCTGAAAGCACGGTTCGCTACGGTGAAAAACAGCCGAGTTATAAAATGATGGTGTTGTCGGCCAGTGTTTTAAGTTGTTGCAGGGATTCGGCGAGGATCAGCAGTTGCAGGATCTGCTCATCACTGGCCAGCCGTGGGCGGTTACTGGCACCTAGCAGGCGCTTTACGGCGGTGGTCTGGATCTGACCGTTGGTTAACTGTTCCAGACGCACCCCCAGATCCGACAACCATTCCTGTTGTTGCAGCAATGGTCCTAATGGCGGATTAAATCCACGTTTTTTAGCGGCAAACAAGCCGAGTTCATCCAGTGCCGGACAGACCTGACGGAATAGCTGTTTGGGAGGCTGAGTAAAACGCGCCTGCGGTGGCAGTCTTTGTATGGCTTCCACCAAGCGATAATCCAGCAACGGGGCGCGTAACTCCAGACCGTGACACATGCTGCAAAGATCAGATTTGCGCAAGATATAATCAGGGAGAACATTCGTTCGGTCAATTGCCAGCAGTTGTTCCAGTGGTGAACGTTCCTGCCAGTCAGGTGGTGTCCAATAATGCAGTGGCCCCTTGAAATCCGGTTGTAAAAAGAGCCGTTGACAGGGGTTGAATCCAGAAAAACGTAAACTATAGGCGTCCAGCCAGCCAAGACCGGCTTCCAGCAGTAATTTGTGCCAGCCTTTAGCCTCTGGGGATGCCGTGAGAATCAGCGGAATCTTCCAGCGGTTTTTTCTCCAGGCACTGCGTAAGTGTTGCGCATAGCGTTTATAGCCCCCCAGCAGTTCGTCGCCACCGTCACCAGACAGGACGACTTTTACCTGTGTCGCCGCCGCACGTGCCAGGTACCAGAGGGGCAGTGCACCCGGGTCTGCAAAAGGTTCGTCCAGATCTGCAACAATCTGCCTGAAATCCTCAGGAGAAGGTTGAGGAATGGCAATGATTTCTGCGTTCAGGTGTAAATGCCGGGCAGTTCGCAGCGCCTGTTGACTCTCATCGAAGGCGCTGTCCGCAAAGGCGGCCGTGAAGGTCCGCATGTCCTGGTGGCCGCTGTCAGCCAGATGACTGGCGACTACCGTGGAGTCAATACCACCGCTTAAAAAAAGTCCGACCGGTCGGTCAGCCACGGTGCGTAGCTCGATGGCCTGACGTAACTGTACAGTCCAGGACAGATCTTCCCAGGAACGCTCGGAATCGGCGTGGGATTGCACCGCTGATTCCAGCGACCAATAGCGATGTTGCGTTAATTTCCGCTGCCGCAGATCAAAGCGGGCATAGTGACCGGCGGGCAGACGATTAATACCACTAAAAATACTGTGGGGGCAGGGAATGGAGCGGTGTGCCAGATAGGCATCAATGGCGGCAGGAGACCAGTGACGCTGCGAGCGGGGCAATAATGGAATCAACGCCCGAACCAGAGACGCAAAAGCCAGATTACCGTCGATCAGGCTATAGACCAGAGGTTTAAGTCCCAGACGATCAGTAATCAACCACAGCACCTGTTGATTTAAATCCAGTATTGCCAGCGCAAATTTACCCCGAAGCCGTGGCAGCAAGCCGATGCCCCAGTATTGATAGGCACGCAGAATGAACTCAGTGTCCGAGCGGGTATGAAAGACCAGCCCCTGACGTTTGAGTTCGGCGGCATCGGCTTGCCAGTCATACACTTCTCCGTTATAACTGATCCAGACGCTACCATCTTCATTGCCCATCGGCTGATCGGCTTCAGGGCGAGGGTCAATAATAGCTAGTCGTGTGTGCACCAGGGCGAGTGTTGCGGCCTGATGCGGATCCACCGGCTGACCATTGCTATCCCAGGAACGGCTGTGCTGCGCGTCAGGGCCGCGTTGGCGCAATGCCTGTTTCATCAACTGCACCAGGGCAGGTGATTGAGCTGACTGATGGCTGAACCCGCCAATACCACACATTCAGCGATCACCCTGAGCTTCAGTACCAGCATCGGCCAGTTTTTTCCATTGCCCGATATAGGGTGCCAATAACGCACGCGCCTGAATACGGGCATCAATGACCGTCATAAAGGTATAAGCACCCATCAGTTTACGGCTGACAAACATCAGTTCTTTAGGGGGCGCAGAAAAACCAATATTACCCGCTGTTCTGGCAGCCAGAGACATGGTGCGGGTATGCAGACGGCTTTGTCCCCAAAGATAATTTTTGTTGGCATCCAGACAAAAAGGTTCAATGTCTTCACTACGGGCAAAAGGCTCAATGGCCAGAAACAACAAGTGGGCAAACCGTTCCCGGCCCGCCAGCGTCATCTGTTCAAAAAAATAATACCCCTGCATGGCCGATAGCATCAAAGGCATATTGCGGTCATAGGCGGCTTCAGTCAGCCGACGGGCCAGCAGAATCAGATGATCAGGAAAATCCCGTACTGCGCCAAAGTCCAGACAGACCAGTCGGTCATAAGGTTGATTCGGGCAGAGGTGAATCAGATAGTTGCCAAAATTGGGGTCTGTCTGTATCTCCCCCCAGACAAAAATCTCCCTGGCACATAAATCCAGGGCAGCCAAGGCCAGCGCATTACGCCGTTCCTGAGGCAAAGCCAGTACTTGCGGGTGGTTGATCGGTACCCCAGGTTCATAACTGGTACACAGTACATGATCCGTACAATAGGCGCTGAATACTTCAGGAACAATATAGCGGGGATCTGCAGCCAGCAGATCATGAAATCGACGGGTAGTTTCACGTTCCAGCGGATAATTAACCTCCCGGTGCATCATTGAGCGGACTTCCTCCAGCCACTCTTCAAACTCCCGGGTCTGAGGCACCAGACGTGACAGTTTGATCAGGTGGGTCACCAGATCCAAGTCGGAATCCACCGCTTCTGCCACACCAGGGTACTGAATTTTCAGGCACAATTCCCGCCCATCGGATTTACGACGAGCCCGGTGCACCTGACCCAGCGAAGCGGCTCCCAGCGGAACCGGATTGACCTCCAGTTCGTCCAGCCGGGTTCCCAGTTCCCGCTGCAATACTTCAGTGATGGCATCAAATGAAAGCGCTGCTGTAGAATCATTGAGCCGGTGCATGGCTTGAGTGACTTCAGCCGGCAGAAAATGCTCACCATACAACGCCATCATCTGGCCGATTTTAACAATACTGCCTTTCAGTTTCCCCAGTTCATCCACCAGATATTCCGCTTGACGCGACAGGGCCTGACGCCGTTTTTCCTGACGGGTTCCAGGTTCAGCAAACAGACTACCGGCTGAAGCAGCGGCCAAACGCGCCCCAGCAACAATACTGGCTTTCACCAGTGTGTACCGACGTTCAATCGCTCCGGTTTTAACCCGACGCATGGAAGGAGGCTGTTCTTTCATCTACAGATTTTTTTCATTTTTAATAAAACCGACCTGTGCATGTGTTGCGATGGAATTTCCTGATTTTTCTAAAAATCCAAGGATGTTCCTTTTCTCATGGCATAATTCCGGTGGGCAGAACGGTATTCAGCGACCCAACTGACCATGGGTTACACCGGCAGCGTATTATGACTGAGCCACATGTAAAACGACAGAGTTAAACCTGATTATTTTACCCGATGCAACAAAAATGCCAGAGGTTCAGTTTGTCCATACCAACAGCGAATATCAGCAGCCCAAAGTCTCCCACTGACATCCTGTTCAGACCGCAGGCAAAAAATTCAAAGATTCCTGTGCTGGTTCCAGTAAATCCTTGGCCCATGTCAGGTCTGTCGGCTCAGTGTACCGGTGGGAGGTCGAAGCCCAGGCTATCAAAAGATAAGCCGACCTTCAGCCATCGGTCAGCCCGCCTCTTAATCATACTCATTTTGCAGGAAACCAATACCGAAGTTTATCTTCAGAAGCGTAAAAATGTTCCTGTTTTTTTGTGTAAGGAGCATAGCTCAGGTGTGTCCCATCAACAGTAGTGCCTGACCTTGTCCCGGGGTGGCCAGAAAATAGAGATAACCGTTGTAGACCAGTGCATAGACTGAGTTAGAGGCAACGGCAAGATTGGAATTGCAGGTGGGGGGGAATGGGGCTGCTGGGCTATAGGTTCCCTGAAATACGCCACCAGAAAGTACTTGCAGTGTCCCCTGACCACAGACAGATCCTTCAATGATCTGGAAGGTGTTCTGCGTGGCGTTTGCAGCATTGATTGTCATGACGGCACTGAATGTGTTGGTCGTTGCATTGGGCCCATCCCATACATTCCAGGTGCCTTGTAATTCCGTCAGCGGGGGCAATGAATCGGTGCCAATATCAAAGTTCAGACTCATGCTTGTGATGCTGAGGGTTGGGGTGCTTAAGTCTGTGCTGTACCCTTGAAAAAAACTGTCATTTTGAAAAGTACCGTCGAGTTGGCCAACACTCGTTCCTGGTGTGTAGCTGTTCGAGCTGATACCGGCATCGTATTCAAGAATTGAGCCATTGAAAGTTGATGAACTGGTTGCGGTCATGCTGCCAATCAGGGCTCCAAGTTCGCCTGATACTGCGTCTGAAAAGAACATGACAATGCCCTGGTTGCCAGCGCTGGCGGCAAATCCAGCTAGGACAACGGTCAGATTAACATTCGGGGTAATGTTGGATCGTGTCCCGCTGCCCCCATAAACACCGCTCATCAGACCATTGACGCCAATGGAACTGCCCGCTGATGTTGAACTGCCGGTTGTATTGGCGGTACTAAGTCCTGAGCCACAGCCACAAAGCAAACTGCTCAACAGGATGAGATTACAGATAAGAGGGATGCTGCGCATGAGGGATCCTTCGGGTGTTTGGACGGTTCGCCGAGGATAACGAATAAGGATTAACTGTGCAACGAATAAGGATTAATTCTTATTCGTTAGTGACAAGCCGCCGAAGAAGAAACCGCACCGAGTGCCCGTCAAGCAGCCATCTGACCAAAGTGTGAGCGCAAGCCCCTGGCTTTAGCCATGGGGTGAGCGAATGCAGTTTACGTATTTATTTTGTAATAATAATCAGGTATAATTCAACTATGTACAAGAATGCTGTTCCATACAAATCGAACGGTAATGTCACCTGTTCCTGCAAATACCCTGTGGTTTGCGATGCCGCCGAGAAGTACATCTCTGATCAATGGCCAAACCCCAAAAAAACCGGTTCAATCGCTGAATGAGTGTATGGGCTAAAGATGTTCTTGTCGAGGCGCTACACTCTGTAGGTGTGAGCAGCGTATCGCTGCGTGTCCTGTCAATGCGGTGTATACATCGCCAATGGACTCGACCAACGGTTTGCTGGAAGATAGTTGCAAAGTCGATAAGTTTTACCGTGCAAACGGGGACGTTCTCCAAGCCGACCATAACGCTGTTTGGACGTGTTGGTGCGATTAGACGACTGCGAGATTTCTCGCTTCACTCCCTACAAGCCCTACGAGGAAGTGCGTCGAATTCTGCTGGCACTTTTTTCGGCGCAACTTAAGCGTCAAGGGGCTTGAGTTGGGTGCGCAAGTACGTCAACCAAGTGCGGATAAATCCTATACACAATTTTTTGCATGTTTTTAGGAATAAACAGGGATAACACAAATTAACATGACACAATCCCATGCGCTCAACGAGGCGCTGCAACAACCGAATGGCGCACGGTTTTATCGTTGCGCACTTCAGGTCAACACTTTCGCATATCATGGCCGCCATGCCAAGCAATCCATTTTTCAAAATGAGGTGGATTACAATGCCGCAATCATTGAGGTTTGTCATGCCAACAGCATCGAAGCCATTGCCGTTACTGACCACTATCGAGTCAGCGACTCATGGGGTTTGATAAAGGCTGCTCGTGCTGCGGATATATTCGTCTTCGGTGGTTTTGAGGCGACATCCAGTGATGGTGTTCATTTCCTGTGTCTCTACGACCCCGATAAAGATAGTTGCCTGGAACGTTTTATCGGTGAATTTGGAGTGCGCGATCATCTGGCGTTGTCACCGATCGGAGATAAAAACTGTCTTGAGCTGCTGAAATGTGTCCACGAACAGCGGGGCATTGCGATCGCTGCCCATGTGGCCGCCAAGAATGGCTTATTGATCTCACTGGAGGGGCAGCCACGTATGAATGCGTGGAAGTCTCCTGATCTGTACGCCTGCGCATTGCCAGGGCCAGTTGCCGACGCCCCGCAAAATGTGTGCGCTATCCTGGATAACAGAGACGCTACGCATAAACGCAAACGGCGTGTTGCTGTTATCAATGCGTCCGATGCGAACCCCACGGATTTGGCTGAGCCACGGTCAAGCTGCTTCATTAAAATGTCGGCTTTGTCAGTTGAAGGCCTGCGGCAGGCGTTTCTTGACCCAGAGTCTCGAATACGTTTACATAGCGATCCGAGACCTGAGCCACATGCCGAGTTCATCGCCATGGCCTGGGATGGTGGCTTCCTTGATGGAATACGACTGCGTTTTAACGGCAACCTGAATGTGCTGGTTGGTGGCCGGGGAACCGGGAAATCGACCATCATCGAGAGTCTGCGCTATGTGCTGGCGATGGACCCCATCGGAGAAGAGGCAAACAATGCCCATCAGGGCGTTGTGAAATACGTATTGAAGAGTGGCACCAAAATTTCGCTGCTCGTACGATCGCATCATCCCGTCAGGCAGGATTACACCATCGAACGGACGATACCCAACCCGCCTGTTGTCAGGGATGAACTTGGCAACCTTCTCAACCTCTCACCCCTTGATGTAGTACCGGGCGTCGAGATTTTCGGCCAACACGAAATAGCGGAACTGACCAAGAGTCGTGAGAAGATGACGTTTTTACTGGAGCGGTTTGTTGAGCGTGATCCGAATGCCAGTGCTCAGAAAGCAAAATTGCGCATGGAACTGGAACGGTCGCACAGCCGGATTGCTGATGTGCAACGAGAAATCAAGATGATCGAGGAGCGCCTTAGCCTGTTGCCGAGCCTGGAAGAAACGCAGAAGCAGTTCCAGGCGGCTGGCCTTGAAGAACGGCTGAAGGCGAAGAGCCTACTGGTGCGGGAAGAGCGAATTTTGGTGACTATCAAGGAAAGGTTGACCCCGGTTTCGACGTTGAGTCAGGAACTGGTCGGGCTTTTGCCAATTGACACGGCTTTCCTGTCTGCCAAGGCGTTGCAAGGCCTCCCGAACAGTGCGATGCTGATTGAGGGGGCCGCTATTCTCGATCAGGTAACTGCGAAACTTCAAGCAATTGTTCGGCAGATTGAGCAGACGCTTGCCACGTCCAATACGGACCTGTTGGCCTTGCGCAGCCGTTGGGATGATCGGAAGCAAGCAGTAGAATCTACCTATCAGGCTCTTTTGCGCGAGCTTCAGAAATCCAGGATTGACGGCGAGGAGTTCATCCGTTTGCGCCGGCAAATTGAGGAATTGCGGCCGCTCCGGGATAAAATGGAAGCCCTTGCCCGTGAATTGGCCGCCTACCAGCAAAATCGGCGTAACTTGCTTGATGAGTGGTCCACCCTTCAATCTGTCGAGTACCACGCTTTGGAGAAGGCGGCCAAGCGGGTCTCCAGGAAACTAGGGGGGCGGGTACGGGCTATGGTCACGATGGGGGGGAATCGTGAGCCTCTCGAAAAGTTTCTGCGTGATGAAATTGGTGGCAATCTTGCGGCGCTGCTGGAGCGTTTGCAAAGCCGTAACATCTTGTCGCTGTTGGACTTTGCGCAATGCTGTCGCGAGGGTAAAGATTCGCTTGTCAGCAACTACAGCCTCCCGCCCGCTGCGGCAGAGCGTCTAGCCCAAGCGACTCCCGATGTTTTCATGAGAATGGAAGAGTTGGAACTGCCGACAACGACCAAGGTCGAGCTGAACATATCGTCCGAAGGCGAACCGGAAACGTGGCAAACAATTGAAGCCCTCTCGACCGGTCAAAAGGCAACAGCCGTGCTCTTGTTGCTGCTGTTGGAGTCAGAAGCCCCTCTCGTCGTAGATCAGCCCGAGGACGATCTCGACAACCGTTTTATCACGGAAGGCGTTGTGCCAACGATGAAGGATGAAAAACGTAAACGACAGTTCCTCTTCTCGACGCACAATGCCAACATCCCAGTCCTTGGCGACGCCGAACTGATTATCGGTCTTTCGACAAAAGTTCAGAATGAAACTGTTCAAGGGTGCATCAACGAATGGCATATAGGTTCGATTGATATAGAACCCGTATGCGAGATGGTCGAGGAAATTCTTGAGGGCGGCCAGGCCGCTTTTGAAATGCGTCGCCAAAAATATGGATTTTAATGATGACCATGACCCATACCGAATTGCTTGAAATTATTCGTAACCTCGAAAATTCTGGCGTTGAATTCAAGCGCGATGATATCCAGAACCATGACTTGGCGAAAGAACTCGTTGCCTTTGCCAACCTTGAAGGAGGGGTCGTCCTGTTGGGTGTGGAGGACGATGGGAGTATCAGTGGCATTACACGGCACCGCCTTGAGGAATGGGTTATGACCGCCTGCCGGGATAAAATACGACCTGGGCTGATTCCATTCTATGAGCAGATCAAAGACGTTGAACCCGGCAAGGACGTTGTTATTGTGCGAGTTTCACGTGGCTTTGATGTTCACACCCTGTGGCACAACAACAAGAATGCTTATTTTATTCGGGTTGGAAGCCAGAGCCGCGAGCCAACACCGGAGGAACTCGGCCGGTTTTTTCAGCAGCGTGGCAGCTTTCGCACCGAGCTGCGGCCTGTGTCTGGAGCCACTTTGGCTGACCTGGACATGCGGCGTCTATCGAATTATTTTGCACACGTCAGGGAGCAAGACGCACCGGATATTAATGATGAATCCGCATGGAAGAACCTGCTGTTTAATACGGAGATTATGGTGGAGGACGGTATCACTGTATCGGGTGTTCTTCTGTTCGGTAAAACGCCCAATCGATTTTTGCCACAAGCCGGTATCGATGCCGTCGCATATCCGGGCGTAGAAAAGGATTATGCAGCCCGTGAAAGAGCCGCATTGCGGGGGGCTATGGCACCATTGCTAAATATTGCCGGTGAGGTCGTTGAGGCGGGTCTTGTGGAACAAGCCATGGCATTCGTGCAACGCAACACGTCGATTGGCGGGCTGCTCAAGGAAGGTGGTGTGCGTCGCGAGAACCGGCCGGCCTACCCCGTCGAGGCGGTGCGTGAGGCAATCGTTAACGCACTGGTGCATCGAGATTACTTGCTTTCCAGCACTGATATTGAGCTTTCGATCTATGAGGACCGGTTAGAAATTACTTCTCCGGGCCGATTGCCTAACGGTATTACACCGACACGAATGCTGACTGGCTGCCGAGCCGCACGCAATCAATTGCTCAAAGACATTATGCGCGACTACGGATACCTTGAACATTCCGGCATGGGTGTTCCTCGTAAAATTGTTAAATGTATGCGAGAAAACAATGGAACTGAGCCAGCACTCATCGAGGATGAAGAACGTTTCATTGTTCGACTGCTCCGGTGAACCGGGTGCGTGAAGTGCTATCTTTGCTGTAGTGAAAACAACCGGCATGACCAGAAAACAGGATCGGTTAAAATCCAATAGGTGTAACCGCTGATCCAGCATTGCGGCGGTTAATGCCATGTCAAGTGTGGTTGCCATAAATGAATTGCCACAACTCTCCTACAGATTCAAGCCAATGGACTATGCTAGTCTCTTCATGGATGAAGTCGTGCAGGAATTGTAGTAATGGACTTTGAGTGGGTATCAACCACTGGACGATTGCGAACGTTGTCACAGCAACTGGCCTCCAGAAGTCTTTTGGCGGTTGATACTGAATTTATCCGTATGGATACTTTTTATCCTATTCCGGGATTATTACAACTGGCGGATCAGGAACAGGCGTGGTTGATTGACCCACTGGCGTTGCCTCGTCCACATGAACTGGCCCGCTTGTTTTATGCAGAGACCTGTACCAAGGTCATACATGCCTGTTTTGAAGATCTGGAGGTCATCGAGATTCTGACCCGGTTACGCTGTCGGAGTGTGTTTGATACCCAACTGGCGGCATCCTATCTGAATTATGGACCGCAAGTCGGGTATCAGCGTTTGCTGCATGATGAACTACAGATTGATATCGTTAAGGAAGAATCCCGTTCGGATTGGCTACAGCGGCCGTTAAGCGCTGAACAGATTGATTATGCGGTCAAGGATGTTGAACATTTGCTACCGTTGTATGAACATTTGCGACAGCGATTGCAAGCTTTGGGGCACTGGGATAAAGTGCTGGAAGATAATCGGCTTTTATTGAGTGAACGTCAGGAAATCAATGACCCACACTTGTTATACAGTCAGATTCCTAATGCGTGGAAGTTGAACCGTTCTTCTTTGAATGTACTGAGGGCGCTGTGTCTCTGGCGTGAACAGGAAGCCATGCAGCGGGACTTGCCGCGTAATTTTTTGTTACGTAGTACGAGCCTGCTGCCATTGGCGCATGCATTACCCTCCACCAAGTCACAATTGGCGGCCATAGAAGGAGTGACTCCACGAATCTTGCGTCGGGAAGGGGATGCAATCTTGAAGGTGATTCGCACGGCGGCGCATGACGAACCGCAACGATGGCCACCGCTACTGTTGTTTCCCTGGCCACGATCCATTAAAGAAGTTGTGGAGGGGATGAAAAACGTGGTGCAAAAACAGGCGCAATGGGTGGGTTTACCGGTGGATGTATTAATTAAAAAACGGCACTATGAAGAAATGCTGGAATTTCTGCTTGGCGTACGCCAACCATCTGAACGATGGTTAGGTTGGCGCAAAGAAGTGGTCTATAATCCGCTTATGGCGTGGTTAGCACCACAACGCCATGAATTGATGCAATGGCTGCAGTCGCGACAGCGTCAGTGAGGCTTGCAGTGAATTTAAATTCCAGGCGAATAGAACGATTATGACTTCAACCGGACTGATCACGGCGTTGCTGATTTATCTGGCATCCAGTTTGCTGATACTTCTGGTGTGTGATGCCTTGTTACGGCGATGGTGGATGGGTGGGCGAAAGTTCTGTATGTTGCTGCTCTGCGCTCTGTTACTGACACCTGGCCCCTCGAACGACTCTTTTACGCTGTACTCACCAGCGATTATTGGCATTCTTTTTAATCTGCTGGCACACACCTGGATCGGTGTCTTACGTTCGCTGGCACCGCTGTGTCTGATGTTTTCTGTTCTCAGTCTGTTTGCTGGTTTAAGCCGTTCCAGAAATGAGCCTAAGAATTCAGCGGTCACTGCTTTTCGTGAGTAACCATCGTCCAATGTATAACTTGATCATTGTGATGCTGTTTTTTTTGCTGCAAGTGCTTCCGGCACAGTCGGAAACACTGACGCCGGATCTGGTCATCATGATTGATGTATCGGGCAGCATGAAACATAACGATCCTGAGGGGGAACGTGGCAAAGCGTTGCAACTGCTGTTGAATCTGGTGCCGATGGGCAGTGCCGTTACCCTTATTGCATTTGCAACACATCCCCATGAGTTGAGTCATCAGGAAGCGTTGACTGAAGCAGGACGGCAACAAGCGCTAGCCCAGCAGGGAAAAATTGATAATCACGGTCAGTGGACTGATATTGATGCAGCGCTCAATGCGGGGTTTTCCCGGCTGACCTCTACGAAGGAGGGACGGCGGAAACACCTGATCCTGTTGACCGATGGTTTTGTGGAATTGGGTCATGGGTCCGCTGCTGATCAGTCCTCGCGGCAACAAATCTGGACAAAAGAACAGGCACGAGCCCAACAGATGGGGATTCATATTCACGCCATTGATCTCGGAGGCCAGGCGGATGATGCCTTATTGCGTCATTTAAGCCTGGGAACCGGCGGCCGTTTTGTGCGGGCGCATGACAAGGAACTCAGCAAGATTTTTTTACAGATACTGGATGTGGCGGCACCGCAGCAGCGTATTCCTTTTAAAGGTAAAACCTTTAGCAGTGATGCAGGGGTGCGTGAACTGACTTTACTGGATTTTCGCAGTCATACCCCACCGGGAGTGAGTATCCCCGCTCTGGAATTGTTGACCCCTTCACAACAACATCTGACGGCGCAGGATCATCCGGCGACGGTGCGGTGGGTACATGCAGCTCAGTACGATATTGTTACCGTTTCCAGACCAGAGGCCGGAGTCTGGCAAATGTCTGATGACCCTGGGCCGGACAGCCGGGTGACCATTCTTTCTGATTTGAATCTGGAGGTGAAGGGGGTTCCTACCAATGCGGCTCCTGACACAGCGGTGCATCTGACGATTGATCTGCTCAATAAAGGACGGCTGATTGTAGATCCGGATTTTTTAATGCTGACCTCTCTCTATAGCGTATCCGGTAAAGTGGGTGAACTCTGGCCGGATCCGTTGAAAATTTATGATGGCCCTGTACAAGGGTCGGTCATGGCACCGGATGACGGAATTTTTCATCAAGAGTTGCAGGGTTATCATCAACCTGGGGATTATGTAGTCCGAGTGTTGCTGAAAGGCAGTACGTTTACCCGGGAATTTGATCAGTTAATGCATGTCACAGGGCACCCCTCCGAATTACCACCGCCGGTGGTTCATAAAGACCGGACTGTCCATCAAGTGCCTGCAAAAGCGGTGCATGGCGGGCCTGCCTGGTGGCTATTGGTATTGATTGGTTTGCTGATTATTATAATTTTCGGGGCGTTGGGGTTTTTAGGTTTTATTGCTATTCACAAAATGCGTCTGCGTAATGTACAGCTTAAAAAAGACCAGGCACAGGCGAATGCCAGTGACCCTGCATTAACCACTGACAACAGACAGAAGCAGACGGGCAAGGGGCAAAAAAAATAGGCCGTGTCTGATTGCGTGTTGATTGAGTGATTTTCTCTGGGCATGAACCTTAGGAATACATCGTGTTTTTATCCAGAGGGTCATATGGTTAGATAATTGAATTAGAATGCGCAACAGATTCAATGATCATCTACCGATTTTTGTTGTGGCTTTGGTGTCAGATGCCAGATTTGTAACCGGAGTGCATGCGGTAATCCGTAGGGATGTGTTAGAATCTACAGATATTTATGCATATTGGCAGGATCAGGGCGTGGCCGCACAAAGTAAGCTGAAAGTCATGCCAGTGTGGTGGCGTGCAGGAAATATGATTAAAGTGAATGCCATGGCACAGTGGACGCTGGGGTTGTGCCTGCTGGTTGCTCTCGGTAGTTATCACCGGGCTGATCCAGGCTGGACTCAGAGCGGTATAGGCGTTCCGGCTTTTAATGCCGCCGGTGTCTGGGGGGCTTGGATTGCTGATTTTCTCCTGGGGGTGTTTGGCCCCGTGGCGTGGTTGATCCCTGCCTTTTTGTTTAAATCGCCGTTGCGTCCCCAGGCAAACGGGCTGCATGTGGCCTTCGGCTTCAGGCTGCTGGCGTTATTGGTCACACTGATCTCCCTCGCTGCACTGCTGCGTTTGCACTGGCGGTTGCCAACGGATTTTCTGGCCAATGGTTCAGGAGGTCTGGTGGGAGAAGTACTGGGCATGACCAGTTACAGGTATTTTGGACTGACAGGAAGTACAGTTTTGTTTGCTGGTTGTACCCTGACTGGGCTGACGTTGAGTTTTGAACTGGATCTGGTAAGAGTAACTGAGCAGGTGGGGCAATTGTTTTCTCAATTTGTGGCGTGGCTGCTTCAGCAGACATGGGGACGGCTCGTTGCGGTTATCCATTCATACCGTCGGCGTAAAGATCTTAAAGTTGATTTTGAACGTGAACAGGCAAAATTTGCGCTGCATATTACCAACCCTAAAGTAAAAAAACAGATGGTTCAGGTGGAACGTCAGGATCTGGAGCTTGGGTCGACGCCACCACTGTCACAATCGCCTGAGAAGCGGCCGCTGCCCGTGAAATCTCCAGCCAAACCCGTGGAGAGGCCTTCCGAAACAGTTCTGTCTGAGGGAGGGGCAGAGTCTGTGTTGACAGATCCGGAACAATGGAATCTGGAGGCAATGGCATTGCCTGATATCGCATCAGAAATGTCTTTTGCCGATTTTGGAAGATCGGAGCATGTGCTGCCGAACCCCGTTGTTTCTCCGCCAGAACCTTTAAGCCATGCACTGCCGGTGTCGCCCAGTGTACTCAAATCACCGGTGAAGTCCGTGGCCGTGCCGCCTGTGGCAGCGGCGTCTCCGTCGCAGAATGTACTGCCGCAGGGGGCATTATTTGATTCAATGGTGCAAGATGGCAATAACTTGCCCGGTATTGGGTTGCTGGATCGCCCCGATAAGGGTCGTAAACGCGGTTATAGTGATGAGGCTTTAGAAGCACTGTCCCGTCTTCTTGAACTGAAGTTGCGTGAATTTAATGTACAGGCGGAAGTCACCGCCGTGCATCCGGGGCCAGTGATTACCCGTTTTGAAATTCAACCAGCGCCTGGCGTAAAAGTGGCGCGTATCAGTAATATTGCTAAAGACCTGGCTCGTTCCCTGGCGGTGTTATCGGTGCGGGTGGTAGAAGTTATCCCCGGAAAATCGGTTGTTGGTGTGGAAATTCCGAATGAACATCGGGAGATAGTGCGTCTGGCAGAAGTCTTGTCTTCTTCTGAATACGATAGCCGGGAATCCCCATTGACATTGGTATTGGGTAAAGATATTGGCGGTCGGCCGGTAGTGGCGGATCTGGCGCGTATGCCGCATTTGCTGGTGGCAGGTACGACGGGTTCGGGAAAATCCGTGGGTGTCAATGCGATGTTGCTGAGTATCCTTTACAAAGCGACACCAGATCAGGTGCGCTTGATCATGATTGACCCAAAAATGCTGGAACTGTCAATTTACGATGGGATTCCCCATCTGTTGGCTCCCGTGGTGACTGACATGAAAGAAGCGGCGAATGCGCTGCGCTGGTCGGTGGCTGAAATGGAGCGGCGTTACAAACTGTTGTCCAAAGTAGGCGTGCGCAATCTGGCAGGTTATAACAAGAAAGTGCAGGAGGCTATTGAGGCAGGCCGACCGATCAGGGATCCGTTGTGGAAACCTCAGGACTTGGCGTTGCAGGAGGAACCGGGATTGCTGCAGCCCCTACCGTTTATTGTGGTGGTGGTGGATGAATTTGCGGATATGATGATGGTGGTGGGTAAGAAAGTAGAAGAACTGATTGCGCGGATTGCCCAAAAGGCCCGTGCTGCAGGAATTCATCTGATTCTGGCGACGCAACGGCCCTCGGTCGATGTGATCACCGGCCTGATTAAAGCCAACATACCGACGCGTATCGCCTTTCAGGTCTCTAGCAAGATTGACTCAAGAACCATTCTTGACCAAGGGGGGGCAGAACAATTGCTGGGTCAGGGCGATATGCTCTTCTTGCCCCCGGGTTCTGGCTTACCGGAACGGGTGCATGGGGCATTTGTGGCGGATGAGGAAGTGCATCGGGTATGCGACCATTGGCGATCCCGCGGAAGTCCAGAATATATTGATGAAATCCTTGAAGGCAGTTTTGACGCAGGTGAGGCTGGGGGAGGGGATTCTGAAGATCAAGCCTCAGCCGAACAGGATCCCTTGTATGACCAGGCCGTTGCCTTTGTTCTGGAAACACGCAGAGCTTCTGCCTCCTTTGTACAACGGCGTTTTAAGATCGGCTATAACCGGGCCGCCCGTTTGGTTGAGGCCATGGAAGAAGCGGGCGTCGTCAGTGCCATGGGGAGCAATGGTCAGCGGGAAATATTGGTGCCTGATCGTCACTAGACAGCAATGGAACAAAAGTTGACAGGACATTCTGGAGACTTACGGAGGCAATGTGTTGAAATCATGGGTAACGTTCTATTCTTTATTTTTTTTGCTGATCTCTAGTGGCAATAACTGGGCGGATAGCACTGCGATACAGCATCTCAATGACAATCTGAAGCAGATTGATGCAGCCAGTGCTGATTTTTCGCAGCACCTTATCGACGTCCATGGTGTGCGCGGTCGGGAATTTCGTGGGCATATGCAAGTGGCGCGACCTGGTTTTTTTCGTTGGGATACTCAGGAACCTTATGCCCAGACCATTGTGGCCGATGGCAAAAAAGTATGGGTTTATGACCCTGATCTTAATCAGGTGCTGATCCAGGATCTGGATAAACAGGTCGGCAATACCCCGGCGCTTTTATTAAGCAGTGATAGCAATACCCTGGCAAAAGCCTTTGATATCGTTGAAGAACCCGCCGCTGCGGGCCAGTCTGCATTTTTATTGCACCCTCGCTCTGGTCAGGCGTTGTTTGAGGCCATGCGTATTAAGTTTGCGCATGGATTCATTGAGGAGATGCAGTTAAAAGATGCCATGGGGCAAAAAACCAGAATTCAGTTCAGTCAGGTCAAATACCATCAGGCGGTTGATAAAAAAGTATTTCATTTTTCCATTCCTCCCGGGGCAGATGTTGTGCAGCAATCAACCACTACACCTTGAGTGATTGTTGATTGACGGGGTGTGGCGGGCGTGCCGTTTTTTTTCCTAGGGTTCTGAAATGCCTACATGAGTAGTTTATTTGCCAAAACAGTTGTTGCACCACTAGCCGAGGCACTTCGGCCACGAACTCTAGAGGAAGTGATTGGGCAGTCGCATCTTTTGGGGGCTGGTAAACCCCTGCAATTGGCTTTTCAGTCTGGAAAAGCGCATTCCATGATCTTCTGGGGGCCACCGGGCGTGGGAAAAACCACGCTGGCACGGCTGACTGCCCAGTATTTTAACTGTGAATTCATTGCACTGTCTGCGGTGTTATCGGGTGTAAAAGACATCAGGGCCGCTGTGGAACAGGCACAACTGAATCTTGAGGCTGGAAATCAGACGATTTTGTTTGTCGATGAAATTCACCGGTTCAATAAATCCCAGCAAGATGCCATTCTTCCTTATGCGGAAAGCGGTCTGGTTACCTTTATTGGTGCGACCACCGAGAATCCATCGTTTGAGGTCAATTCTGCCCTGCTGTCACGTGCGCAGGTGTATGTGCTGAAACCCTTATCAGATGCCGAGTTACGACAACTGTTGCAGCGGGTAAAAACCAGGGTCTTAGGGCACTTGAGTTTTGAAGAACGGGCGGTTGACACACTCATCGGTTATGCCGATGGGGATGCCCGACGTTTCCTGAATTTACTGGAGCAATGTGCCACCGCAGCGGCGACGTGTGGGGTCAACACTATTGACGCTGATTTTGCTGGAAATGCCTTGACCCTTAATTCAAGACGTTTTGATAAAGGTGGAGATAATTTCTATGATCAGATTTCCGCACTGCACAAGTCAGTTCGTGGATCTAATCCGGATGCTGCACTTTACTGGTTGACGAGAATGCTGGATGGCGGTGCAGACCCTCGCTATCTTTCCAGACGAATTATCAGAATGGCGTGGGAAGATATTGGGTTAGCCGACCCAAGAGCCATGCAGATTGCCAATGAAGCGGCTGCGACGTTTGAACGATTAGGCAGTCCGGAAGGGGAACTGGCGCTCGGCCAGGCGGTTATTTTTCTGGCGGTGGCTGCCAAAAGTAATGCAGGTTACAAAGCATTCAATCAGGCGCAGGCCTTTGTCAAACAGGACAAAAGCCGGGAAGTGCCCATGCATTTGCGTAATGCGCCGACGTCGCTGATGAAGGAAGCCGGGTATGGTCATGCGTACCGCTATGCCCATGATGAACCAGATGCTTATGCGGCTGGGGAAACTTATCTTCCCGAAGGGATGCAAGAACCGGGCTGGTATCAGCCGGTGCCCCGTGGCCTAGAAATAAAAATTGCTGAAAAACTGGCACTGTTAAAAAAACGGGATGCGCAGGCAGGCAAAAAAACCTGAGTCAGGAACTACCTCTGCCTCACGATCAAGATGTGCCATTTTTTTCGATCAATCAAAGAATACGCATACCCTATAGGCTACCCTAATGCAACTCCGCAATAATCTGCAATTGCCGGTTATCGACATCGCGACGGTAAGCAAATCCCATGGTCAGGGCATTATGTGCCACCGTGTCTAATACAGACTGTTCAGAGGCCATCAGCCGCGGTGGAGTGGCATGTCCGGTAAACAGTAATCTGGCCCAGAAAGCATCAAATTTTTCCATACTGACATTGAGTAATCGTCCATAAAAATCCTGACGTAACTGGGTATTGTTGCGTATATCCAGAGGAACGGGTTTGATGCCGTTTTTCAGGATTGTGATTTTACCAGAATAAATATACTCGATATCCTGTGTGGATAACTGGTTTAAGGGGCTGTTTTTGGCCACAACGACCACGACACTATCGGGAGTGTTAACAGAGGCAATGACCGGGAACGCCCAAAGCTGCACAAATATCAGGAGCAGCAGGAGTGGTTGACGTAGGAAGCGGTGGAATTGAGTCATGATCAGAACACCGTATCCCAGGTGAGTGTTACACCGGTGACTCCCCGAGGATCCAGGGAGGTGGTGGGCGGGTATTGCCATAACTCATAGCCATTACCGATGATCAGTGTTTTGTCTACCTGTAATTTGAGATCCATGCGCGGACGGAAATCCCAGCGCAGTCCCATAGAGAACGTTTCCTGGTTTTCCTGAAAACCATTGAAATAGCGGGTATTAAATTGCGAGGCCATGGATTGGCCATAATAATAACCGCCGATTATTTTTAACTGTACAGCGACAGGCAGGTTTGCCGTGCCTGTCGGCGCAGCAGCAGTAGCCACCTGATAGGTAGAGCGAAGCGGACTGACCCGGGAATAATTGACAAAGGGCAGCAGATCGGGTGTCAGGTGCCAGCCCAGTGTCAGATAGCCGTTCAACATAGAGGGTTTGAACTGACTTTGAAAGGCAGTGGCCGCCATCTCAGAAAGGACTAACAGTTTTCCGTTGTCGTAACTGAAACTGGCATCATAAAAGGCCACTGAGGTGCCCATGATATCGGCGTTTTGCCCCAGACCAGCAAGAGGAGGATAATAAGGCCCCAGTGTATTGGCCTGTTGCAGAATATTTTCCAGACCTGGGAACGTCGAGCCGATCTTCATGGTCATATAAGCCAGTCGGGCACTGGCATTATGATCGTTGAAAATTACCGTACCACCCAGCATCGGTGATAAATTCAAGGAAAAGGAATCCGTATTCACTACGGGATCAGGGAGGTAGTAACTGGAATCAGACCGGGCCGCAAAAGTACGCACCTCAATACTGCGGTCGGGAGAAAAATCATGATGCCAGCTGACATCAGCGCCCGTCATTGAATAAATGGGCATGAATGCATAAAATTCCACAGGAGGTCGAACCCACGGGTAGACGTACCCCAGGTTTCTTTGATCGGAAAGCGCAAAGCAATACACCCCCATCCTTCCGGCACGAACAGAAATATTGTCATCAAAGTCATATTTAAGAAATGCCCAAGGGATCATGTTGTTGGCGTTCTGTTCAATGCGCGGGGCTGCTACTGCCTGCACGGTCATACTCAGACGACTGGTGGTTTGCCAGTCGGCCTGTAAGCCTAGGCGGCTATCGGCATCTGCCGGATTACCGTAGTGCCCCATGCCCATTCTTGAACTAAAATCCCGCACTAATACTGCATTTTTCTGATTCAGCCAGGCGGCACCCACGGTGCTGAATCCATGCAGCTGCACAGAAGACAACTGGGAATCAGATGTGTCCCACAGTTCCGCCATGGCACCGCTGGCACCAAGCAGCAGACCGCTGAAGAACAAGAGGCGCAGGGTAAACTGCACTATAAACTTTGCTGTCAATCGTAATACCTTTTTCTCTGGATGTTCTGGCAATGTTTCAGTTAACCGTTATTTACAACTTTGACGGGTTCTTCATAGTCACTCCCATTGTAGATGCAATATCCACAACGGCCAGCCCGTTTAACCCGATACATGGCTTCATCAGCACAGTGCATCAAATAGGTCAGGTCCGTGCCACATTGTGGAACCAGTGCTACTCCTATAGAGGCTCCCACCTGTTCCCGGACATCGGGAGCGATCAACACCGGTTGGGTAAGCACTTCAATGATTCGGTGCAGTATTTTCGGAAAATGGTTGACGGATTCCACATGAAACAGCCCCACCAGAAATTCATCACCGCCTAAACGGGCCACAACATCAATGGACCTGGATATTTCCTGCATTCGCCGTGCTGTGGTTATCAAAATGGTGTCACCGGCTGCATGGCCATATGTATCGTTAATGAATTTAAAACGATCCAGATCAATCAGCAGGATGGCTCCTTTGGGTGAACTGTTGGCGGCCAGTAACAGTGTGTCTATAGCTGCCATGCCGGCGGCCCGATTCTTTAATTGAGTAAGGGCGTCATGTTCAGCACGGTACTTTGATTCATCTTCCTTGCGTTTACGTTCGCTGATATCTAACAACACACATTCTAATAAACGACAATTTTCCTGAGTCTGTGCCTGCGGATCTTCCTCCGCAAAATGCGAAGAGACCGAAACATTCAGCCAGGCAGGTCGGGGCGCATCCGTGTGGACGGTTTTACGGTACAAGGGAATGTCTCTGGTGATCATCTGGCCGCTATTCAGTGCCGATTCCATGAGTTCCTGAAAATACTGATTGTCGCCAAAGACGACTTCCAGCCAGTGCTGATCCAGACAGAACGGTCCATCGGCGGAAAAATCCAGCCCCAGCATGTGCGATACGGCGGGATTTGCCAGAATACAACGGCCATTTTCATCAATCAGGGCAATACCGGTACGGGCATGATCAAAAATAGACTGGTATTGTTGCTGAAGGGAATGGATGATCATCCGCAGATGGCGCTCTTCCGTCAACGTCGATTCCACAGTAGCCAACAGGCTATTGATGTCCACCACCAGCGCTCCGAATTCGTTATGGCGATGTATTTCAGGAACCGACAGACGGCTGGAAGATCCCGGGAGCAGATTATGGATGGACTCGGCCATCTGGGTCAGCGGTTGGGTCAGAATGCGCTGGGTGGCAATGCTCAGCGTCAGTGCCGATCCCAACAATACCAGTAAAATCATGCTCGATATAAGGCGGGCCAGTTTTAAGGCACGATCCCGCACCACTGCGGCATTGATCGTGACATGCAGTATGCCAATGGATTCGTGCTGATTAAACGGGGAACTGACAAGTAGTTCTTTGCTTTGATGGCAGAAATTGCCATTTCCTGTAAAGCGAAAAAAACTGTGTGCATTATCATTCATACGGGCTGAGCAGATCAGTGGATTATGAATCAGCACGTGCAAGGCTTCATCGGCCAGTTCTTTGTTTTCGGTATACACCGCAATAGAAGCGGTATCGGCCACCGCCAGCATACTTTGCTGAATTTCATCGACAGAAGACTGCAGGGAGTGTTGATAGGCATTGAAATAACCAAAAATGATCAGCAATAGACCCAACACGGCCGTAAACGCAGTAACACGCAAATGCAGCAGGGTTTTTAAGTGAGTCGAGCGAAATAGTTGTACAAGCATCCCTGGATGGCCACTCTGCTGAAATACATCAATAGAATGAGTGTAGCTGATATGCGGTTTTTCTGTAGACACCCCTCGGTGCTTGAATCCATATGATTGGTGTGGGTACCTGCCTTGCATTATGCCTGAGCCTCTCATTTTCCCCCTGTAATGGTAACTACGGGGGCAGAGACTGGTTAGAAAAATGTCCGTGCCCTGGCGGATTAAAATTCTATACTGAGGTGATTCAAGCGGCGGAATTGCTTCTACTGTTATTGATTATTAAAGGAGTTTTTGATGAAGAGACAGCAGCCGTGTATTGTTATTACCGGTGCGGCAGCAGGTATAGGTCGGGCAACGGCACACTATTTCGCCCGAAAAGGCTGGCAGTTGGGGGTGTTTGATATCGATGCATCGGGATTGCAACAGTTGACCGACTCACTGGGGGACAAAAACATCATTCATGGCCGTCTGGAGGTCTGTTCCGTGGAGAACTGGGCCACTGTTCTGAGCGATTTTTTTCAGCGCACAGGCCGCATTGACGTACTGTTCAACAACGCCGGGATTTTGTCTTCTGGCGCATTTTCCGAGATACCCGTACAACGGCATCATCAAATGGTCGATGTCAACATCAAAGGCATGATGAATGGGTGCTATGCCGGGTTGCCCTATCTGCGGCAGACGCCTGGTTCCCGGGTGATCAACATGGCCTCGGCCTCTGCCATCTACGGTCAGCCGCAACTGGCTACTTACTCTGCCACCAAGTTTGCCGTACGTGGTTTTACTGAAGCACTGGATCTGGAATGGCAGGCGCTTGATATTCGGGTCATGGATATAATGCCATTATTTGTGCAAACAGCCATGGTCAAAAACATGCAGGCGAAAGCCGTTGCCCGTCTTGGAGTACATCTGACCCCGGAGAATATTGCGGAAGTGGTCTGGAAAGCAGCGACATTTTCAGGTCGGCGATCACGGGTACACTGGTTTGCTGGCCGCAATACCCATTTGTTCTATACGTTGAGCGGAATCACTCCAGATTGGCTGGTACGGCAAATTAATCATTATCTGACGGCCAGTTAAGGTGATTTTCAGTCGGCACCGCATCGCCTTAAACCCAGGGTTTGCCGGATCCAGCACGGGCCGGAGGCAGGTATGTGGTGGTATGTTGTCTGGTTTTCTAAGGGTGTGTTACCATTAGCCTTTGTCCTTTAATTCGGATGCGTTACCAACAGGCAGGAAATCCATACCGGATACTGACAGCCAGCTATTACGCTGTGCAGAATAGCTGGTTTTTCCTGGTATATGGCTGATTTACCCTTCAAGAGGCCGAGAATGACATGCTGATCTGTAAAAATCCGGGTCAGAAAAGTGTTCTCTACGAGTGTTATGCGTAATGATTTAAGAATAAGATTTAATGATCTTGCAGAGGACTTAAAGCAGATTTTAATGCTTATGTCGGTGGTATATAGATCAGTGCTACCGGAACAGATTGTGATTTATGCAAAATCATGTGATTTACCAGCAGGTCTCATAAAAAAAATAAGCAAGGACACTAAAGACACCAGGGAGTATCTGGTTTCACTTGAATTACTGATCGACTCTGGTAATTTATACTGGACTTGCAATCCTCAGGTTATAGACTACATTTCTCGTTTTGCCTTTAGGCAGAAATGGTTCCCTGTTATCAGTGATCTTGTATTTAAAAAACCCAGGTTTACGATTTACGATTATCCGGAAACCAGATTATACGAGACACTGGCGCATGTGCGTAATGCGGTTTATTCCAACAATGTCGCCTATTTTGAAAAAGAATTCTCGGTACTGACCTCATTAAATACAGACAGCGTCAGTGATAAATTAACCGATTTTGTATTCGCTGATGTTGATGAACCCTGTTTTGCAGGGCTGCACCCTGAAATAAAATTTGCCCTGCTGGAGTGGATCAATATTCAAAAGGCGGATGATTTTTCTGTTTTTGAAAAAAATCACGAATTACTGGAACAATTTTATGCTTCCTTGCAGGAAAAAACAGATTTTACTGACAAGTTGTTATTTATACTGAATACGCAGCGTTTGCTGAGGGGTGATTTTTCAGACAGGAAAAAATCAATTCCTGAATATTCTGAAGCATCTGGTTTATCTCTGGTTGCCTTAAGGGATTTTTTACAGGGACGCTATGATTCTGCTTTAGAAAATTATGTCAACGCATTTGATTCCTTAAAAAAAGAGAAAAAAAGTTTAAAGTTCATTTCGGATTTCTGCAGAATTTTTTTTCCAGCTGTGTTTGCTGCGAGAAAATACGCCACAAAGTATCTCGATGTTAAGCATTCAGACCAAATTAAAATGAACTAACAATAACTTTAAAGATCATATGCCTGTAATAAACAGACTGTTTGATGGATGTATTGTTGCCAGGAATTCGTTCAGTGTTGCGGATAAAAGCCGGTTTGTTTCCGGGGCGTTTTCCAGCGACGACAAAAATCCCTACCACCTGTATTTTTATATCCTGATCTTGTACTGGATTAATGAATTAGATCGAGAGTTACACAGGAAAGAATTGGCTATGCTGGCTGATTACTGTATTCAGGCAGAGGCCAGTCACTGGACATGGTATGCCTTTTTTGCAGCGGAACTGCTGGCGGCTATTAACTACCAAGCGAATGACAGTTCAACTTGTCTTGATATTCTGCAAAAACACCAGAATTCCGGTATGGTGGGTTTATCCGGTTTTTTGCCGAGGATCGAGTCTTGGAAACTGGCACTGGATGCCATGCAGAAAATGAACCGGGTGAGCGAAGCGGTCGATACGACGAACCTGCGTCTGGTCTGGAAATTGACACTCGAAGATCAGAAGCATGTGCTGTATCCGGTGGAGCAAAGACGCCTGAAAAATGGAAACTGGTCCAAAGGACAGGCTGTTTATTTAGAACGTCTTTATAAAAATCTGGAACAGCCGGATAATAAACTGTCTTATCTGTCTTCCCGGGATTTACAGCTGTGTTCACAAATACGGCAAGTAAAAAATGCTATTTTCTATGATGTTGCCGGTTATATTCTCGATCCGTTATGGATTGTCAGTCTTCAGGAATTTCCGCTGATTTTCTGGGATGACCGGAATGATCAGGTGCCAGTATCAATTACCCGGGCCGAACCACAATTGCTGATCAAGAGTGATAGTTCATGCATTCATATTGCTTTGCTGCCTGCTTTTAACCGGGAATCTGTCTGTGTGTACCCTACGGCAGAAAATGGTTTGCTGGTGTACCAGATTAAAGAGGAGCATCGTGAACTTTTAAGGATTCTGGGTGCCTCCGGGCTGAAAGTGCCTGTAGAAGGTAAACAACAGGTGCTTGATGCCATCGCCAGTATAACGTCGGTGGTGACGATCCAGTCGGATATTGGCGGCAATACCATCCATGCCCGGGAAGTACCAGCCAATCCTTATTTAAGCGTGCAACTGCAACCTGCCGGTGAGGGTTTGCAGGTGGAGATTTACGCCAGACCTTTTACGGCCGGAGGGCCGTTGTTTACTCCCGGAAAGGGAGGAATGACGGTATTTGCTGAAATTGACGGTGAGCAACTGCAGGTGATCCGGGATCTTGAATCGGAGAAAAAAAATCTGCTGCAGGTGTTCAATAGCTGTGCAGAGCTGGAAGACAACGAGTCGTTGAAGTGGACGCTGGTTGATCCGGAGAGCGCACTTGAAACGTTGTCGCAGTTGCAGGAACTGGAAGATTTTGTGGAACTGGAATGGCCAAAGGGCCAAAAAATCCAGTTATTTCGGCAAACCAGGTTGTCCATGATGCGCTTTGGCATCCAGAAAAAAAATAACTGGTTTGAACTGGAGGGTTCTCTGGAACTCGATGAAAACAATGTGGTGGGGATGCAGCGGCTATTGGAGCTGTTGCGCCAGTCACCTGGGCGTTTTCTGAAACTGGAGGAAGGGCAGGTGCTTGCGTTGACCAAGGAGTTGCGTGCTCGATTAACGGATATGCTGCTGCTGGGTGAGACGCATAAAGAGGCGTTGCGTTTTCATCCACTGTCGGCCCCGGTTCTTGCAGAACTCACCGAAGGCATGCAACTTGATCACACTCCCGCCTGGAAGGAGCAACTCCAGAAGCTCAGTGAACTCGATACCCTGGAAATTCAGTTGCCTTCCACTTTTCAGGGGGAGTTACGTGACTACCAACGGGAAGGGATCGAGTGGATGCTGCGCTTGGCACATTGGGGGGCGGGTGCCTGTCTGGCCGATGACATGGGACTCGGTAAAACCATTCAGGCACTGAACGTCCTACTGGCCAGGGCGCCGCAGGGGCCCGCATTGATCCTTGCTCCGACGTCGGTGTGCATGAATTGGCGAGAAGAGGCACAGCGTTTTGCGCCCACGCTGAATGTGCAGATTTTTGGCACTGGTGATCGCCAGGCGATGCTGGATCAATTGGCCCCGTTTTCTGTCATTATCTGCAGTTATGGACTGCTGCAAACGGAAGGCAGTCGTCTGGCCGACGTTAAATGGCACACGCTGGTGGCTGATGAAGCGCAAGCCATTAAAAATATGCTGGCTAAACGTACCAAAGCGGCGCTGGAAATTAATGCGGATTTCAAGATTATCACCACTGGCACGCCTGTGGAAAATCACTTGGGTGAGTTGTGGTCCCTGTTTAATTTTCTGAACCCGGGATTGCTCGGTTCTCATAGTCAGTTTAATCGTCGTTTTGCGATGGCGATTGAAAGGAACGCAGAGGTACAGGTAGAGAACAGTTTGCGTAAGCTCTTACGTCCTTTTATTTTGCGGCGGTTAAAATCGGATGTATTGACGGAACTGCCGTCGCGGACTGAAGTGACCTTGCGTGTGGAATTGAGTGAAAATGAACGAAATATTTATGAAGTGCTACGTCGGGAGGCTCAGAACAATCTGCTCAGTTCGGTGGAACATTCACCGGGACAGCGCATGTTTCAGATGTTGTTGGATATTCTTAAGCTGCGCCAGGCCTGTTGCCATCCTCGCCTGGTTCTGCCTGAATCGAAAATGAGTAGTGCAAAAATGGAGGCGTTTGAACTGCTGCTGGATGAACTACTGGAAAATCGCCATAAAGCCTTGGTATTTAGTCAGTTTATAGGTTGCCTGACGTTAATCCGGGAAGTGCTGGATAAAAAACAGGTGAATTACCATTATCTGGATGGCTCCACACCGGTAGCGAAAAGACAAAGTGCCATCAATGCCTTTCAGTCCGGCGCAGGGGATGTTTTTCTGATCAGTCTGAAGGCGGGTGGCGTTGGGCTCAATCTGACCGCAGCAGATTATGTGATTCACATGGATCCCTGGTGGAATCCGGCGGTAGAGGACCAAGCCTCTGACCGGGCACATCGCATGGGACAAACACGGCCGGTGACTATTTATCGCATTGTGGCCAAAGATACAATAGAGGACAAAATAGTGGCTTTGCATAAACAAAAACGCGATTTGGCGAATAGCATTCTCAAGGGAACAGAATCCAGCGGAAAAATGTCCCTGGAGGATATGGCCGCCTTGTTGGCAGACTTTAATTGAACGTTGCCGATGTTAGTCTCTGGCTTGTTTTTAGCGTCATGGGGTTTCTGACGGTGCTGTGGTATCAAGGCCGGAAAATTATCCGCTTGACGGCGCAACTGGATAATGCCGCATTGCAGGGAAAGCGCTTGACCGATGATCTGCTACAACGGCAACAGGAACAACAGGTACAGCAGATCACCCTTGAAAATACCCGCCAGCAGTTGCATGCGATTGAAAAACAATTGCAAGTGGCCCAGACGGATAGTCGTCATTACACGGATCAGCTTAATGAATTACAGGCACGGCTGCAGCAGTCGGAAAATACAGTGGTCTCTGGTCGTGCGGAGATCGAACAATTTAAAACCAATGCTTCCGACAAGTACGAAAAACTGATGCAGGCGCACCAGATGCTCAGTAATGAGCATACGCAGCTTAAAACAGCACTGGCGGGAAAAGAGGGACATTTTAAAGAACAGTTGCAACAACTGGCCGATGCCCGCCTTGCGCTAACTCAGGAATTTGAAAATCTGGCTCAGCGGATTTTTGAAGAAAAAAGTAAAAGTTTTATGCTGAGCAGTCAATCGGGCATCAATAATCTGCTGATCCCTTTTCGAGAACAGATTGAAGGATTTCAGAAACGTATCAATGAAGTGCATGATGTATCCATCAAAGGCCATGCAGGATTAAATGCGGAAATTAAAAAAATGCTGGATATTGGTTTGCACATCAGTAAAGAAGCCAATAACCTGAGCACGGCACTAAAGGGAGATTCACAGCAACGCGGTGCCTGGGGAGAAGCCCAATTGCAGCGTACCCTGGAAATGAGCGGTCTGGTGGAGAAGGATCATTTTGAAGCACAAAGTGCATTTAAAGATGCAGAAGGTCGGCTTAAGCGGACTGATTATTTGATTAAATTGCCGGATAACCGCCATATTATTATCGACAGCAAAGTTACACTGGTGGCGTATGATAAAATGATAGCGGCGGCCAATGCAGAGGCGTATCAGGCGGCACTGCAGGAGCACGTCAAAGCTGTGCGTAAACATATTGATGATCTGGCTGCAAAAGAATATATCCATCTACCGGGGATGCAAAGTCCCAGTTTTGTGCTGATGTTTATGCCGATTGAACCTGCCTATATTGAAGTCTTGAAAAATTGCAAGGATCTGTTTGACTACGGGTATAACAAAGGGATTATCCTGGTGTCACACACGACATTGATTCCGGTGTTGCGCACGGTTGCCAATCTGTGGATGTTAGAGCGGAGCAATACGGAGGCCAGGGAGATCAGTGAAAAGGCGGGGGAAATTTTTAATCAGGTGTGTGTCGTCGCCGAACGTCTGCAAAGTTTAGGCAGTAAACTTGGCAGCGTTTGCGTACAATACAATGAGACAGTGACCGCTTTATCCGGACAGCGGGGGCTTTATGGGAAGGTGGATAACTTCAATATGATTTCTGCCAAAGTCAGTAAACAACTGCCGACGCTTGAACCGCTGCGTAAAGATTTGCACACCGAAATGCTCGGCATGATTGTCGAGCCGATGGACAGCGATCGTCGATGAGCGTCATGCCATCGACGGCCGTTGTTGCCCCTGTGACGGGCATGGTGGCGTCACTGCACCGCTTGACCCGCAGGCAGAATGGCTTGTAGCCCCTGACCGTATTGCAGCAATACTGGCCGTTGCTGTTGCAGTCCCAGGACTTGCAGGTGGTCGCACAAGTGATGATTCTGGCCCTGCTGCCACTCTACACGGCTTAGTAGCGAATGTTGCATACGGCCCCGCATCCGGATGACGGTGCGCAGCAGGACGCCGTCCCGTAGGGTATAGGTCAGCAGATCCGGGGCAAACAGCGGGATGGCGGCC
>JAJXWR010000097.1 GCA_021781515.1 Pseudomonadota bacterium
CGCATTCCAGTGCCGACGGACACACGGTTTTTTGTCCGGCTGCTGGTTGGCTGACAGTCGGTAAAGGTTTGCGGGCATCGACATAGAACGACAAGCCGGTTTCCAGTGCATCAATGGCGTTCAACAGAGCCTCATCCTCATCCGCACCGAAGGTGATTGCCTCAGGAACGTCGGCAAATGTGACCAGCACTGTGCGGTCATCGGGGGTTAAGGTCACAGGGTAGTCAAACATCATTCTCTCCTTCACTTCAAACCCAACTGGCGTTTAATGGCTGCTTCAAGTCCTTTGCCAAGCTCGGCGGTGCCATGCATGGGTAGGGATGCCTGTTTGCCATTCAAAAAAACTTTCAGGTGTGAACCTTTACCGGGCTGAAAAGTTGCACCCTGTTGTTCTAGCCATTTCTTCATTTGCTTGGAGTTCATGGTGATGATCATAACATAAGTGTTGTGTTTTTCAAGACAAAAGCATCATTTCTGTTATATTTAACGCTCGTTGTTACCGTAAAAATCACATAAAAACGGAACAATCTCGCAATAATTTCTTATTTGCGCTAACAGAGACAACAGTCACTTGATAAGTTTCATCCTCCGGGGCGTCAACTCGTATTCATGTCAGTTGAACGTTGGTGAGTTGAAGAGCGTTTCAAACAAGTCAAAGCTCACGAAATACTGGCTGTGGCTTCTCAGCCAAACGCTCAACCAACAGAACATCTCGCCGGTTCAGACGCTCATCGCCTAGATTCATTGTCTTGAATTCCTTCTCTGCCCAACCAATTCTAAATCTTTGATGCCGTTATTTTCTAGCCTATTACAACAAAATACTAAAGTTACATGTAAGGATATGCGCCCAATGATGTTTGTTGTTTGTACTTTAAATTGCTTACCTTTTGTTCAATTTCTATTGTGTTCTCATGGCATCCAAAAACATACTTGCAGTATTTTTCAGGATATTGTTCATGCTTCCCGGTAATACTTGTGCATTCCGAGCCAAAGATCGGCAATGGTTGTCTGTCTTCCAGGTTATTGTTACACTTCTGGGACTTCATACGCATTTCATACCATAGCCTCCCTCAAGGATTGTTCCATTATGCCCCCTCCCCAACGCCCTGTATTTCCACAACCTCCCCGTCTGCTGGCGTTTATTCTGCTGCTGTTTCTGTTATTGATGCTGTCTGGCAGTGCTTTTGTGCAGATCAACCCTGGTCAACAGGGAGTGCTGATGACTTGGGGTGCCGTCGATCCTGTCACTTTGCCGCCTGGACTGCATTTTAAAATTCCCATGGTACAGTCAGTAGTGCGCATTGATGTACGGGTACAAAACTTTACAGCGGAAGAATCCGCCGCCAGTCTGGATTTACAGAATGTGTCCACCACCGTGGCCACCAACTGGCATATCACGGCGGATGATACCGGCTGGATTTACCAGAATCTGGGCTCAGAATCCAGTCTGGCGGATAAAATCCTGCGCCCCATCATCAGTAATGCCGCCAAGGCGGTGACCGCCCACTACAATGCCGAGGATCTGATCGTCCGACGTGATGCGGTACGCAATGAAATTGAGCAACACATCATTCAGGCCGTCAAACCTTACCGGATTGTGGTGAATTCAGTGAACGTAACTGATTTTCAGTTCAGTCATGACTATGCCCAGGCCATTGAACAAAAACAGGTGGCACAACAACGGGCACAACAGGCGCAATATGATTTGCAACGGGCACAAGTGGTCGCACAGCAGCGAATTGTTGAAGCCAGGGCACAATCAGAGGCACAAACACTCATTCGGGATACCATCACTCCTATTATCGTGCAGCAGGAGGCAGTACATAAATGGGACGGCCATCTGCCCTCTGTAGTCGGTAGTTCCAACGTATTGCCGATGATTGGTTCACTGGCGGAGAAAGCCCCCTGAGTACCAAGGAGCTTTTTTTAGCCGATTTGCTGATAACACCTGTGCCTGTTAAAAATACCAGGAACATGCACAGGTTATTTTTCCAGACACCGGTTATTTTTCCAGAATAGCCACCACGCCCTGCCCCCCGGCGGCACAGATGGAAATCAGGCCACGCCCTGCGCCTTTTTCATTGAGCAGCTTACTCAAGGTCGCAATGATACGTCCTCCGGTGGCCGCAAAAGGATGCCCCGCCGCCAATGAAGATCCACGCACATTTAAACGGCTGCGGTCAATTGCTCCCAAAGGAGCGGACAATCCCAGAACATCCCGACAGTACTCTGCATCTTCCCAGGCTTTCAGTGTACACAGGACCTGTGCCGCAAAAGCCTCATGAATTTCATAAAAGTCAAAATCCTGCAATGCAAGTCCACGACGTGCCAGCAACCGGGGTACCGCATAAACCGGGGCCATCAGCAAGCCTTCTTTCTTGTTAAAGAAATCAACAGCTGCCGTTTCCGCATCACCCCACCAGGCCAGTACCGGCAATTGATGGGCGTTAGCCCACGCTTCAGTCGCCAGCAGCACACAGGAGGCACCATCCGTCAATGGCGTCGAATTACCCGGGGTCATGGTTGCTCCCGGTCCTTTGCCGAAACATGTGTTCAGCGATGCCATTTTTTCCATACTGGCCTCGGGGCGTAAATTCTGATCCCGGCTTAGTCCCTGAAACGGAGTAATCAGGTCGGCAAAAAAACCTTGTTCATACGCCGCTGCCAGATTACGATGACTGTGTACGGCTAACTCATCCTGATCCTCCCGGGAAATCCCCCAAGTCTCTGCCATCAACGCCCCATGATCTCCCATGGACAGCCCGGTTCTGGGTTCACCATTACGCGGAATCTCCGGTGCCAGCATGGCAGGGCGAAACGGTTTCAGAGCGTTCAGGCGTTGCTTCATGGTCCGGGAACGATTCAACTCCAGGAGAATTTTACGCAAATCATCATTGACCGCCAGGGGGGCGTCTGAAGTCGTGTCCACTCCACCCGCAATGCCTGCTTCAATCTGACCCAGTGCAATTTTATTGGCCACCAGAATAGCTGCTTCCAGTCCGGTGCCGCAGGCCTGCTGAATGTCATAGGCCGGAGTTTCTGCTGCCAGTGTGGTGGAAAGCACGGCTTCCCGGGTCATATTGAAGTCCCGGGAATGCTTGAGTACCGCACCAGCCACGACCTCACCCAGTCGCTCGCCCGTCAGACGGGTGCGGTCTATCAGTCCCTGCAATGCGGCGACCAGCATATCGTGATTGGATACTTTGGCATACACGCCATTCGATCGGGCAAATGGAATCCGGTTGGCCGCCACAATAGCCACTCGTCTCAATTCTCTAGTCATCTGCTATGCTCTCCAGTGGTAAAATTTGCAAAAAGCGTGAACGACATGATGATAGCAGAATGCCTTTCATTCATTGGCGCAATTGCCATAACATAACTTTGGCACAGGTCAAACCCGAAACCACCAGAGTATGCGATAGTAGCCGCTGAGTTTGCCGCTATCTTGATGACTTTTCAGAACTGGAGTATTAACGATGTCCGATCCCTACCTTAACTTCGCCAACTCTCCCATAGGCCGCAGCGTCATCGAACGTCTCGGACTGCCTCACCCCCCGGTTCTGGAACGTTACTCAACGCATGGATCGGTCTTCTCCAGTGGTTCCTGCCTGCTCGGCATGAGTTCAACAGGAACATTGATGACCCATGTGGCAAAAATCATGGCCGCACAGGATAATCCGGTATTTGCGCCTGATAATGATAGTGTCCTCAAAGCGGCTCTCGACACCGAACTGAATGTTCGCGCCGCTTCACTGGAACTGCTGAGTAAAGAAAAATTCAAGACACTCGTCTACGATGCCAGTGGATTAAGCGATACCACTGCTCTGGCTGATCTGCATCGGTTTTTCCATCCGGTCATGCGACAGATTGCTGAATGCGGACGTGTCGTGATCTTGGGCTGCACCCCTGAAAAAACAGCCAGCAGCGCTCAACGAACCGCTCAGCGAGCACTCGAAGGCTTTACACGCTCTCTGGCCAAAGAGGTTCGCAAGGGGGCTACTGCTCAACTGATTTACGTCAGCCCGGGTGCTGAAAACCTCATGGAGTCCACTCTGCGGTTTTTTCTGTCTCCCCGTTGCGCTTATGTCTCCGGGCAGGCCGTTACCATCAACACCAGTGAACATCTGACTGCCGTTGACTGGAAAGCGCCTTTGCAGGGCAAGGTGGCTTTGGTCACCGGAGCTTCCCGCGGTATTGGAGCCGCTATTGCAGAAGTACTGGCTCGCGATGGTGCCCACGTGATCGGTCTCGATATTCCCAATGCGGCAATGGATTTACAGGCACTGGCGCAACGTATCGGCGGCAGTAGCCTGCCATTGGACATTACGGATTACCAGGCCCCCGCCCAGCTCACCCAGTTTGTGTTACAACATCACCACGGGCTGGATATTATCGTGCACAACGCCGGTATTACCCGTGACAAAACTCTTGCCCGGATGAATCAGGATTTGTGGAACCAGGTACTCAATGTCAACTTGATCAGTGAAGAACGTATCAATGACGCACTGCTGAATGCAGAAGCCATTCGACACAATGGCCGGATTATTTGCGTCTCTTCCATCAGCGGCATTGCAGGCAACCTGGGACAGACCAACTATTCCACCTCCAAGGCAGGGGTGATCGGTTTAGTACAAAGCCATGCAGAGGCCTATGCCAAGGCCGGTATTACTATTAATGCTGTCGCCCCAGGGTTTATTGAAACCCAGATGACCGCTGCCGTTCCTTTGGCGATCCGGGAAGTTGGCCGCCGCATGAACTCCATGTCCCAGGGAGGCTTGCCGGTAGATGTCGCCGAGGCTATTGCCTGGTTTGCCTGCCCTGCTTCCAGTGGACTTTATGGCAATGTCCTGCGCGTCTGTGGTCAAAGTTTCCTCGGAGCCTGAGTTCATGCTGATTGAAGAAATTGAGGTCAGTCCTCCCTTATGGTCCTTATTTTCCAAGGCCGTCCTGCACTCCGGGTTACCCAAAAAATCCCGGCAATTGCCTGCACTGGGGCTGCGCCTCAACCGGGTACATGTCAACCACCGTAATCTGACCGCCTATGGAGCCGTCTGTGCCTTTAATTCAACGGCCATGTTGCCTGCGACCTACCCGCACATCCTGGCTTTCCCATTGCATATGGCATTGATGACCTCCGAACAATTCCCTTTTCCGCTTTTGGGATTAGTACATATCAGCAACAAAATTCAACAATTCCGGCGTATTCACCGCGACAGCCTGCTCGACATTGAGTGTTATTTTGGTGATATCCAGTCACATCATAAAGGTCAGATATTCAGTGTGCATACCCATGTTTATCTGGGCAAGGAACTGGTATGGAGTAGTCAAAGCACCATGTTACATCGCCAGAACAGGCCAGGCCAGTCGGTGAAACCTGCACGGGAATCCCCGGCACCTGACAGCCACCGTCATAATACTCAATCTCCCATCTGGGTCTTGGATCAAGGGCTGGGCTTTCGCTACGCCCGGGTTTCCGGGGACTTCAACCCCATCCATTTGCACCCCTGGTCTGCCCGCCTCTTCGGTTTTCCACGCTCCATCGCCCATGGCATGTGGAGCAAAGCTCGCTGTCTGGCTGCACTGGATTCGCAGTTGCCTCCAGCTTTCGCCGTTGATGTGCATTTTAAACTACCGATGTTTCTTCCTGCAGAAGTCGTTTTCAACCATCAGCCACACCCCACGAACCAGGAATTTTCTTTGTGTGAGGCAAAAACTGGAAAACCACATTTGCAGGGCACCATTCAGCAACTGTAACCGGATGGGAAAGAATACATAGAATAATTTCTTCGATAACTGCGCTGATTTTCCGACAGCCAGTCACACTCGTGCTGACGTCATGCATCAGGTTGCATGGCGTCGTTGGCATGATCACTGGGGAACTGGGAATAGGCAAAACGGCCACGTTGCGCCACCTCATTCCCCCCATCAATCCTCATCGTTACAAGGTGATTTATCAGTCAGAAACCGACTTCGGGCGTATTGATATCTATCGTGCTCTGGCTCAGCCACTGGGGGTCGAACCCTGTTACCGGTATGGATCATTGACGAGGCACAAAATCTGCTCCCTGAATTTTTCCGTGATTATCCGGCATTCATGAATTTTGCCTTCTTTGCACCAAATCCTGGATCGCCCCCCTATGCAGCACTCTCCAGACGCATCCTGGCCCTCTGACAGCCAAGACTGACGATACCTCCTTTCTAAAATCTACCGCCGGGAATAACAGCCTGGCGTCTTTACTCTTACAAAAAAAACCGGGTTTTGGTTCGAAATGCCTTTAGGGGGAGGATATCAAGACAGGGTGCGAGCGGGTGGAGCCAATTGAGCAACGGAGAGCATTGGCGAACAAAAATGAATCCATTGGGGGAAAGTATGGCGTGAGCCTGGAAGGACAACGGACTGGAGCGAAATCGCCAAGGGCTGCATTGCTTTTGCCAATGCGACGGGCGATCGCCTGTTGCTGGGTATCGAGGATGGTCAGGATACGTCTCCTGTTGGTCAACGCATCCCTGCCGACCTGGCTGACACGATTCGACGCAGAGTTGGCAAGTTCACCATCAACGTGACGGTGCTGCCGAATGTCGTCACCGCTTCGAACAGTGGCCAGTATGGCGAAATACGCATTCCGCACAGGGTCATGGCCGTTGCATCCATCACGGACGGCCATTACTGTCTGCGTGTGGGCCGACCAAAATAAGCCGGTCACTGGTGATAACGTGAGCAGCTAAAAATTACCGTCGCCAGAATCGACAATCTACGCAAAAACATTCATGCTATTGTCGCAGAGATTGAGGGAGAGGACGCATGATTCTGGACAATAAACTCGGCATTACCGATCAAATCGAACTTGCCAAGACGGAAGAACAAATCAGCAAGCAAAAAGCCAAACTGCTTTTTGATTCTGGCGATATTGGCAAGGTTGAGGTGGGTAAATTTGCAGGGCTTGCCTTTATCCACGCCTATTTGTTTGAAGAAATTTACCCCTTCGCTGGCAACATCCGCGACGTGAATATCGCCAAAGGCAACTTCAGGTTTGCCTCGCTAATGTATTTGGAAACTTCACTCAAGCATATCGATGCCATGCCGCAAGGCACGTTTGATGAAATTATCGAAAAATACGTCGAAATGAATATCGCCCATCCCTTTCGCGAAGGCAACGGACGCGCCACCCGCATTTGGCTGGATCTCATGCTCAAAAATAGCATCCAACACATCGTAGACTGGAACCAGGTGGATAAGGAGGAATATCTTTCCGCCATGCAGCGCAGCGTCGTCAAAGACATCGAAATCAAAGCCCTGCTCAAACAAGCCCTCACCGACCGAATTGATGACCGCACCCTGTTCATGAAAGGCATTGATGTCAGCTATTACTACGAAGGCTATAGCCGATTCAAAACAGAGGAACTGTAAGCATGAGCAGCATGAACTTCTTGGATAAGCTGCTGGATGAGGTTGATGTGGAGTGGAAGGCTCTGGGAAGTTACCAATGTCTTGCGGGAAAACAGTTAGCCAATATCCAATTGTCTCAGTGGGAAATATTCCCAGTATAACATGGTGGGTTAGAACCTTCGGGCTACTACTCAGATGCAAATCAGATGCAAACCGACCTGCCAACACAGTGATGATTGTTAATGTTGGGGCCTCAGCGGGAACTGCAAGTTACATCGCTGTGGATTTCTGGTCGTAATCGTTCAGCCCCCCCAAAAAGTCTACGCCACACCAACGGGTAGTTGGGGCAAAGGTTTTCCTGTACGAGCAACCAGGATCACCGAAGCAATATAATGTCCTGAACGATTACGCAGGAAGACGGGAGTTAATCCAATTAAACGCTGCTCCTGGCAATCTGATTGATCTACCTTTCATCCGTTCGATCAGCCGATGGCCACCAAACGCAGATCAACTTCTACCAATAAATGCACATGATCTAGCTCCGGAAAATCTGAATAACGACCCCATTGCATTTTTTTGTCAGAACTCATTTTTTGAAATAATGGACGCCTGAGCAGAATACTTAACCGTGCCGCAAAATTCTCCACGAAGCATAACCCAGCACCCCCACCACCACCAAAATTGAACCCATCACGGTAATAATGACCAAGGCATCACTCGGCGACGTAAACAGTTCTGAAAAACTCATCGGCATTCCCCTTAAATTCTGCTGAACAAGTGTACTTCCCTAGAGTAAGCCCCGTCGATTTTTCATCTATTGATCCCGGTCAAGACATGATGATGTTTTTTGGTGATTTTGGGTCAGACTGAATATTTTTTCCGGAAATTTGCCAAAACCATAAACGCAAGGCCATTGGTTGCCTAAACATCCAAAAAACGCATTACTTGCTAAGCCGGCTTCTGTAGACCTACACTAAGTCCCATTCACTAAGTCCCATTCACTCCCTCATTGCTGGACACCCTAGATGCCAACCATCTACCCGACAAACTGGCAGCAATTACGCCACCTGCATGAACATCGCAACGAATACGCCACACTCCTGCTGTTGCATCAGCAACTTCCGGCGGATTTTGTAGTGGTGCATGGTGCGCACTGGACTCGCTTAAATCGACACTACGCCACCACCTTTGAAGTGGATTTCTGCATTGTGGCTCCGTCCGGTGAACTGGTGGTGATTGAGCAAAAAAACGGAGCATTGAACGAATCAACGGGAGTGCTCTGCAAGCAATACCGCAACAAACAAAAAAACGTCACCAGCCAGATCCTGCAAGCCGTCGAAGGATTACAAAACCGTTATAATAAACTCCACGCCATTGATAAGGGTCTAATGGTGGATTATCTGCTTTATTGTCCGGATTACACCGTACAAGATCTCAATTCTTCTGGACTGATTCCCGAACGTATTGTGGATCGTCCAAAAGCCAAACAATTGATCCCCCTCCTCAAGGCCATGGTACACCGACCCGCCGATCCAGACCAAAAAAAACGTGTCGTGGATTTTCTGACGGGGTATTTCAACCTCAGCCTGGACATCGGCTCTAGTTTGCGTTTACAGGAATCAGCATTCACCTACTTTGCGGATGAACTTTCTTATTTTGTACAAAGCCTGCAGTTTAGCCCTTGGTGGCTACGCATCCAAGGTTCCGCTGGCTCCGGCAAAACCCAGTTAGCCAGTACCTTGTTCAGCCAGGCAGCCGCATCCGGCAAAAAAACACTTTATCTATGTTTCAACCGACCACTGGCGGATCGATTCCGTGCATTGTTTCCGCACACCGGCCGTGTAGAAACCCGGGATAGCCTGGCGGATCAATTCCTGCGCAGTCAAGGCCATCAACCGACTTATTTAGCCAAAGATCCGGAAAACTTCCTGCGAATTCGTGAACAGGCAAAAATAACACCTGTGCCCGCCAATTGGCAATTTGATACCGTAATCATTGACGAAGGCCAGGATTTTGAAACCAGTGACCTTGAATTTTTCCGGCATTTCTTTCACGACCAAACACAAGTACTCTGGCTGGAAGACCCACGGCAGAATATCTACCTGAAAATTCCCGCTGAAATTCCAGCCACCATTACCTTGACCACCCACCGCGACTACCGCTCCCCCTTCGATGTTCTGAATTTCACACAAAATCTGCTGTATCTGGATCCGCCCTTGATTCCCATGAATCCGGTTCCCGGCCTGTGCCCACAAATTTATCCGATACAAACTCCTGAGGAAGAATTACAAACACTCATCAACGCCATCACACAGGCATTGTCCTTAAAGATTAAACTTTCTGAGATCGTCATCCTTTCCTTAAGTGGCAAAAAAAACAGTCTGCTCAACACCTTGGACAAGATCGGTCAATGGTCTTTGTCAAAATTCACGGGGGAATACACCCCACAAGGAACACAGATCTGGACCCAGGGACAACTGGTATTTGACACAATTTATCGTTTCAAAGGCCAACAGGCACCATGGATTATCGTCATTGATATCCACGGCGAATGGACAGAACGTCTGGTTCGCAGCCTCTACTGCGCACTCACCCGGGCCACCTACAGCGCCACCTTGTTAATACACACCGATACCATTGAGGATCAGGAACGTCATCCAGGAAAACCACTCCCCTGATAATGATAGCGGTCAGGAAATCGATCACTCTCATCTCAGCCACCACGATCTGAAAAACGCACAATCTAAGCGCCGACGCAGTGGCGATGAAAATTAATGACCATTGGCTCACCCGCATCCACGGTCATCCATCAGTCGATGCTCTAAAACCCGAGTAAATCACTATTACATCAGCCGTCTTTTAATAATTACCGATGCTTTCTTCAAGCATTTACCACATAATAAAATACAGCCGATATTTCACTTTCAGGTAAAATTCAATGCTGACTGATTTCCAGTTATTATAATATCAAGAATGGATCAACACGTCGCTTCGCAAAAAACCACAACGCCTCTCCCGTGGCCACCACACCCTGAAAAAATACCTGTAAATAAAAAAATGCCGGATTCTGGCCAATTTAAACCAGATTCCTGACCACATAAAAACGGTATTTCCGGCCAACCCTGGCATACTCTCCCTAGCAACACCATAAAATCCATGTAATTACGCACAAACCGGTATTCATTACTAAAACAAGTGATAATCAGCCGATTAGTAAAAACCACTTTTAAAGTTTAAATCTGCGAGTAAAAATGTCCGGAATTTCATATCAACAAAAACCCCAGCGTATCGAATGTTGGCAATTTTCAATCTTGAATAGTTCAAAAAAATACTTATAATAACTCAAGTTTCGGAGTTCATTTTCTCATAAAAATTGGCTCTAAGTCGCTTCAGACGTGGCTTCCAGGCGTAGTGTGAAACTGTCCATTTGCATGACTTGCACAAAATA
>JAJXWR010000098.1 GCA_021781515.1 Pseudomonadota bacterium
CACCAGTTCTTCCAGATGATTGCGATGCCGGGCCAGTTCCTCCGCCAGCATCCGCCGCTCACTGATATCGCGCGCTAAAATGATATAGCGTTCCAGGTGCTCATCCGCTGTACGTTTGCGCCCGACAGACAGTTCAAACCAAATCATGAGTTGGTTAAATATCAAGCAGATGGACTGTCCATGCGAAGTGCCTTTCAGACGGGCTTCCTGAATCGCCGCCAGCACAATGGTCGCCACTTCCGGTGGTACCACATCCACAATCAGTTTGCCAAGAAATTTTTCCGGGGGAATAAGGTGCGCCAGCGCATGATTCTGGGTTCGGTAACTCACCGCACGCCCTTCCCCATCGACTTCAAACAGCAAATCCGGAATGGCATCAATCACCGCCAGCAGATTTTCCCGGGCTTCATCGGCGGCATCATGCGCCTGCTGCAACTCACCCAAGGCATTCACCAGATCATGCGTGCGTTGCGCCACCCGCATCCTCAGGCCTTTGCTCCACAGCAACAACAATCCGATCCATACCAGCGACAACACCAGTGCCACAGAAATAATTTTCAGATAACTCAAGTGCGCCGTGTAAAAAGAACGGTGCCCCAACCAGCGCCCCTTCAACAAGGTAATCCGGTTTACAGGTATTCGCTGGAATCCCTCGTCCAGATCCCGCAGCAAGTCCTCGTGCTCCGGCAGAACCGCATAGGTCATGGCCCCGGTACTGATGGGATCCGTAAAATTGAAGCGATCCCCCCCCTTTGTCTTCAGCAACAAAAAGGTCGCCGGTGGTTCATCCATACAAAACAGACGTATTGTCTTTTGTTCGGCAGCCCGTATCAGATCACTGTATTCACGGTAATACACCAGACTGGTCACCCCAGCATTCAGCAAATTGACAGCGCAGGAATCTCCTGTCTTCACGCCGATGGTAAATCCATGCAATTCACGGGCATCCTTGATCCCACTAATGCGCTGATCGAAATAGACCCGTACCGGAATATTGGCGTAGACCACACCAAAGCGGAACTGATCGTGCCGAGACGGGGTATCAAAAATTGTATCGACCACATCCGCCTTTCCCTGGCGTACGGCATCCAGCACAGTGCTCCAACTGCCGGTTACAAACACCACGGGACGCTGATTAACCTCTGACCATAATTGCCAGATATCTTCGCGTAGCCCGACTAAATGCCCCTGGTCATCCCGAAAGCTGTAAGGCGGGTAATTATCATCCAGTGCCACCACTAACGGCGGAATCGCCTGCAGATCCAAGGCCATCAACAGGCCGGCCAGCAACCCAACCAGACGCTTCCAGAACATTGATTACCCTCCGCTCAACACCACTGCCTGAACATCCTGAGCTCTGTTTCAGCCGCCCAGACTCAGGACAGTGTGCAACGGAACTGACCATCGCGATGCGGCAAAAAACCCATCGCCAGAAAAATAGAGACCAGTTCGTGATCGGACGTATCAAACTGCGTCACCAGATGCCCAGGTTTCAACAGGGTTTCCAGTCGCCTGACCTCGTCTACCAGACGTTCTGCCACCCCACGGCCACGGGTCGCCGGATGTACCGCCAGAAAACGCATGCTCCGGTGGTCAACCTCGTCATGAATCAACACCCCGCAAATATAATGACCGTTAAAATACCCCGCATAATAACGGTCTCCCGCCGCCAAGCCCTGGCGGATCTGCTCCAGCACCTGTTCCGCCTGAACGACCTCCGGAGAATCAACATAGACACCCACTAACTGGATGGCCACTGACTCTGGCAGGTTTTTGTGAAACTCTTGTATTTCTACAGGCATAATTCGCCCCCATGCAACCACATTGTACTTACCAGACACTATGCGCCATAATAGCTAAAAATAGCGGTCAGCAAAAGGCCGAAAACCCTGTTGGGCTGGTATAATACAAGAAATTTCGGGAATCAGGCACTTATGCGGCAACGTACTGCTCACATTATACGCAATACCCGGGAAACACAGATTCAGCTGGATCTGAATCTTGATGGTACGGGTCTGGGACAGTTATCCAGTGGCGTGCCATTTTTAGATCACATGCTGGATCAGATCGTCCGTCATGGGCTGATCGATATCCACCTGGTATGCAATGGTGATCGTGACATTGATGACCATCACAGTGTTGAAGATTGTGGCATTGTGCTGGGTCAGGGCTTAAGTTCAGCGCTGGGTGACAAAGCCGGTGTACGTCGCTATGGTCATGCCTACGTTCCGCTGGATGAATCACTGTCACGCGTCGTAGTGGATCTGTCGGGTCGGCCTGGCCTTTTTTACCATATCCCTTTTGTGCGTGCCCGGATTGGGCATTTCGATGTCGATCTGTTCCGTGAATTTTTTCAGGCCGTCGTCAATCATGCCGCCATGACTGTACATATTGAAAACCTGAGTGGAAGCAATGCCCACCATCAGATTGAATCGGTATTCAAGGCCTTTGCCCGAGCCCTCAGGATGGCCATTGAACCTGATCTGCGCCTAGGAGATCAACTTCCGTCCACCAAGGGGCTGTTATGATCAAGGATCTCTTATGAGTGGAGTGGCCGTACTTGACTATGGCATGGGCAATCTGCACTCCGTAGCAAAAGCGCTTGAAGCCGCAGGGGCGGACAAAGTATGGATTACCCATGATCCGCAACTGATCGCCAGGGCAGATCGACTGGTACTTCCAGGTCAGGGGGCCATGCGCGACTGTATGGCGGCCATGACCCGCGAGGGAATTGCCACCGTCGTGCACGATGCCCTGCAGAACAAGCCACTGCTTGGCATTTGTGTGGGCATGCAGGCCCTGCTCACCACCTCTCAGGAAAACGGCGGTGTTCAATGCCTCAACCTGTATCCGGGTGAGGTGCGTTTTTTTGGCCATGCCCTGCAGGAACAGGCAGAAATACTCAAAGTGCCGCATATGGGCTGGAACGAAGTCTGGCAACAGCCGCATCCACTGTGGAAAAACATCGCCGATGGCAGTCGTTTTTATTTTGTACACAGTTATTACTGTGTACCGGAACAGCCACAGCTGACCTTGGGAACCACCCATTATGGACTGGATTTTACAGCAGCACTTGGACAACATCTGGTGTTTGCAGTGCAGTTTCATCCCGAAAAAAGCGCCCGCCATGGGCTGCAACTGCTGCATAATTTTCTGAACTGGAATCCCTGAACGAGACATTGCATGATTACCATTCCTGCTATTGATTTAAAAAACGGTGCTTGTGTCCGCTTGCGGCAGGGCCGTATGGAAGAGGCCACCCTTTTTTCAGCAGACCCCCTGGCAGTGGCCACACGCTGGTATGAACTGGGTGCAAGGCGCTTGCATCTGGTCGATCTGGATGGTGCCTTTGCCGGTCAACCGCGGCATGCACCCATTATTCAGGACATTGCCAGTGCCTGGCCGGACCTGCAACTCCAGGTCGGCGGCGGCATTCGCCAGCTGCAACGTATTGAAGATTACCTGAATGCGGGAGTGCAATGGGTAATCATCGGCACCCAGGCCCTTAAAGACCCTGATTTTGTCGTCCAGGCCTGTCGGCTGTTTCCCGGACATATCATGGTCGGCATTGATGCGCAACAAGGGATGGTGGCCACGGAAGGATGGGCCACGGTCTCACAAACACCAGCGCTGGAACTGGCGCTGCGTTTTCGGGACGCCGGAATTACGGCACTGATCTATACCGACATCAGCCGCGACGGCATGATGCAGGGTGTCAACATTGACGCTACTGCCAAACTGGCACATCAGTCTGGTTTACCTGTCATTGCCTCTGGCGGTATCAGTTCATTGCAGGACATTCAGGATCTGATTGCCGCACAATCACAAGGCATCATTGGTGCCATTGTCGGCCGGGCACTGTATGAGGGCAGCATTGATCTGAGTGCTGCTCTGGCACTGTCGGCGCAGCATTCATGAGCCTTGCCAAACGCATTATTCCTTGTCTGGATGTAGATGCCGGTCGGGTGGTCAAAGGTGTGCGTTTTGTGGATATCCGTGATGCCGGTGATCCCGTGGAAGTCGCACGCCGCTACGATGCGGCCGGTGCCGACGAGATTACCTTTCTTGACATTACCGCCAGCCATGAAGGCCGTAACACCACACTACACACCGTTGAACGGATGGCCAGTGAAGTGTTTGTGCCTTTAACCGTCGGGGGCGGCATTCGTAGCGAAGCCGACATTCGTGCCCTGCTCAACGCTGGCGCCGACAAAGTCAGCATCAACTCGGCGGCCATCCATAATCCCCTGTTGATTCCCCGGGCAGCGGAGCGCTTCGGATCCCAATGTCTGGTCATCGCCATTGATGCAAAACGCACCGGTCCGAACCGTTGGGAAATTTTCACACACGGGGGGCGAACCGCCACCGGTATTGATGCGGTGGCCTGGGCGATACAGATGACTGAACAGGGTGCCGGTGAAGTGCTGCTCACCAGCATGGATGCCGATGGTACCCAGCAAGGCTATGATCTGGAATTAACCCGGGCCGTGGCTGAAGCCGTGCGGGTACCGGTTATTGCCTCCGGAGGCGTTGGTTCCCTGCAACATCTCGCAGACGGGCTGTTAGTCGGGAAAGCCGATGCAGTGCTGGCTGCCAGCATTTTTCATTTTGCACAACACAGCATCAGTGAGGCCAAGTCCTACCTGCAGGCCCGTGGCCTGGTGATGCGCATGGATTACTAAAGCAGGCTCAGTGCGTTTTTACCAGGTATTTTTCAGCCTTGAGTAACAACAGTGCCTGATACATCTGGAAATCCGTCTCCAGTAACCGGGTTGTGGCATTATTGGCCGTTTCCTTGGTGTCGCTGTGTGCCGCCTGGGGATTATCCAGATGCCCGGCCAGATCCGCTTCCCGGTAAATTTCTTTTTTAACCCGAGGGGTTACTTCTGCCTGCTGAACCTGTACATCCGGAACAATCCCATGCGCCTGAATCGAACGACCGCTCGGCGTAAAATAACGCGCCGTGGTTAATTTAATTCCCTGATGTTCATTTAATGACAGTACCGACTGCACCGACCCCTTGCCAAAAGACCTCGTTCCTAACAACAAGGCCCGATGCTGGTCCTGCAAGGCCCCCGCCAGAATTTCCGCCGCAGACGCAGTCCCCGCATTGATGAGAACCAGCATCGGTACACCCGGCAATAATTGACCCGGAGTAGCCATAAACTGCTGATTGGCGCTGGCCAGGCGTCCACGTGTGGATACAATAACCCCCTGATCGAGAAAATCATCCGCCACATCCACCGCACTGTGGAACACTCCTCCCGGGTTATTGCGCAAATCCAGCACCACCGCCTGTACTGCTGCTTTTTTTTGTAAGCGCTCCACCGCCTGTTGCATTTCCTGTCCTGTCAACTCAGAAAACATGGTGATACGCAAACAGGCAATTCCCGGCTCCAGCCACTGTTCCTTCACGGTATTAAGTTCAATACTCTGACGAACCAGATCGTAATCATGAACGACCGCTGGCGCATTTTTCTGAGTAGCGAGGCGTTCCAGGGTCAAATGCAAATGCGATCCTGAGTGCCCGCGCATCTGTTGTAAAATTTCCTGAAGGTTTTGTTGGGTGACCTGCCGACCTTCCAAACGAATGACCCGATCCCCTGCCTGAATCCCGGCTTTGGCTGCGGGCGATCCGTCCAGCGGACTGACCACCACCAGGCCTTTATCATCCCGGTTGAGTTCCAGCCCCACGCCGTCAAAACTTCCAGAAGTATCTTCTTTTAAGGATTGATAATCTTCGGAGTTCAGGTACTGGGAATGAGGATCCAGCGATTCCAGCATCCCCTGCACCGCATGTACCCATAACTCGTGGTCTGAAACTGGATCCACATACGAGTTGCGAATTTCATCCATCACCCGCACGAACATCTGTAAATCCGTTATATCCATTGAGGCACCGGGCGGTTCTACGGCCCATGTGCGTATCGACCACCAGAGGCCACACAGCAGCAGTGCACAAATACCCTGTCTCATTAACGCAATTTTTTTAGTCATGACACCATCCCAGTGGATCAACAGGATGGCCCAAATGCCTTACCTCAAAATAGACGCCTGGCACACTGGCATCCCCAGTATCACCCGACTGTGCAATTACCTGTCCTGAAGACACGGACTCCCCCATTTTTGTCAATAAACTACGGTTTTGCCCATAAAGCAACATCAGTCCATTACTGTGCTGAACAATGACTAGCCAGCCAAATCCCCGCACATAACCGGCATAGACGACGGTCCCCGCCCCCACACTACGCACCGCCGTCCCAGGCGTCGTCGCAATTACCACCCCATTCCAGTTCATGCCGCCCAGTCGAGGGGCGGCAAAATGATTTTTCAGATTGCCAGGCACCGGCAACGGACACTGCGTCTGTGGCGCATAAGTCGGTGACACTGTTTCGCTGCCCCCCGCCACCTCTCCAACCGGCCTGCCATGCCGCCGTTTCTGCGTGCCTCTATGAGCCCCCTCTGGGGATTTCGCTGATTTTTTAGGCAGAACGTGTTGTACCGGATGGGTTAATAACCGCTGCAACAAGGCGCTCAGCTCGGTTTCGTGTCGTTTGAATCTGGCTATTTTTGCTTCTTCAGACTGACTCTGGCCTTTCAATACCTTCAAAGCCTGAAGTCGCTCGGTACGTGCCTGTTCCAGCGCTTTTTTATGCTCCAGCAGCGCCTGTTGACTGTTTTTAAACTGCAGCAGCTGCTGTTGTTCCTGCTGCTCATTCTGCTGCAATTCCGCAACGTCCTGCTGCAGTTGCTGCATGTGCCGTGCATGCAGTTGCGCTATGATCCGGAAATTATGCAATAGCACCGGCACCTGGGCCGGTTGTTGGGCATTAAGAATCATCTGGAAATAATCATGCCGAGAGGCTTTCCAGATCAATACATCTTCCTGCAACAGCGCCTGACGTAACCCGTCAAGGCGATGATGCAACAGAACCCGCCGTTTTTTTAACTGAATCAGTTGCAGATTCAATTGATCAGTCAGCGCTCGCAAATGCTCAATCCCGCGCAACAGCTGACCAATTTTCTGTTCAGCGGCGATCTGCTGTTCCTGCACCTGGTGTTGTTGCTGTAAAGTCAGCTGATGTTGCTGATTAATGTGATTGAGCTGATTCTGGATGTGCAGAATACTGGTTCTGACTTTATGCGCCTGAACCGGTGCCGCCCATACGAACGTACCGCCCGCACAGCAGAGCAACAACCAAACAATCATGGCACGTCGGAACACCTCTTTCCCTAAATTCAGCCCCAAATTCAGCCCTAAGTCCAGCACAGCAGATTTTTTCCTGTCATTTCCGGAGGAGGGGCCAGCCCCAGGAGAGCCAGCAGGGTAGGAGCCACATCCACTAGACTCCCTCCTTCTGTGCATTGCACATGACGGGGACCAACATAAAGCAATGGCACCGGGTTAGTCGTATGCGCCGTCAGCGGTTGACCTGACTCTGGATCAAACATACACTCCACATTGCCATGATCCGCCGTGATCAGCATTTCGCTGCCCGACGACTGTACTGCTTTCAGTATACGCCCCAGACAGGTATCAACCGCTTCTACTGCCCTGATGGCTGCCGGTAACAGGCCCGTATGCCCCACCTGATCACCATTGGCGTAGTTACAAACGATCAGCGCATAGGTCTGACTCTGAATCGCCTGAACCAACTGATCCGTAATTTCATTGGCAGACATTTCCGGTTGCAGATCAAATGTCGCCACTTTCGGAGAAGGAATAAGTATACGCTCTTCCAGAGGAAAGGGGACTTCCTCGCCTCCATTAAAAAAGAACGTAACATGGGCATATTTTTCTGTTTCAGCAATACGCAGTTGCCTTAAGCCATGTTCTGCCAGCCAACTGCCCAGCACATGCCGGAGGTCTTGACCGGGAAAGGCGACAGAGGCAGCAATATCCTGGGCATAAGCCGTCAGTTGCACAAAGTCAGCCAGACGTGGCGGGTTACTGGCATCCAGTCCTTTGACCGTGCCCCCCAGCAAAGCCCGAGTCAACTGACGTGCCCGGTCGGCACGGAAATTCATGAAAACAACCACATCCCCATCGGCAATCAGTACCGGTTCCTGCCCGGCCGCCGCAATGCAGGTCGCTTGCACAAATTCATCATTTTCCCCACGCGCATAGGCCATCTCCACCCCTTGCAAGGCCGACTCCGCACGAAATGCAGCCCGGCCATACACCAACAGATCCCAGGCAGCCTGCATACGCTGGCCGTTCTGATCCCGATCCATCGCATAATAACGACCACACACACTGGCGAAGCGCAAACGCGGATTGGCCACTAACAACGGCATCGCAGACTGTAAATAGCCCGCCGCTGAGCGTGGGGGGGTATCCCGGCCATCCAAAAAGGCGTGCAGAAAAATGTCTCCGGAAAACTGCTGCAAAGCCATCTCCATCATGGCATTAAAATGGTCCAGATGGCTATGTACCCCACCATCTGACCACAGCCCCATCAGATGCACCCGCCCACCGGAAGCCGTTGCCGCAGCAAAAGCCCGCCCCAATACCGGATTTTCTGAAAAAACACCGTCCGTAATGGCCTTGGATATTCGCGTCAGATCCTGATAAACCACTCTGCCCGCACCCAGATGGGTATGTCCCACTTCCGAATTGCCCATCTGTCCCGAAGGAAGACCCACACTGAGACCAGAGGCGGTTAGCGTAGTATGTGGATGCTCCCGCCAGAGTTTATTCCACACCGGAAGTGTTGCCTGTGAAATGGCATTGTATTGCGACGCAGGAGCATCGCCCCAGCCATCAAGAATAAGCAGCAGAACGGGATGGAGTGGTTCGGTCATGGGCATGCCTTTCCTGTAAACGGACATGGCAGGGATTGTAGCAGGAAATACAGCCGATCTGACAACCTCAGCACCCGCATTCATTCCGCTTTTTATGGAGTTTTTAACTGAAACAGCATTTAACTGCTTTTAACTACATTTTCCAGCGCACACAATTACGTCCTTCCTGTTTGGCGAGCAAAAGAAGATGATCGGCACGATCGACAGCTGTATCCCAGGTATCCTCTCCCTGCAGTTGCGCCACCCCCAACGAACAGGTCACGTGCACAGGTTCCCCTGAAAAATGAAAAGGACTCTGCTGTACCGACTCCCGGACTTTTTCCGCCACGACCACTGCCTCTTCCAATGTCGTCTGTGGCAAAACGATGACAAACTCTTCACCACCGTAACGCGCCAGAAAATCCGTCTGCCGCACGACCGCCTGCAAACTGATCGCCACCATTTTCAGGGCTTTATCCCCGGCCAGATGACCAAACCGATCATTTATTTTTTTGAAAAAATCCACATCAATCATGATCACTGACAACGGATTGCCATAACGCTTCCAACGCTGAAATTCCAGATGACTTCGATCCTGCAACGCCAGCCGGTTGGCAATACCCGTCAATGCATCCTGCATGGCTCGCCGATGCTCATTCTTCACCATTTCACGCAACCTGGAACTTTCCCTTTCCATGCGTTTCAAACGGGCTTCCAGATCCTGAACTTCCGAATGCAGGCTACGCCCGGTCATCTGTGCCTGGTTGCGGTAGCTGTCCACCAGTTTAACGATGCCACTCAGCCGCAGTTCGATATCCTGCTTCAATACCGGCAGGCTGGAGGCGGTTTGCACCTGGGCCCGCAGTTCTTCAATTTCACCACGAACGGTTGAGTCAAAGACTCCCACTTCATTTTCAACCTGGGCCCTCAGTGCCTGCTGCCCGGCCAGAAATCGGTACACTTCCACCAAACGCTGACTCAGCGCCCGCAAAAACAGTTCCGTTTCCCGGACACGTTGCATCGAGACTCCCTGATGGTAGTTCAGGGTATCCTGCACCAATGCCGGTAATTGATCCCGTTCCAGCTCACGTTGCCACCGATGCTGAAGCTGTGCCACCGGTTCAACAAATTCATTCTCCAGTTGTTTCAGCAAACCCAGCATAATTTCTGCGATACGTTCACGCAGGCCCGAATACACCGTATCCAGTGCCGCTGCGTCGGCTTCACTCCCCTGCTGCGGTTTTTCTTCTCCGTCGTCGCTTATCTCACTCGCATCCACCGTGTCGGCAACAGCGACAGGGCGTTTTTCCACCGTTCCAAACAGGCGACGCAATAAACCGGGTTGATCTTCCTCCCGGCCTCCCAACGCTTGGGCCGATTGCACCAGTTCCCGGAACAGATCAAGAAAACCCTGCAACTGATGCTGAAAATCCAGATTTTCTGCATCAATATCTTCCAGAAAATGCACCAGTTGTTTGCGTTGTTTACGGTTTGGTTTCAAGGGATCCAACATGGCAATCAACGCATGAAACAACTCACGTATCCGGCCCCGATCCCGTCCCCGGTGCTCATCCAGCTGACGAACCAGTTGCTCCACTGAATCGACCTGTTGTACCAGATCAGGCGTATCCCAAGTCCCGCGCAAGCGCTCCCGTAAAATTTTCAGCTGCGCCTCTAACGGAGGTTCTACATTGTCTACCGCCAGACTGACGCACACCAGACCACGGCGTAATACCGCTTCGCGCTCTTCTTCAGATTCCTTGAGACGAAGGTATTTTTCGCGCCAGCGCTCCGCTTCACCGGGATCACTCATTTTTACCTGCTCCTAAAAACTTGAGCAAAGTTGCTCATAGGATTTATCCGCACTTCGTTGACGCGGCTTTCGCCGCCCAACTGAAGCCTCTTGACGCTCAGTTG
>JAJXWR010000099.1 GCA_021781515.1 Pseudomonadota bacterium
GCGTTCCTCCGGCGCAACTGAGCGTCAAGAGGCTTCAGTTGGGCGGCGAAAGCCGCGTCAACGAAGTGCGGATAAATCCTATGAGCAACTTTGCTCAAGTTATTAGGAGCAGCAAAAATATGGCCAGTGTGATCGAAGAAATGTTGGAACTGCTAAATTTGAACTGTCTGGAAAAAGGCATTTACCAGGGGCCGAGTCGTAATATCGTCGGAAAAAATGTCTTTGGTGGTCAGGTGTTGGGTCAATCATTGATGGCTGCTGGTCGAACCGTAGAAGATCGGCATGCGCATTCGTTACATGGTTATTTTCTGCGTGCAGGGGATATTCATGCACCGATCATCTATCTGGTTGAACGTCTCAGGGACGGTAAAACTTTTTCCAATCGTCAGGTCAAGGCGATTCAGCATGGGGAAGTGATTTTTATGCTGATGGCCTCATTCGCCCATGATGAGGAAGGGCTGGAACATCAAATGCCCATGCCCGAGGTGCAAGGCCCGGAGGGATTGCCCAATGAAACTGAATTACGTTTGCGGATTGCGCATCTTTTACCGGAAAAAATCCGTGAATCCTTTTGCAGAGAACGCCCGATCGAGATTCGTCCACTACAGCCTGTGAATCCGTTTGCGCCAATGCCACAGGAAGCGGTACGTGACCACTGGTTACGTTCGCAATCGACTTTGCCGGATGATCGTTTGTTACATCAATGTATTTTGGCCTTCGCTTCAGATTTTGCGCTAATGGGAACGGCCATGCTGCCGCATGGTGTGTCTTTCATGCAACCCAATATTCAGGCGGCCAGTCTGGATCATGCCATGTGGTTTCATCGGGATTTTCGGGTGGATGAGTGGTTGCTGTATCACATGGATTCCCCACGGTCGGCATCGGGACGGGGCATTAACCGTGGGCATATTTTTCAGCAGAATGGCACCTTGGTGGCCTCAGTGGCGCAAGAAGGACTCATGCGCTTGCGTGAGGTAGCGGAGAAATACTAAAGGCGGAAGAGGGTGGTGAACTTGGATAATGAACTGGCGTGAACACTTCACTTGGGCAAGGTGTAAAAATGCAACAATCTTTTGCAATTTGCCTGGATTGTTTTATCTGAGGAATGTGATTAACTTTCTCTGTCCGGACATTCTGGGGCATTCAACCTAAAAGGAAAGAAATAATGAGCAAAATTGCAATTGTCTATTTTAGTGGTTATGGACATACAGCCAAAGTGGCGGAGGAAGTCAGGCAAGGGGCATCTACGGGTGGTGCAGAGGTATCTATGCACCGAATTAATGCAGAAGGTGAATTGTCAGAAGCTGACTGGGCGGCGCTGAATACGGCGGATACCATTGTATATGGCAGTCCGACCTATATGGGTGGGCCAGCGTGGCAGTTTAAAAAGTTTGCCGATGCCAGTGCCAAACCTTGGTTTGGTGGTGCCTGGAATGAGAAACTGGCTGCAGGTTTTACAAATTCCGCATCGACCAATGGCGATAAATTTTCGACAATGAGTTATTTCTGGACGTTATCGCAGCAACATGGCCAGTTGTGGGCGGGTACAGGTCTGTTGCCTGCTAATAGTAAAGCCAGTACCAATGCAGATGTTAACTGGACGGCTGGTTTTGGTGGGTTGATGACGATTTCGCCATCTGATGCATCGGTGGATGAATCTCCGGCTGCAGGTGATCTGAAAACTGCTCGTCTGTTTGGTGAACGGTTGGCGCAATTGACGGCCCGCTGGGTGCGTTAACTGGTAGTGCTGTAATATTGTTGCGGTGTTGGGTTGTTTTTGTAATCGCTCTGGATTAAATTCAGATGAGGCGATTGAAGTCGCTTCATCTGTTGAAATTTATGCAAGAGGATTGGAATTATGGCCCAAGATCGAGTTCTGGTATTTGATACAACCTTGCGGGATGGTGAGCAGAGTCCTGGCGCATCAATGACGCTTGAAGAAAAGGTACGTATTGCCAGGGCGCTTGAGCGGTTACGGGTGGATATTATTGAGGCAGGTTTTGCCATTGCCAGCCCGGGCGATTTTGCAGCGGTGCAGGCGGTAGCAGAGACGGTAAAAGAGGCGAAAGTCTGTTCGCTGGCGCGGGTTCGTATAGAGGATCTGGATGCGGCGGCCGGAGCGCTGAAGTCTGCGGTATCTCCGAGGATACATACCTTTATTGCGACCAGTCCGATACACATGCACTATAAATTGCGTATGTTGCCTGAGCAGGTGATTGAGCAGGCGGTAAAGGCTGTGCATTATGCACGTAATCTGGTAGAAGATGTGGAGTTTTCCTGTGAAGATGCCGGACGTTCTGATCCGGATTTTTTGTGCAGAATCATTGAGGCGGCTATCACTGCAGGTGCCCGCACTATCAATATACCGGATACGGTGGGTTATTCAATCCCTGGTCCTTTTGGTCAACTGATTGCCTTGTTGCTGGAACGTATTCCGAATGCGCATCAGGCGGTATTTTCTGTGCATTGCCATAATGATCTCGGGTTGGCGGTGGCTAATTCATTGTCAGCCATTCAGCAAGGTGCCCGTCAGGTGGAGTGTACCATCAATGGTCTGGGTGAACGGGCGGGCAATGCGGCGCTGGAGGAACTGGTGATGGCGATTCGTACCCGTCAGGATCTGTTTCAGGTGGAAACCCGGATTGAAACGACTGAAATTGTTCCGACTTCGCGTCTGGTGTCGAGTATTACCGGGTTTCCGGTGCAACCAAACAAGGCCATTGTAGGTGTAAACGCATTTGCCCACGAATCGGGTATTCATCAGGATGGGGTGATGAAGCACCGGGAAACCTATGAGATCATGCGGGCTCAGGATGTTGGCTGGAATGCCAATAAAATGGTACTGGGCAAGCATTCAGGGAGAGCGGCGTTCCGGGCTAGATTGGAACAGCTTGGAGCCAGTGTTGGCTCGGATGCGCAATTAAATGCGTTGTTTGAGCGTTTCAAGGAGTTAGCGGATAAAAAACATGAAATTTATGATGAGGATTTACAGGCATTAGTCAGTGCAGAATCCGTGTCTGCGGTGCCGCAGGTGTTTGAGCTGGAGTTTCTGGAAGTGTTGAGCAAGACGGGGCAGCCGCCGGAGGCTTGCCTGAAACTTAAAGTGCACGGCCAATCCAAACAGGTGCAGGCGATCGGTTCTGGACCTGTGGATGCGTCTTTTCGCGCCATTGAAGCGCTGGCTAACAGCGGCGCTATACTTGAACTTTATTCAGTGAATGCCATTACCAGCGGTACAGATTCACAAGGCGAAGTGCAGGTTCGGCTCAATGAGGCTGGGCGGATTGTCAACGGTCAGGGGGCGGATACGGATATTCTGGTGGCTTCTGTTAAAGCGTATCTGGATGCTTTGAATCTGTTGCATGACGTCAGTGAACGAGCTCACCCACAATTGCATCGGGAAGGCGTGTAGAGGTGCAGATGGTGAACGAAGAAACTGGGGAGCGACGGGTTTTGCACGGTCCTCAACTGCGTCTGCTGCAAGCCATGGGCGTGGAGTTGTGGCAGCAACGAGTGGATTTACCCGGGTTTGCGTTGGCGCAGTCCTGGTTTAACCGGCCGGATCTGGCTGTCCGACCGGTGCCACATTTGCAGACAGAGAGGGAGCAGACGCAGGGCGGACGGGCATCAATCAAGGAATTGCAGGTGCTGTTGCAATCGGTCACCGCTACAGTGGCCGATGAAACTCAATCACGCAGGCAGACCCGATCTGTGGAACTTCCGGTGCATACTGTAAATTCACCATTAGTACCAGAATACGCAATTTACCTGCAGCCACTTACCACAAACTGGTTATTGCTGTTTCGTACAGCTATTGGCGAATCGCCTGCCCCAACGCTGTTGCTCTGGCTGCAAGCGTTGAGCAAATGGTTGGCACCGGCAGAGGCGTTTGTCTGTGCAAAACCATTTCTCCTAAAATCGCATTTACCAGGTGAATCTGGATTGAATGTGGCAGTAGCGCAGCAAGCTTTGCAGGCATTATGTCGGCGTTTTGAGCGTTACCCGTTTATGCTGGTTTTTGAGGAGGAACTGCAGGAGTTTCTCGATCCAGAATGGCAACAACGTAGTGCGGTTATTCCGCTGACGTGCTCCGGTGTTCGGGCAGCGCAGTATGCGGATGATAAAAAGTTGATTTATCGGGTCGTTGTGCAATGTTTACTATCCGGGAAATGAATGTCGGGGACATTGATGCCGTGTTGGATATTGAGCGGCAGTCTCAGGATTTTCCCTGGTCGTATGCGCTTTTTGCCGACTGCCTTCGGCCTCACTACCAATGCTGGCTGTTGCAGGAGTCCGGAGATCCCGCAATTATCATGCAAACGCCGGTGGTGGGTTTTGCGATCCTGCAGCATATCGTTGATGAGGCCACTTTACTTAATATTGCTCTGGATCCACGGTGGCGTGGTCAGGGGGCAGGGCGCTGGTTTTTGCAGCAGGTGATTCAGCGTTGCCCTGACTCTGTGCGGCTATTGTATCTGGAGGTTCGGGAGTCCAACCATAGGGCACGGCACCTTTATGAGTCCTTGGGGTTCAATGAGTTTACCCTGCGCCGCCAGTATTATCCGAGGCGAGAAGGGGGGCGGGAAGATGCTGTACTGATGCAGTTGAGTCTTGATGTGCAGAACCCTTTTTCCCAGGAGTTCCGATTTTAAGTTCAACGTAACCATTCAGCATATAGGGTAAAAATATAGCTATAAAAGGTATAGATACGTTTTTTGTGTTTTTTCGATTTTTATCTATTGCTGTTGGATGCTTGTTTTTGAATAATTGAAGGCACTCTAAGGAGAAACCCTGCTGGTTGAGTCGGCGGCCACTGCTTAAACTGAGTTCAAACAATCTGTACATAAATGTGCTTGCCCAGCACATTGGCAGCCGCCTCGATCTGATCGAGCTTTAAGGCGTGACGTAGGTCAAATAAGCGATCAACTTGCGGCATATGTATGCCACCCTAGTCCTGTCCTTTACCCACAAAATGGCTATTCCAACTGTCTGCTACGCAAGAGATACCCTGCGCACAACATTTGTAGTTGGGCATGGCCACGCCACATAATTTGATGCCCAGGCGGTAGGTCCGATTTGCGACCGATGTATCCACCCAGTTGAGCGACCAGTAGAACCGCAGAGCCAAGTGTTAAAGGCTCGTCAATTTTTTTTAGAATAAGCGGTAAGCACCTCGACTTCAAGGTCAGAGAACAGTATTTCGGCCGGTAACCCCGGACAGTTTCTACCCAGCAGGGTCATGAGCATAATACGCCAGGCGATCACGAAATTAATTGCCAGCGCCCGTTTGAGTCGCTCGGCTGTTTTATGTTGCAAGTCTTCAACATGCTACCAAGGCAACTGCTACAGCCACCACCGCCAACCTTGCTCTCATCATTTGTTCTCCTTGTCAAGCTAACTTATTGTAGATGAAAAATGGCCTGACACATAGGAAATCAACGCATCGATGGCTCGATACTTAATCTGCAGGTCGGTCATAATCCGCACCGAAGGTGATTGCCTCAGGAATGTCGGCAAATGTGACCAGCACTGTACTGTCATTGGGGGTTAAAGTCACAGGGTAGTCAAACATCATTCTCTCCTTCACTTCAAACCCAACTGGCGTTTAATGGCTGCTTCAAGTCCTTTGCCTGAGCTCGGCGGTGCCATGTATGGGTAGGGATGCCTGTTTGCCGTTCAAAAACTTTCAGGTGTGAACCTTTACCGGGCTGAAAAGTTGCACCCTGTTGTTCTGGCCATTTCTTCATTTGCTTGGATTTCATGGTGATGATCACAACCTAAGTGTTGTGTTTTTCAAGACAAAAGCAACATATTTGTTATATTTAACGCTCGTTGTTGGACGATACATTACCAAGAAAAGTTTTTAATTTTGGCAATACGCTGATTTTTCCTGAGCTGTTCTTCTTTTATGAGATGTAGTCGAGTTTCCAAGGAAAGACGGTTGGTTTCTTCCTGCACTAACGTTTTTTGTCTTTTACTGTCGCGAAAACTGAAGTCAGATACCCAAAGGAAGTATTGCCGACTCAATGGAAAAAAGTATTGAAGAAGACAGTGGGCCTTCTTAAACAACAATATCACGGAATTTGAACCAATCTGCTCATTTTCATTGCTACGCAGTAGATGGTTCTTCCTGAATATTCTGGATATCTTCAGGGTCTATTCCGATTTTCCCGAATGACCTACAAAATCCTAACCTGTCGTTCACCGGACGCTTACCATCAATACGTAAAACTGTGCTGAATAGTTACCATTTGTCTTTATAAAATCTTGATACAGGTGGCTCATCTCTTTAGCAGAGTTTGATGTTTGTTGTTTTAGACTCTTCGGTGAGTCAATGGTTCAGTGGGGAAGTACCGTGGATGTCACCTGAATTAACCAAAAACTCGGATCATCCCATCAAGAGGATTGCTTCTGCTCAGATAATTCGCATCATGCGCCGTTATGTTGGTTACAGTTATAGCGGTTTTGCGGATATAATACCCTGTAGTTTGGGACATTGAGTGTTATAGCTATGTTTGAGAATCTGACGGAGCGGTTGACAGGTACCTTGCGAGCCATTTCTGGCGGCGGGCGGCTGAATGAAGATAACATCAAGGACACCTTGCGGGAAGTACGTAAGGCCTTACTGGAAGCCGATGTCGCTTTGCCGGTGGTTAAAGAATTTGTCGATAGTGTGCGCTCTGCTGCACTGGGAATGGAGATTTTAAAAAATCTCCAGCCCGGCCCGGCCTTTGTCAAGATTGTGTATGACGAACTGGTTCGTCTAATGGGAGAGGCTAACGCCACTTTACAGCTACAGACTACACCTCCTGCGGTGATTCTGATGGCGGGTCTGCAAGGGGCTGGTAAAACCACCAGTGTAGCTAAACTTGCCAAGTACCTGCTGGATAATAAAAAAACAGTGTTGGTGGCTTCTGTTGATGTCTATCGGCCGGCGGCCATATTGCAGTTGGAAACGCTGGCCGCTCAGGTGGGTGCCATTTTCTTTCCTTCCAGTCCGGGACAGAATCCTCTCGATATTGCGAAGGCCGCCGTCCATCAGGGGCGCATTAGTGCCGCTGATGTGGTCATTATTGATACGGCCGGGCGTTTGCATATTGATGAATCAATGATGCAGGAAATTGCGCAGTTACATGCGCTGTTAAAACCGGCTGAAACTTTGTTTGTGGTGGATGCGATGACCGGCCAGGATGCCGTCAAAACCGCCAAAGCATTTAATGAGGCATTGGCACTGACCGGTGTGATCCTGACCAAGATGGATGGGGATGCCCGTGGCGGAGCGGCACTGTCGGTTCGCGCCTTGACCGGCAAGCCGATTAAATTTTTAGGGTCAGGGGAAAAAATTGATGCGCTGGAGCCTTTTCATCCGGAACGTATGGCCTCGCGTATTTTGGGCATGGGGGATGTACTGACGCTGGTTGAACAGGCAGAGCGTGCGGTTGATAAAGAAAAAGCCGAAAAACTGGCAAAGAAACTGCAGAAGGGCAAAGGTTTTGATCTTCAGGATATGCTGGATCAATTCAGTCAGTTGGATGCGATGGGCGGTATGATGAATATGCTGGATAAACTGCCGGGCGTCACGCCACAAATGCTTAGTCAGATGGAGCGGCAGCAAGCCCCGGATAAGGCAATCCGGCAGATTCGGGCCATTATCCAGTCGATGACGATGAACGAACGTAAACGTCCGGATATTATCAATGGGTCACGTAAACGGCGCATAGCAATGGGTTCCGGGACGCAGATTCAGGACGTCAACCGGGTGCTCAAGCAACATTTGCAATTAGAAAAAGTCATGAAAAAAATGATGTCCCCGGGTGGAATGATGAGCCTGCTGCGAGGCATGAAGAACCCGGAGTTGATGCAGGCCATGCAGGGTGGATTGCCCGGTATGATGCCTGGTGTTAGTCCAGCGCCTTCGGCGGCTCGGCATTCAGGCAAAGCCAGGAAGCATAGATAATTAATACGAAGCCAGTCCAGGCGCTGGCGTCTGGAACTTCCCCCCAGAGCAGCCAGGCATAGAATCCGGCCAGCACGATGGCTAGGTAATTGATCGGCCCGATCCGGGAGGCTGGAGCCAGGCTGTAAGCTTTGGACAGGCACAACTGGCTGAGTGTGGCGAGGATACCGATACCTGGCAACAGGAGAAACTCGGAGAAATGGAGTGTTAATGGGTGTAAACCTGTGGATTTGAGGAACGGCAAGGCAGAAAGCAGCGTTGAAATACTGGCAAAATAGAGCACAATCTTGCCTGGAGTTTCAGTGCTGGCTAAAGCACGTACACAGATAAAGGCAATAGCGGCAAGGAATGCTGAACCTAAGCCGACCAGGGTCATCAGATTCCATAAGGAGGTGTGGGGTTTGCAAACGAAGATGACACCGATTAGTCCGAGTACGGTGGTGTAGATAATTTTTGCAGTGATACGTTCACCAAGAAATAACCAGGCGAGGACGGGAATAAAAATAGGGGCGGAATAGGTAAATACCATGGCGTTGGCCAAGGGGATATGTGCCAGTGCATAAAAAAAACCATACATGGCGGTTAACCCGGAGGTGGCACGCAGCAGATGCAGCCAGAGCCTTTGGGTTACCCAGATTTTCTTTCCTGAATGTAACCACAGCACTGGGCCAAGCAGTAAGACGCCGGCCAGATTACGACTGAAGACCACCGTACTGTTATCGACGTGCCGGGAAACGATACGGATCAAAACCCCCATGCTGGAAAATAGAAGGGCAGAAGTCATCAGGTAAAGAACGGCTCGGACTAAAGGCGTTTTGATGGTGCCAGAGATGGGGCGGTCGAGTGGGTGACTGTGCATAAATGCGGCGAATTCTTGTGCAGGGGATATACTGATTCTACGACCTTTGGGTCAGATGACCGTGGAAATTTAACTGATGATAGCATTAATAAAGGGAGGAGGCGAGAGCGAGGCTGTCTCATGACAGAGGCTATCCCTCCCTGTCGGGCAATGACAGGTGTCCCGCACACTACTGATGAGTGAACAGACAACGGCCCGTTTACTGATTACCTGCCCGGATCGTCCTGGCATTGTCAGCGCAGTTTCCAGTTTTTTTTATAATCATGGGGCTAATATTACCTCGCTGGATCAGTATGCCACTGCTCCGGAACAAGGCACGTATTTTATGCGACTGGAGTTTCAGACACCGCATCTCAATGTATCTCGCCAGGTGTTGCCTTCGACCTTTCAGGACGCCGTGGCCAATCGTTACGAAATGCAGTGGTCCTTGAATTTTGCGGCGGATCGCAAAAAAATGGCCATTTTAGTCTCGAAACATGATCATGCTCTGCTGGAATTGTTGTGGCGTTGGTCGCGGCAGGCACTTCACTGCGACATTCATTCAGTGATCAGTAATCATCCGGACCTGGCTGAGGAAGTGCAACGGTTCGGTGTGCCTTTTTATCATGTACCGTTTAGTGCGGCCGAGCGGCCGGCGGCTGAGGAGAAAGTTCAAGGTTTATTGCAAGGGGCTGATCTGGTGGTGCTGGCGCGTTTTATGCAGATTTTAAGTGCGGATTTTGTGGCACCGTGGACGCATCGGATGATCAATATTCATCATTCTTTCCTGCCCGCCTTTGTGGGAGCCAACCCGTATCAGCAAGCCTATGACAAGGGCGTCAAACTGATCGGTGCAACCGCACATTATGTGACAGCGGATCTTGATCAGGGACCAATTATAGAACAATCAGTACAGCGTGTGTCGCATCGCCATGATGTAGACAGTTTACGTGCTTTAGGCCAGGAAATGGAACGTCAGGCACTGGCCCGGGCCGTGCGCTGGCACCTGGAAGATCGGGTATTGGTACATGCCAATAAGACGATTGTGTTTGATTGACCTGACACTCCCCATGGCTAAAGCCAGGGGGTTCTCTGTTTATTTTGGGGGCATAGGATATTACTCCTACTCAGACCAGGCAGAGAACTTTTGACGCCAACTGCTCCAGGGGCTCGACGACAACGGTGCCAAACGGGTTCGGCTGACACGGGTTCGCACCAAGGCGTGTGCGGTGCCTATGGTTACTCGTGCTCACGCCGTCTCTCGGCACAAACAGTTGTTTCTCATCGAAGCGATGGCTCCAGTTTCTGCCATGCCACTTCTAATCACAGGGTATTTATCTGGTTGACAGTGTGGTGGAGCCTCATTGCGCCCTTTATCAGACCCCGAAATCAACCGCACCCACGGTCTGCTGCTTAAGCAAAGCCTGAGTAGCAGAATGCAACAAATGATCAGCAAAGAGTTTCAGGGCTTGCTGCGTCCAGCTTTTCAGGAAGATGAATGGATACTGATCGCCATGGGAGCGGTCATGGGGTTTGTGGCAGGTGCTGTACAACGAATAAGGATTCATCGACCAACTCTGGCTCGGCTTTCACTAAACAGCCAGCACCTGCCCGGCACCCTCAGGCCACCAGTTTTAAGTCAGTGGCTAATTGCTGATCGGCATGTGCCACATGTGACAGTAGCCACCAGCGCCCGTAGTGCTGAACTTCTGCGGCCGGGGTATGTGCCGTCAGGTTTTCCAGCCAGGTGCTAAAATTGCGGTGCTGGCGCAGATGCAGCAT
>JAJXWR010000100.1 GCA_021781515.1 Pseudomonadota bacterium
CCGAAGTGCGGCGGATTCTGCTGGCGCGTTCCTCCGGCGCAACTGAGCGTCAAGAGGCTTCAGTTGGGCGGCGAAAGCCGCGTCAACGAAGTGCGGATAAATCCTATGAGCAACTTTGCTCAAGTTTATAGGAGCAGTGAAACATTCACTGGTGTCGCAGACGACACGCTATTGCAATCCGTTTCGATATACAATACCACCATGTTTTGTTGAAGGTATCTGGTTGATGTTCAGGTTATGGGGTGTGTTGCTCTGGTGTGTCGGTCTGTTGCTGTCTCTGCAGTCGGTGGCGTGGGATGTACGTGATGCTAAAATGGCTTGGGCCGGGGGTAAGTTTTCGGCGTTGCAACGCATGGCGGCCGATTCAGATGGGCACTTACTCGGATCTTATGTGCAGTACTGGTGGCTGTTATCCCAGTTAAGAACCATTGACCCCGCTGTTATTGACAAGGAGATGCAAAAAAATCCAGGGACCTGGGTTACAGAATCCTTGCGTCGGGCGTGGATCCATGAACTGCTCAGACGTCATGACTGGAATGCCGTGTTGCAGCAAACCGGTCTGTTAAATGTCCCTTATGCAGAGGGGCAATGTGCCCAATGGCAGGCACGCTTGCAGTTGGGGCAGGAGATCAATAAAGAAGAGGTATTAGTATTCTGGCAAAAAAGTGCTGGTTACAGTTCGACCTGTCTGGCAACGGCCGATCTGCTCTGGCAACATCAGGCTGTAACTGAAACGCAGCTCTGGCAGCGTATGCGTCTGGATTTTGATTATAGTCATCTGGCGGAAGCGCAACACTGGGCGGCATTATTGAACCATCCGATCAGTGCCCAGGCGGTCAGTCAACTTCAGGCCGCTCCGGGCCGGTTCTTTGAACAGGCGGACTTTTCCCGAAGACAGGTGCGTGAGCTGGGATTGTACGCCTTGGGGCTGCTGGCCCGGCATGATCTGGAAGCTGCCCTGCAGCAAGTCAACAAAATGACCGACACCTGGCCTGTGGGGGCGGTTCAGCATGCCTTTGCGGTGCTCGCTGTGCAGGCGACGCTGCAACATGATCGGCGTGCCTATGGCTGGTTTCAGCGCGCCGAGCCGCTGTCTGAGGTGGCGCGGGTGTGGGAATTACGTGCGGCCTTACGCCTGATGGACTGGTCGGCCGTACAGCATACGATCATGCAGATGTCGGCAACGAGCCAGCAGGAGCGGATGGTGCGCTACTGGCTGGCGCGGGCTGAGTTAAAAAACAATCAGACTGAAGCGGCGCAGGCCAGGTTTGCTGAACTGGCGACTGATGATGATTTCTATGGATTGTTGGCGCGCAATCAGTTGGGCCCCTTGTTGTTGCCCACGCACCACGCTGACCCTGACCCTGCGCTGATACAGGCAGTGCGCACGTTACCAGGCATTCGCCGGGCACTGGCCTTACGTGAGGCGGGGTTGCGCATGGAGGCCTTTCAGGAGTGGAACTGGACGGTGCAGACGATGGACGATGCGCATCTGCTGGCGGCGGCGGAGGTGGCTAATCGGGAAGCCTGGTACGATCGGGCGATTTACACGGCGGAAAAGACGCAAAACAGTGCCAATTTGCATTTGCGCTATTTGATGCCTTATCAGGAAGTCCTGGCCAGTTATACCCATGAATTGCATCTGGATCCGGCCTGGGTCTACGGGCTGATTCGCCAGGAAAGCCGTTTTGTGATGGTAGCGCGTTCCGGGGTAGGGGCCAGCGGTCTGATGCAGCTGATGCCGCAAACGGCGCAATGGGTGGCGAATCGCATGGGTTTGCATTACCATGCGGGGATGGTCAATGAAGTGGGCAGCAATGTGCAACTGGGCACGTTTTACTTGCGGCATATCCTCGATCAGTTGGGTGGCAATCCGGTGCTGGCCACCGCCGCCTATAATGCCGGCCCCCGGCGGGCCCAGGCCTGGCAGGCGGATACCCCGATGGAAGCGGCGGTTTATGTGGAAACGATTCCTTTTTCTGAAACCCGTGACTATGTAAAAAAAGTCATGACCAATGCAGAACATTATGCCCAATGCCTGGAACCTGGGCATGATATGGTGCTGAAACTGGCCGATATCCCTGCCCGCAGCAAAACGTCCTTGTCGGGCCCTTAAGGAGCATTCGCATGAGTCGATCGGTGACCTCGGAAATCAGCCAGTTGCGGATACGCAATCGGCTGTTCAGTCGGCATCCGCAGCAGTTTCCGGCCAGTGTGCATTGGCAGGGACAGAAATTTGTCAATTTGGATTCAGGAGAACGGCGTCTTAAATCAGTGGTACGCTGGTTGCAGACGCGTCGTCCCAGCCCGTGGCCAGTATGGGAAGAAAATGCCGTCTTTTCTGCACCGGAACCGGTCTATAGCCCGCAGTTACAGGATTGGAATGTCTGTTTTATCAATCATGCCAGTGTGTTGTGGCAACTGGGTCCCTATAATCTGTTGACCGATCCGGTCTACGCAGAACGTGTCAGTCCTTTCCGCTGGGCCGGACCGCGCCGGGTACGGGCTCCGGGCGTTGCGTTAGCGCAGTTGCCAACGATTCATGTGATTCTCTTAAGTCATAATCATTATGATCATATGGATCTGGCTACCCTGGGGTATTTGTCGCAACGCGATCATCCGCTGATTATCACCGGCCTTGGGAATGCGCATTATATGCGGCCGCATGGCATTCACAATATTGTCGAACTGGACTGGTGGCAAGTGCACCACTGGAATACCCTAAAAGTGCATTTTGTGCCGAGTCAGCATTTTTCTGGCCGGGGAGTGGCCGATCGGGATCAGGCGCTCTGGGGTGGGTTCGTCGTGGATTCGCCCGGTGGTACCGGGTATTTTGCAGGAGATACCGGTTGGGGGCGGCATTTTCAGGAGATCGCTGAACGTTGGTCTGCATTTCGCCTGGGGCTTTTACCGATCGGGGCCTATGAACCACGCTGGTTTATGCGTCTGGCGCATATTAATCCGGAAGAAGCGGTGCGGGCTCATCAACTGTTGAAGATTCAGCACAGCGTTGCCATTCATCACCATACCTTTCAGCTCACGGATGAGCCAATGCAGCAACCGGCTGAAGATTTGGCCGTGGCGTTGATGCAGCATCAAGTTCCCGCTGCGCAGTTCTGGGTACTGAAAGAAGGGGAAAGCAGACGGGTGCCCTGAGATGTGCGCACAGGGGGAGGTTCATATCCCGAGCCATGCCTTGTCGATACCCGGATGGTTACCCAGTGCCCAGAAGGCTTCGCTGTGCCAGTGCGCCTGTTGTCCATAACGCAGCCGTTGCCCCCGAAGGGTGAGCATCTGGCCACCAGCCTCTTCGAGAACGATCTGCGCTGCTGCCGTATCCCAAGCCATCAGTACGTCATTTCTTGGGTAAAAGTCCAGTAAACCTTCGGCAATTTCCACTATTTTCAGGGAACTGCCGCGTGGGTGCCGCATAATCGTATTATTCTCTTCCAGTTTGCTGAGTAGTGCGTCCTCATTGCCGCTAGCATGACGGCTGATGCCAACGCTGAGGACGTCGCCCAGTGCCTTATGCCTAACTTGCAGTGCTTGCCAGTCGGGATGCAGCAGGCTGGATTTCCAGGCCCCATGCTGTTTTATCCCGAGGTAAATACGATCCCCGGCAGGGGCCAGTACCACTCCGGCATAGAGTTCCTGATCGAGGAATAACGCAATGTTGACGGTAAATTCACCGTTTTTTTTAATAAAATCCCGGGTACCATCTAGAGGATCGACCAGAAAATAGGAACGCAGTTGCCGAGGATCGGGCAGTGTGGGGCTTTCTTCACTGACCAGTGGCCAGGGAAATGCCTGCAGGCGATTGACAATGCGGGAATGCGCTGCCAGATCGGCCTGCGTTAACGGTGAGTGGTCTGCTTTATAATCCACTTGAACCGGCAGGGGATAGTAGTGCATGATGGCAGCACCCGCAGCGCTGGCTGCCTCAAGCATGGCCAGCAAGACGCTGCGATGCAGGGGCATCTCAGGGGAATCATTGAGTTCAGGCAGGTTCACCGGAGTTCACAGTCGCAGCAGTCAGAGCTGTCAAGCCTAGCATGGTCACAGCCTTCACTGATGAGGTCTGAAAATTTTTGTTACATTTTTAAAGCGATAGTTTTGGCTTTTTAGCATGACAATTGCGTTATTGGTCGCTATGTTAAATGTTGCCTTTTGTTGTAACCACAAGGATGTCCCTATGTTGCGTCATCTGAAGCCTTGTTGCTTGAGCCTGCTGATCTGCTGCCTTGGGTGTATGCACAATGCCCAGTGCGAGGAAGCGGCGGCATCGGGAGCCTGGATTCCTCCGGGTTCGGCCCTCGTCGTTGAGGCCTTGAGTCTGTTGGGCACCCCGTACCGCTATTCCGGGGAATCACCGGAAGGCGGTTTTGACTGCTCGGGTCTGGTGGCCTATCTGTTCAAGGATGCCTTAGGGCAGACAATTCCGCATTCTGCGGCTGAACTTTTTCATCGTGGAGTGGCGGTGCAGCGTGCCGATCTGCAGGCGGGCGATCTGGTCTTTTTTAATTTGCATGGTTCCCGTGCCGGGGTGTCGCACGTGGCGCTTTATATTGGCAATGACCAGTTTGTCCATGCCCCGACGACCGGAGCCATGGTGCGTATCGAACAGTTGAGTTCGGCTTACTGGCAACATGCCTATCGGGGGGGGAGACGGCTGTTCCGTGAAAATCTGGCGTTGCAGTTGCCTCAGCTGGCGGCGGGCGCAGATCAGTTGCAGTAGGAATTTTCATTTTTTGTGCTGAGACTGGTTTTTCTGATGTATTAATCGTTTCATAAGTTTTCGCATTATATGATATATTTTGTTCATGAATAAATCTGAAATGCGAAGCCAGAAACGCAAAGAACTGGTCGATGCGGTGCTTAGAAATAAGCCCATTGTATTGGTTGCCTGACAGTTGCCCGAATTTTCAAAATCAGGAAGCGGGTGAGCCAACTTCCGTCATTGCTGATAATGCACGCTATCATCACCGTATTAAAATACGCACATTTTTGGATACGCAGCAGCGGGAAATCATGATGGGTTTTCTACCGGCGTACTTCCCATTGCTTAATCCAGACGAACTGGTTTGGAATCATGCCAAAGCAGAAGTGAGTAAGCGTCCAATCACGAGCACACTTGAAATGGAATCCAGGATTCTTTCTGCGATCCATTCAACAAAAAACAGGGTTGGTGAAGCGCTTCGCCTGCCTGATACCGTGTATGCATGGAACATGCGAGCAGTAGAAAATGCGCAAAAACTTAGGCAACGATTAATATTTCTGGGTTTTTCTGATTTACTGGCAGGATTTGAGGGCAGAAGCAAGGCTGTATTGACCTGCGTCACTGACTTATTTTTTGTCAGCGTTATGCTGGAGTCCTTTGGAATCGAACGGGGGGACGAAGATGACAAACAAAATAACAACAATTGGTGAGCAGGTCGCTTTGATCATTCGCCAGGACTTTAGTGAAAGTTCGTCGGCGGCGGTGGCACAACGCATGAGTATCAGTGACCGGACATTGCGGCGACGTCTGGCGGCTGAAGGTGTCAGTTTTCAGGATCTGGTTAACCGTTTGCGTTACGAACAGGCGCAAAAAGCCTTGGCGTCGACGCAGTTGAGTATTGGGGATATTGCCCGTTTTCTTGGCTATAGCGATACGTCGAACTTCGGTCATGCCTTTCGTCAATGGAGCGGTATGTCGCCCCGGCAATTTCGTCAGCGGGAAAATCCGCTGAGTATCCGTGACGCTGGTCTGTTTTCCCGATCTGGGGAACGGGGTGCCATGGGAACCTTGCACGGGTAATGCACGGCAGATAGCAAAAACGTAACAAATGCCGGTTATCCTCTGTTATTCCCTGTGCATGGAGGAGGACGGGTATGTGGGCAGGTTGTTATGTGGGCAGGTAAGACAGCCTTGATTACCGGGGCTTCTGCGGGCCTCGGACGGGAGTTTGCGCTGCAGTTGGCCAGCCGTGGGGTGCGTTTGTGTCTGGTGGGACGACGTGCGGGCCTGTTGCAGCAGATTGCTGCTGAGATTTCGCAGCAATCGGGAACGAAGGTAGAGGTCATTGCCATGGATTTGGCGGAGCCGTTGGCGGCACAGGATCTGCTGGCGGAGACTCGTTTGCGCGGGCTGTCGGTGGATATTCTGGTGCAGGCGGCAGCGCTATCGCTGCTGGGTGAGTTTCTCGACAATGATGAGCGCTCCGAAGAAGCAGCCATGCAGTTGAATGTGCTGACGCTGACGCAACTGACGCACCTGTATGTCGCTGAGATGCTGGAGCGGGCGAGTAACGGCATGGTGTTGCTGGTGTCCGGGGTATCGGGTTTTCAGCCAGTACCGGAAATGGCGGTTTTTGCAGCCAGTAAAGCTTATGTGCAGCATCTGGGTGAAGCCTTGGCCTACGAGTTGAAGGATCAGGGTATTACGGTGACGGTACTGGTGCCAGGTGGTTTACCCGGTTCTCTGGAAATTGAGGCGGGAATTGTCCGTAAATCGCAAACCTGTTGGACGTCGGTGGTCACACAGGCGTTACTGGGGATGGAAAAAGGCGTGCCAGTGGTGATTCCCGGGCGTGCCGATCGTGCAAGCCTTCTGGCGAAGCGACTGGTTCCGCGTCGCTTATTGCCACCACTGTTTCATCGACGCTTAAAGTCCTCTGTAACCCGACACTAGGCTATACTGCACCTGTAATCGGTGCTCGGGTGGTTTTGTGCTTAAAAGAATAGAAGTACGCTATTTACGTTTGGGGATGTTCATCCAGGAATTCTGCGGTTCCTGGATGGAGCATCCTTTTTGGCGCAGCAAATTTTTACTCAAGTCAGATCAGGACATGCAGCGGATTCTGGCCAGTTCGATTCGCGAACTGTGGATTGATACCGCCAAGGGACTGGATGTCGAAGACGAGGCGCAGGCGGTCACTGAAGAACAAGCGGAACTGGAGATAGAACAGGCACTCACGGAGGCCGTGGCACCGGTCACTTCCGACATCGTGCGTACCGGTTTGCAGGAGGAGGTGGAACAGGCCTTACAGGTCTGCCAGCGTGCACGTCAGGCGGTTAAGGTGATGTTTCAGGATGTACGCATGGGCAAGGCAGTCGATGCGGAACAGATGCAGCCAATCGTCGAACAGATCGCCGCTTCGGTGATGCGTAATCCCGGAGCCCTGATTAGTCTGGCCCGCCTGAAAAACCAGAATGAATACACCTATATGCATTCCGTGGCTGTGTGTGCCTTGATGACGGCGTTGGCGCGGCAATTGCAAATGGATGAACGACTGGTGTACGAGGCGGGCTTGGCCGGCTTGTTACATGATCTAGGCAAGGCAATGATTCCCAATGCCATTTTAGACAAGCCCGGAAAACTGACTGAAGAAGAGTTTGAAATCATCAAATCGCATCCGGCGGAAGGCCATCAGTTGTTGCTCGATGGTCGGGGTGTCGGAGCCATTCCCTTGGATGTCTGTCTGCACCATCACGAGAAAACGGATGGATCGGGTTATCCGCATCAACTGGTGGGCGAACAGATTACGTTGCTGGCGCGGATGGGTGCCGTCTGTGATGTCTATGATGCAATTACTTCCGACCGTCCGTATAAACGTGGCTGGAATCCGGCGGAAGCGTTGCGTAAAATGGCGGAATGGAGTAAAGGCCATTTTGATGAACGGGTGTTTCAGATTTTTGTCAAGACCATGGGGATTTACCCAACGGGATCGTTAGTGCGGCTGCATACCCAGCGCCTGGCGATTGTGACCGAGCAGACTGAACAGCAGTTGCTGAAACCCAAAGTGAAAGTGTTTTATTCCATTCGTGCTCGGCAGATGCTGACGCACCAACTGCTTGATTTAAGTCAGGCCGGTTGCGAAGATAAAATAATCGGACGGGAAAACCCGGATGAGTGGGGGTTTGGCCGGCTGGAGCATTTATGGGCAGGTCGGGATATTCCGGACTAGCCTGAGTCAGACGCAAAAAAGTCAACTGACGTATGACAGGGGGGAGAGTGGACAAGCGAGGGCTGCGTACAACGCAGGTGGCAATGATCAGTCTGGACCGGCAGCGTTGTGTACGTTATGTCAATGTACCCGCTTCCTGGGAGGCGGGGCCGACGATTGGTGCCGCCTTTGAGGAATGGGCGATAGGTCGGGAGGGCCAGGGCTTTGACATCAAGGCGCTGTTTCAGACGCTGCAAAGTGATGATCGTCCCTGGAGTGGCCATGTCCGTTTTGCACGTTGGGGACTGTTGCGTCTGCTGGTCATTCGTCGTAAAAATACCGGAGAATATTTGCTGGTGCTGCGACCGGCCGCCCAACCGAATATACCCACTGGGCCATTGAAACCGCCCTCGCTGTTACAGCCGCTGTTGCGCCGGTTTTATGCACTGCCTTTTGGATTGCGTTATGCCGGCTATATGGCCTCGCTGATGCTGTTTTCTGCGGTAGCGGTCGTGCTGGCCTGGAAGGGTGCAGGTATTGCGGCGTTGGCCGTCTTAGGCTCGGCCATGGGCATGGCGATTATTTCCAGCTGGTTTATGCAACACACGGTGGGTCGGTCACTGCGCGAGGCGATGGTCTGTTTTGAAGCCATCGCCGATGGCGATCTGGGAACCCGGATTGACGTAGACCGGGAAGATGATGCCGGATTACTGCTGGCGCATCTGGCCAGTATGCAGGCCAGTCTGTTGCTGATGATTATGCAGATCCGTGAAGCGGCAGTGCATTTGCTGCAAGAGGAAGCGGTGGTTGAACAGGCGCTCGGTGATCTGCGCACTCAGGCGCAGGGTCAGGAAGAGGCCGTAGCGACCGTCAGTAGCGCCGTGCATCAGGTGACCCGTTCCGTCGAATCGGTGTCGATGTCTGCCAGCCAGGCGGATGTGGCTGCACATCAGTCGCTGGAGCGGGTGAGTGCAGGAGGTCGACAGGTTCAGCAGGGGGTTAATTCCTTTAGCACGTTGGCGGATATGGTGACCGGCTTTGCCGGGGACATGATGGAATTAAAGCAGGCCGCTCAGGGGATCAGTATGGTGACCCAAGTGATTGCCGAGATTGCAGCGCAGACTAATTTGCTGGCACTGAATGCCGCCATCGAAGCGGCACGTGCGGGCGAGGCGGGCCGTGGCTTTGCGGTGGTGGCGGATGAAGTGCGCACCCTGGCGAACCGTACGGAACGTAGTACGGCAGATATTACCCGTATGGTGCAGGATATCCAGACCCGTTCCAGCCGGGCGGCCGAAGAAATGAGCCAGTCGGTGGAGGAGGTTCGTACTCAGCAGGAGTTGATGCGGGCGACACTCGACAGTTTTGCGCAGATTGAACAGGGATCAAATCAGGTGACGACCATGGCAGAGGCCATTCATGAGTCGGCTATGCAACAGGTGGCGGCTACCGCACAAGTCGGTGTGTCCATGCAGGACATGAACCGGCTGATTCATAACAGTGCTGCGGCTGTTTCCCAGGTGCATGAGGCACTGACGGCGTTGCATCGTACGGCCGATCATCTGCAGCATTTACTGACCCAGTATAAAGAACCCGGGGTCTGACTGGTGCAACAGCGTACGGCATTGCCGTACGCTGTATCGCTGTGCTTTATTTCAGGACTCCATGTTCGAGACTCTATGTTCAAGACTCTATTTTTTTGAATTTCAGGCGTTTTGGTTGAGCGCCCGCAGTTCCCAGTTTCTTTTTCCGGTAACTTTCAAAATCACTGTAGTTGCCTTCAAACCATTCGATGCCTTCTTCCTCAAAGGCGAGGATATGCGTGGCAATGCGGTCAAGGAACCAGCGATCATGCGAGACGACCATGGCGACACCGGGGAAAGTCAGCAGTGCGTCCTCTAAGGCTCTTAAGGTTTCAATGTCCAGGTCATTCGACGGTTCGTCCAGTAACAGAACATTAGCACCGGCACGCAGGATTTTTGCCAGTTGCAGGCGGTTACGCTCGCCTCCCGATAGATCCCCCACGCGTTTTTGTTGATCCGCCCCCTTGAAATTGAAGCGACCGAGGTAGGCGCGGGATGGCATTTCAAAATCACCGACTTTCAGCAGATCCAGACCGTCGGAAATTTCTTCCCAGACAGTTTTGCTGTCATTCAAGGATTCACGAATCTGTCCGACATAAGCCACCTGGGCGGTATCCCCCAAGGTGATAACGCCGCTGTCCGGGGCCTGCTCGCCGGTGATCATCCGGAACAGGGTGGTTTTACCGGCACCGTTGGGGCCGATGATGCCGACAATCGCCCCGCGCGGCACCTGAAAACTGAGATCAGCGTACAACAGGCGATCGGCAAAACTTTTGCTGATGTGCTTGACGACAATGACCTGTTCTCCAAGGCGCGGGCCAGGTGGAATGTAGATTTCCTGGGTCTCGTTGCGTTTCTGGAATTCCCGGCTGGCTAGTTCTTCATAGGCGGCCATGCGTGCCTTGCTTTTCGCCTGACGGGCTTTTGGGTTTTGCCGTACCCAGTCCAGTTCACGTTTACGGGCTTTGGTGTGA
>JAJXWR010000010.1 GCA_021781515.1 Pseudomonadota bacterium
CCCAGCGACGAATCGTACTTGTCGCTCGACCGATACGTTGGGCGAATTCGTATATCCGATATTGCTTGCTCATAGGGAGTAATTATAGATATGTATAAGCAAATATCAAGCATCAGTTAATTGCTCCTTGTAGTCGTTGGTTTTGTAGTTGTCGGACGACAGTTGTGCCACTGTCGGGCCATGATATTCAACGGGGAAATTGTTACAGTTTGAAGAAAGACATAGCTATCAGCGCAGTGAACAGAGAAAAAATTACCATGAGCAGCAGGCGATCAAGGGAACCGTATCAGCGGCAGGCTTCATACATCCGGCAGTTGATGCTGGATAGTGCAGGGTGAATGCGTAACGATGATATTTTAGTCCTGTCGAAACCTGAACAATACCCGTAAGACTCTGGCGATGGCTGTACCGGGGAATCAGGGTACATGCAAAGTCGGGGTATAGCGGCGGGTATAAAATATTTCAAATAAAAACAATTTATTGCAATAATAAATGGTGCCGAAGGTCGGAATCGAACCGACACGCCCTTTCGGGCAGCGGATTTTGAGTCCGCCGCGTCTACCAGTTCCACCACTTCGGCATAGGAGCTTGGAGAAGCCGGATATTATAATGAGACTTTATCTGATGTCAATCGTATTAAATGCGATAATTTGCTTTATCGAACAGAGTTTGTTGTCTTGAGTGCGCTTTGGTTATACTGCGTAGTCTCTGTTCCGGATCGGAGTCAGGGGTTTGGAGGTTGGCATGCGTTTTGTTGATGAAGTGAGTATTCGGATTGAAGCCGGTGATGGTGGGAACGGGTGTTCAAGTTTTCGCCGTGAAAAATATATACCGTTTGGTGGGCCGGATGGCGGCTGTGGGGGGCATGGGGGGAGCGTGTATATCGAAGCGGATGGAAATTCCAACACGCTGGTCGATTATCGTTATACCCGACTTTTTCGGGCAGAACGAGGAAAAAATGGTTCTGGGGCACAGTGTACTGGGCGTGATGGGGCAGATATGATTCTCAAGGTGCCGCCGGGGACGACGGTGCTTGATGAAGATTCGGGCGAGATACTGGCGGATCTGGTGGCTGCAGGGCAACAGGTACGGGTTGCCCTGGGAGGGAAGGGGGGATTGGGGAATCTGCATTTTAAAACGTCCACCAATAGGGCTCCGCAAAAGGCACTTCCGGGCTTGCCCGGGGAAACCCGGCAACTCCGGCTGGAAATGCGGGTAGTGGCCGATGTGGGCCTATTGGGACTGCCCAATGCGGGTAAATCAACCTTGATTCGGGCGATCAGTGCTGCTCGCCCGAAAGTGGCCGATTATCCCTTTACGACACTGGTGCCCAATCTGGGTGTAGTCGATGTGGATCGTCATCGTTCTTTTGTAGTGGCGGATATTCCGGGGTTGATTGAGGGGGCGTCTGCTGGAGCGGGGTTAGGCATCCGTTTTCTCAAGCATCTGTCCAGAACCCGGATTTTACTGCATTTAGTGGATCTCTGTCCGGTGGATGAGAGGGAACCGGTAGAGGCCATTCGTACCATTGAACGGGAATTGCAAAATTATTCACAAGGGCTGATGCAGTTGCCTCGCTGGCTGATTTTAAACAAGGCGGATTTGCTGACTGAGGAGCAATCCCGGGTGCTTTGTAAAAATGTTGTAGAAGCCTTGGCGTGGAAAGGACCGGTATTTGTTATTTCCGGAGTATCGGGTGCAGGGACACCGTTGTTGTGCCAGACGCTGATGAACAGTATTGAGGAAATGCGGCAAATGGAGGCCGAGTCCGAAGAATTTGCGCAATCGCAGGCAACGTTACGGCACCGGATTCAAAGCGAGGGTCGTGAACGCATTGCGGAACTGGCACGAATTCGGCGACTTGAGCGTCTGGGATTAGCGCAGACTGAACAAGATGACGAGTGGGACGAAAAATGGGATGAAGGGGACTACCATGTCGAATCCGAATATCGGAAGTGATGTCGAGAGACGTTCACTCGGTTCGATCCGGCGTCTTGTGATAAAAATTGGATCGGCACTACTGACGGCTGATGGTCAGGGACTGGATCGGGCGGCAATGCAGTCCTGGGCGGCGCAGATGGTGCGTTTGCAGCAGCAGGGCGTGCAACTGCTGCTGGTCAGTAGTGGTGCGGTGGCGGAAGGTATGGTCCGGATGCGTCTTGACAGGCGACCAGAGTCCGTTAGTGCCCTCCAGGCCTGCGCCGCTGTGGGTCAGATGGGACTGGTACAGGCCTGGGCTGACTGCTTTCTGGCTTATGGGGTGCAAACGGCACAGGTGCTGCTGACGCATGATGACCTGAAGCACCGACAACGTTACCTCAATGCGCGGCAGACACTGAGAACGCTGGCCGATTGGCAGGTGATTCCGGTGATCAATGAGAATGATACTGTGGCCACGGATGAAATTCGGTTTGGGGATAATGACACGCTCGCGGCGTTAGTGGCGAGTCTGGTGGATGCGGATATTTTATTGATTCTGACCGATCAGCAGGGGATGTTTGATCGGGATCCGCGGTTGCATTCCGAGGCGCGGCTTTTTCATGAAGTGCCGGCCATGGACGAGTCTTTACTGGCGATGGCCGGTGGCGGTGGAGCGCTGGGGCGCGGTGGCATGCTCACTAAAGTACGTGCAGCACGGCTGGCGGCGCAGTCAGGAACGGCGACATTGATAGCCTCAGGTCGCCAGGAGGCGGTTTTAATGCGGATTATGCAAGGAGAATTGTTGGGTACCTTGTTCAGGCCGGATCAGGAACCTCTGGCTGCTCGCAAGCAGTGGCTGGCGGCGCATTTGCAGCATGCAGGCCAGTTACAACTGGACGCCGGTGCTGTTCGGGCGCTGCGTGAACAGGGACGGAGTTTGTTGCCGGTCGGGGTACGGGTGGTGCAAGGTAATTTTCAGGCGGGTGAAGTGGTGGCTTGTCTGGATGAGGCGGGTCGACGGGTGGCTGTCGGAATTGTGAACTACGATTCAGAGGCGGCAAAGAAAATTGCGGGGCTGAGCAGTGAACGGATCGTACCGGTACTGGGGTACTGTGATCATCCGGAACTGATTCATCGGGATAATCTGTATATCACCGATGGGCTGTAAGTCCCCCTCAGTTATTACAGAATGCCTGAATCTGTTTCTGGATATCCTGATTCCTTGCCTCTTTGTCGGCCTCTGACAGATAACGGGTCTCGCCGGTTTTTGGATCGGTTTCCCTGACACGGCCGTGTTCATTGAGTACTTGCAGATTTTCCTGTAACTGTTTGCAGCGAACCGCATTGTCTTTGGCGGCGGCATCGAGTTTTGCCTTGGCATCAGCGGCTTCTTCTGCTTTTTTTGCGGCATCAGATTCAGCTTTGCTGTCGTTTTTTCTTTGTTTCTTGAGTTGTTTTAACTCTTGGTCAGCATCGGTGGAGGGGCCTGAATAGACATTGAGCGCCTGAACATTGGGTTGGTTCAGCGGCACACTGTCTGAAAAATGTGGAGTTCCGTTGGCGTCCGTCCACTGATAGATAGTACCGGCCTGACTGGAAACAGTGAGTGCTACAGGAAAAAACCAGCGTAAGTAGTTCATGGTTGCCTCGAAATGATGGGGGCATGCGGGTGTAAATGGATAGCTTGTCATCAAGCATAGCAAATGGTTGGAAAATTACAGGCCAACCTTATCTACGCGGTGCAAGACTGGCTTCAGCAAAAACGATGTTGCCGACATGCTTCGGACTGAGCCGTGCACGCCGGATTGCCTGGCGAGTGGTCAACAGGAGTTGATCCAGGGCGACCGGTGTGGTGGGGACCGTCATTATTCCGATCTGTAGGGAGTCGGTCACCGGGGCTGTCGTTTTGCTGTATTCCGCGTTAACGTCATGGGCAATTTTTTCGGCAGAAACCGGAGCACAATCAATAAGCAATACGACCAGGGTATGTCTGTCAAAGCGCACAGCGACATCGCTGGAGCGTATACGTGTGGTTAACAGTTGGGCCAGTTGTTCTATCAAATACCCGGAACTGGACTCTGAATTCAATTCCAGGCACATCAATACGATGGGTATTAAGGTTCGTTGCTGATAGGGGAAAAAATAGCGGGCAGCGGCGTAGAGGGATGAACGACGAGGCAGATGGGTTCGTGCATCTGGTTTTTCGGCGAAGGCATCGGCGTCAAGAATTTGCTGTAGCACAATAGCTGTACTCCAGAACAAGAGGGTATTGCCGAGTACTAGCGCCAGAAGAATCATCCCGTGGGAACTAAAGGTCGTCTGTAAAAGGAGTCGCTTCACCCAGAGGCTCAAGAGTAGTGCGCTAGTTCCGAGAGGAATCCAGCGTCCACTGACTTCGGCAGGACGACTCCAGATCTGCAGGCAAGGGATGGCGAACCAGAGCGCCATCGTTGGTTGCCATGGGGAGGGGTCGTTGATGATGGCGGTGCAGGCCCCCAGCAGATCCAGGCTGAGCAACAGGTGACTGCTCAAGGCGGTCGCCGGGCGCCACAGTTGCCAGACTCCAGTCAGCGTACTGAGTCCTGCAAAAAGCAGCAGCAGTAATTGCCAGAGCTGATCAGTCAGAAAAAGCGGGTGGGGCAGCCATCTGGCAATGCCAAGCACCAAGAACAGGCGAAGCACGATTTGCGGGCCCGCCCAGAGGACAGGAGTGACGGTATAGCGGTCAAATCGGTTCTGGGAGGAAAAAATGATATTGTCCAGCACAGGAAAATTCATATATCGTCTGATTCAGCCATAATGGTTACGGATTACTGCATATAGTGTATATCGCTTTTTATCAGGGCGGCAGTCTGAGAAAACAACAGGCCTGTCCGACGGGCTGACAGGAGAATTTTGATGGGATTCTGGCGCGCACTGATCGTGTTGTTTTTTTTGGGAGTGGCAAAACTGGGGATGGCGGCAGGGAGCCTGATGCAAGACTGGATGCCGACTGATTTTATAGGGACGCCGGCGCTGAGTGTCAGTAGCGGTTCTCAATGGGTTCCGTTACAGCAAATGAACCTGGGTTTTCATACGGAACCGGTCTGGTTACGTTTTAGTGTTAAAAATCCCTATGATCATCCGTTGCATCGCCTGTTTCTCGTGGACAACCCGCGGTTGCAGGCCGTGGATCTGTACGTTTTTGAACAGGAACATTGGCATCGGTGGATGCATCAAGAGGCGGAAGGATCGGCAAAGGATCGTGGCTTTGTATTTAATCTGACCTGGAAGCCGCATCGGCAAGAGACGTGGTATTTCCGGATTGTGGCTTCGCATCAGTTGATTCTCCCTTTGAAGTTACTGCGTCCCAATGAATTTAGTCAGGTACAGATCCGCCGAACGTGGTATCAGGGTTTTTTTTACGGTGCGATGCTGGGCCTTTGGTTGACTAATTTTCTTTCATGGATGATCAGTCGGGAGAAGTTGCTGCTCTGGCTGGTGGTGACGCAATTACCGTTATTAGGCATGTTGCTGGATGCAGAAGCGGTACTGGCCACCTGGTGGCTACGCAATCCCTTACAGGAAATCAATATTCTGGTTTGGCTGAGTCTGGCCAGTGCCATCATGCCTTTATTTGCACGTTACTATCTGGGATTGCGGAATTTGCAATTAGTGAACCGGTTATTGCAAGGATTAAGCTGGTTGTCGGTGCTCCTGTGTTTGCCTGCCATGGCGGGGAACTGGCACTGGTTGCGGGTGCTGATTTTGTTGTTGATGTTGCTGAATCTGACGTTATTGCCAGTACAAGTGTTCTGGTCATACCAGCAGCAAAAAAAAATGGCGCATTATTATTTGTTGAGTTGGATTGTTTATTTTCTGGTGAGTGATGTATTCATGCTCTTGCTGAGTGGGTGGCTGCCAGAGGAGTTTACCTGGATCAATACGTTCAAATGGTTAGTGCTGCCCAGCAGTGTGCTGGTGACCTTGGGCGTCGGCATACGTATTCAAGAGGTACAACGCAAACGTCAGATCGCAGAACATAATACAGTGCGTGCCGAAACACAGAATCTGGCAAAAAGTGAATTTCTGACCACGATCAGCCATGAAATCCGGGCACCAATGAATGAGGTGTTGAATATTATTGAATTAATGCGGGTGTCGGGCTTGTCCGAAGATCAGCAAAAACTCGTGAGCAGTCTGACGGCCTCTGGAGAAGGATTGCTGAAAATTATCAGTGATATCTATGATTATTCGGCCATGGAGTCCGGTCAGTTGAGTCTGGATCTGGCGGAGTTTGACTTGCAGGCATTACTGGTCGAAGTTATGAGTCTTTTTAAGTCAGCGGCCTACAAAAAAGGATTATTGCTTCTTGGCTCCGTATCAGCGAAAACACCGGTTCGGGTCATTGGCGATCCGCTACGCTTGCGGCAGGTACTGGTGAATCTGCTGTCTAATGCGGTTCGGCATACGGAGCAGGGACGCATTGATTTAATGGTCTCCAGTCGACGGGTCAGCAAAGGAATCCGTCTGGAATTTGCCGTTAAGGATACGGGATTGGGTATCAGTCCGGAACGGCAGGAGCGTCTGTTTGAAATGTTATCGGTTGAAGCCCGGGATGGTACGCCGGGTGTGGGTCTGGGGTTGGCGGTCTGTAAGCGGCTGTCCCGGCTGATGGGGGGTGATATTAGTGTAGAAAGTCATATGTATCAAGGGAGTACTTTTAGTTTTTGGGTTGAGATGGGTGTGGCGCTTATGCCAGTTGCGATTATGGACTGGCCCTCGGGAGTGGTTTGTCGTTTGCTGTTGGTCGATCAGGATCTGGAATATCTGGAACTGATGTCTCGTGAAGCAGCAGTTCCAGACATGACGCTGGATACGGCAATCAGTCTGGCAGACTGTCGCCATAAACTGGCACTGGCGGAACAGAGTGGACAACCGTATACCCTGGTGGTGGCAGCACTGCAGATGGAAGATGGTAACAGTCTGGAATTACGTTCAGTGATAGATGCCTTACCCTTGCATAAAAATACACAGCTGGCGGTAACGACGATGCCGTATTGGCAACCCAATCCCGGGGTATTGCGACAGGCAGGTATTGTACTGGCGGCGGAACGGCCAGTCATGGCCTATGAGTTGCGGCAGATTGTCGCCAGTTTGCTGCTCAAGGAAAAGTCACAACAATTCTGGGAGCGACATCAGGAGCGGTTCAAGGGATGGCGAGTACTGGTGGCTGAAAACCATGTCGGTCACCAGCGGGTAACGTCGACGATGTTGCGACGGTTAGGGTTGATTCCTGAGGTGGTCACTGATGGTCTGGAAGCCTGTCGGCTGATTAATCAGGCGGAAACTCCTTTTGATCTGATTTTGATGGACTGCAATCTGCCGGGATGTGATGGAATTGAGGCCACGCGCCGGATCCGTACCAGAGAACTGGAGCGGGGGCACCGACGAGTTCCAGTGCTGGCCTTGACCACGGAAATCTCGGAAGTGGAACTGCAAAAATGCTATAGCGCCGGGATGAGTGATTTTTTGAAAAAACCGGTTTCAATCACTGAACTTAAAGCCAAACTCGAACACTGGCTCGATGTGCAAGTGGCTCCGGAATAGGTTGTGATTGTCTTAAATCCTTCATGATAGTGTCATCACATAGACATCTCCTCGGTATATTTTGAGAACAGTAAAAGAAGACTCAAAACGATCCGGAACAGGAGTGAATTATGCTGAATATGACCAGTGAACAAAAAATGCGTCAGCCGCTGCCTGCAATGCGTATCAGAGGGCGTCTGGTGGCGGAAGTGGCGGATAGTGTGTATGCAGTGAGAGAAGCACAGGCACTGCGACATGATGTGTTCAGGGAAGAGTACGGGGTGATTTTTGATACCCATGAAGGGGTTGATCACGATGAATTTGATGCCTGGTGTCGGCACCTGCTGGTGCGTGAACAGGAAACCGGACGCGTCATTGCAACGACGCGGTTGTTGTCGGATTATAGTGCGGCGTTGGCTGGAGGGTTTTACTCGGGTATAGAGTTTGATCTCAAGGGGTTGCTGGGGGTATTGCAAGGTCCGGTGCTGGAGATTGGCAGAACCTGTGTGCATCCGGAATTTCGTTCGGGGGCGGCGATTACGACGCTGTGGTCGGCACTTGCGGATTTGTTGGTGACGGAACGTTACGCCTATCTGATGGGGTGTGCCAGTATCAGCTTACAGGACGGTGGTGCTCAGTACCAGGCGATCATGCAACGGTTGCGGGAAAATCACTGGACGGATTCTGGATATCGGGTTTATCCACTCAATCGGGTCCCTGCAACTGAAATCAATGGTGCCGATGTCAGTCCCATGATGCCACCGTTACTGCGTACTTATATGCGTATGGGGGCTGTGGTGTGTGGTGAAGCGTGTTGGGATCCAGCCTTTAACTGTGCCGATGTGTTTGTGCTTCTTGATGTGGCTCGCCTGGATGCACGCTATGCCAGTCGTTTCTTTGGGCGTACCTCTTTTGCCTGAGGTGTGCTTCTGGCATGGGGAATTGGCGGTTCGTCGGGGTTTTTGTGCTAGACTGAAAACAGGTCGTTGTGTGTGATGTTTTGATCAAGTGTGTGACAAACCCCATTCTTCAGGGCAGGGTCAAGAGCGCTGACGTTCAAGCGCTGACGTTGTAGATGTCATGAAGTTGGTTGCTTTTGTTGGTCAATATATCTACGAATAATTTCAAAGGGCGCTCCTCCATACCTACTGAAAAAATAACTGTCAGACCATAATGTGTCTAACACAGTCGGAATTATGCCGTTTGCAAATCTCTTTAACAATGATTCAAGATTGTTTAGTGTATTTTGAGAAAACCGGGAACGACGATATTTGGCTACCACGGAACATGAAAAAAGAGCGACTCGCAATGAGTTGCAGGAACTGTTGTTGCAAGGTGCTGAGGCATTACAGCAACGACGCCAAGAATGGTTGAGTGCTGTTGCTGCGCAACCGGTCTGGCGGGTACGGCGGCGGGTGCTGTGGCGAACCCTGCGTATGACACTGCATTTACTGACCGGGGTGATGGTTGCCTTGTTGTCTGGTCTGATGTTTATGCCCTATAGTCGTCTGCATCGACCGCTGATAGCTTGGTGGCACAGGCGTCTTTGTGCAATTCTTAACATACGGATCAGGGTTCATGGGACGGCGGAGGCTGGGGCCTGTCTCTGGGTTTCTAATCACGTGTCCTGGCTGGATATTCCTGTACTGGGTGCATTGTTTTCTCCCTATTTCCTAGCGAAAGCCGAAGTCGCTTCCTGGCCGTTGCTGGGGTCATTGGCCAAAGCATCGGGGACGTTGTTCATAAGACGCGGTTCAGGGGATTCAAAACAGGTGGGGAATGGTTTGGCCGAGCATTTGCGGCAAGGGCGGTCGGTGCTTTTCTTTCCAGAAGGTACGACCACGGATGGCAAACAGTTGAAGCGTTTTTTTCACCGATTGTTTCAGGCCGCCGTAAAAGCAGGTTGTCCGGTGCAGCCCGTACTGCTGTGTTATACGCTGGATCAGCAATTGCATCCCTGGGCTCCATTTATAGGGGATGATGAAATCTTATCGCATGCCAGACAGATTCTGTCTCTGGATTCCGTTGTGGTGGATGTGCGAATCCTCCCCAGACAGCAATTTGATGGACAAGATGCCCGGCAGTGGTGCTATGACGTAGAGGCGGTCATGTATGCGGCTTTACAGCAGTTGCTGGCTGAGGTGACGTTAATGTGAGCGTTGCTCTGAGGGTACGTTACTGATCCATTGCGAATTCGCAGCATGAAGCGCTATTTAACGAGGAACTTCAACTTGGGGCATGCGTCGCTGTAAGATGGCTGCTTTGTGTAGCAAATGGCGACTGTGCCGATGTTCATCGTAAAAACGGGGATTGGGGATGATGGCTGCTAGCCAGGCGGCTTGGTGGACAGAGAGTTGGCTGGCGTGGACGTTGAAGTAGTGTTCGCTGGCGGATTCGGCACCGTAAATACCATCCCCCCATTCAATAACGTTTAGATAGATTTCAAAAATCCGGTGTTTACTCAGCAATTGTTCCAGCATGAGGGTGATCAGGCTTTCTTCCAGTTTACGCCATGGGGTGCGGCGACCGGAGAGAAAGAGATTTTTTGCCAGTTGTTGGGAAATGGTTGAACCACCGGCAATGATGCGATGGTTTTGCAAATCTTTATCCCAGGCTTTTTCAATGCCATCCCAGTCAAAGCCCTGGTGTTGCAGAAAACGGGCATCTTCAGCGGCAATGACGGCGCTTTTAAGGGGTCTGGCGATGCGGTTGTAAGCGATCCACTGATGCTCCAGCGTGGCCTCAGGATCGTCAGTTTTCAAACGTTCCAGTCCGGCACGCATGAAAGAACTGTTTTCGGGGTTATGCTGCTTCCACCACAAGACATGGAGTAGCAGCCACAGTTGGTAAACCAGGAACAAGGTCAGAATCCATCCGACCACCTGCATGCCGCTGATGCGGCGCAGGCGGTTGAGTGTTGCCTGAAAAAATACGTTCAATGCGACGTGCCCAAACCGGCTTTACGCAGCAGATCACCCAGTGTGGCATTTTTTGGGGATGGTGTGGTCTTTGCGGTCGTCGAAGGGGGGCGGCGTGCTTCGGAACGTGGCTTACTGCCGGGTGTTTTGGTGGCAGTTCTGGCGTTTGTTGTTGCAGGGCTGGAGACAGTGGAGGCCGGTTGAGGTTTTTCCTGCAGGCGCATGCTCAGGGAAATGCGCGAGCGCCCTTCGTCTACTTCCAGCACCTTTACTTTGACGATATCGCCGGCTTTGACCACTTCATGTGGATCTTTAATGAATTTGTCGGTCAGTGCCGAGATATGCACCAGACCATCCTGATGCACGCCAATATCCACAAAAGCCCCAAAATTAGTGACATTGGTCACCACGCCTTCCAGAATCATGCCGGATTTGAGTTGTTTGAGCTGATCAATACCTTCAAGAAACTGTGGTGCGCGAAATTCAGGCCGTGGATCTCGTCCCGGTTTTTCCAGTTCAGCAAGAATATCACGCAGTGTCAGAATCCCGGTGTGTGCATCGCAGAGTTCCTCAGGAGGTATTGTGCGTAAAAATTCAGTATTTCCAATGAGTTGTTCGATGCTTCGCTGATAACGCTGGCCGATGCGCTCGACGACTGGATACGACTCTGGATGCACGGCTGTCGCATCCAGTGGGTGGGTCCCATGGCTAATGCGCAAGAATCCAGCCGCCTGTTCAAAGGTGCGGTCCCCGATACGGGGGACTTTTTTCAGCTGTTCGCGGTTGCTGAACGCACCGTGCTGATTGCGAAATTCGACAATGTTGTTGGCCAGCACCGCACTGAGTCCGGCAATATGGGACAGCAGCGAGGCGGAAGCGGTGTTGAGGTCAACTCCTACAGTGCTGACACAGTCTTCTACGACGGCATCCAGCGAGCGTGAGAGCTGTCGTTGTTGTACGTCATGTTGGTACTGTCCGACGCCAATAGATTTAGGGTCAATTTTTACCAGTTCGGCCATCGGATCCTGCAAACGTCGGGCAATGCTGACGGCCCCGCGGATGCTGACATCCAGATCCGGAAATTCCCGGGCTGCCAGTTCTGAGGCGGAGTATACCGAAGCGCCGGCTTCACTGACGACAATACGTGTTAGCTGCAGGTCGGGATTTTTCTGCAGAAGTTCGGCGACCAGTCGGTCAGTTTCCCTGGAAGCGGTGCCGTTTCCAATGGCAATCAGTTGCACCTGATATTTACTGCACATCTGATGCAGTGTCTGTAAAGCCCCCTCCCAGTCGCGTTTGGGTTCGTGCGGATAAATGACACCATAGTCAAGCAGTTTGCCGGTATGATCAATAACCGCCATCTTGACTCCGGTGCGAATGCCCGGATCCAGGCCCAGCGTCGGGCGCATCCCGGCGGGAGCGGCCATCAACAGATCTTTAAGATTTCTGGCAAATACTAAAATAGCCTCGTGGTCGGCTTTTTCTTTCAACGTCGTCAGGAGATCCGATTCAAGGTGTGGCTGTAACTTGACACGCCAGGTCCAGCGGACGACCTCCGCAAGCCAGCGATCACCGGGACGATCCCTCCATTGAAATTTCTGAAACTGCGCCAGGAGCGCTTCGCCCCGACTGCAAACCCCAGGCTCCACGGGCGCAAAGTCCACTGAAAGTTGCAGGATTCCTTCATTACGGCCGCGGAACAGCGCCAGTGCCCGGTGCGAGGGAATGGTGCTGATGGCCGCCTGGTAGGTGAAGTAGTCGCGGAATTTTTGCCCCTGGGGTTCTTTGCCTGCCATGACCTGACTGGTGAGCAGTCCGGTCTGATTCAGTTGCTCGCGTAGCAGGCTCAGTAAATCGGCCTGATCGGCAAAACGTTCCATGAGAATGAAGCGAGCTGCTTCAAGTACGGCAGCCGGATCGGCATATCCCTGCTCCGGGCGTAGCCAGTTTAGTGCTTCAGTTTCTGGAGACAGTTCCGGGTGGCACAGCAGTAAATCGGCCAGTGGCTCCAGGCCTGCTTCAATGGCCAGGCGCCCTTTGGTAACACGCCGGGGTTTGTAAGGCAGATAGAGATCTTCCAGACGGGATTTGCTTGGGGCATCGAGAAGTTGCTGCCGCAGTTCGTCATGCATTTTTCCCTGGTTTTCTATGCTTTGTATAATGACCTGACGCCGTTCTTCCAGTTCTCGCAAATAAAAGAGGCGTTCTTCAAGGAGACGGAGTTGCGTATCATCTAACGCCCCCGTTGCTTCTTTGCGATAGCGGGCAATAAAAGGTACGGTGGCACCCTTGTCAAGAAGATCGGTGGCTGCTTGTACCTGATCAGGACGAACCTGTAGCTCTTCCGCAATCTGTGTGAAAATTTTATCCATGGGTAATTCCATCTGACCTGAATTTAACGTGAACCCGGTCATTCTATCCCGATTTTTGGGCTGAGGGTAGGTAAGGGAAAGAATTCAGCGACTGATGGAGGCGAGCAGGTCAGAAGTGGATGCAGCTGTGGCGGTCAATTGGTTGCAGAATTTGGGCTACTTAAGATAAGACTGTATGATTTGCAAGACAATATCAATATCTTGTTGCCTTTGTTCCAGTGCATCTGCCTTGACGATATGTTCGAGCAGATGGTCTTCGATCACCGCCGCCATCAAGCCGTTTACGGCACCGCGGATGGCTGCTATCTGTTGCAGGACGGCGATGCAGTCCGAGTCTTCAGCCAATTGTTTCTCCAGTGCAGCTGTCTGACCCTGTATCCGCCGGAGGCGTGCCTGAAGTCTGGTTTTATTGCCAATAGTGTGTGCCATCAGTGTATTCCTGTGATTCAAAATTCAGAAGCGCCAGCGTCTGGTCTTATTATACTGGGGGGGAGTATAATACAGACATTGATCCTGCAGTTTTCTGTCCAGAGGGCGCTATGACTGATTTTTTGTTGCTACTACAGCAAGGCCATGCCTGGATGTTTATTCCTGGTGCAGTGGTACTGGGGGCGTTACATGGCCTTGAACCGGGGCATTCCAAGACGATGATGGCCGCATTCATTATCGCTATCCAGGGCACCGTAATGCAAGCGGTGGGACTGGGTCTGGCGGCGACGCTGTCGCATACGGCCGTGGTATGGGGCGTAGCCCTGCTGGGGTTGTATGTAGGGCACCATGGCTATAACCAGACGCAAGCACCGTATTTTCAGGAGGTATCGGCGGTGATTGTTATCGGGGTGGCGCTCTGGATGCTCTGGAGTACCCGGCGACATCAACAGGCGGTGTTGCCGCCGCACCATCATTCGTCGGCGACTAAAACGATTGATACGGGGCATGGGGTGTTTCGTCTGGAAATCGTGGAAACTACGGCAGCATCACGCTTCAGGGTGTATGCTGCCCAAGGGCAGGAGCGGTTTAAAACCAGTAATTCGCTGCATCTGGAGACGGTGCGGCCAGACGGTACCCGGCAATCTTTTAGTGTCGTGCAACGCAGTGGTTTTCTGGAGTCCAGGGAGGCAATTCCTGAGCCCCATGAATTCATGGTGAGGCTGACGCTGGAACATGGACAACATCGTCATGATTATGATGTGGAGTTTCTTGAGGATGCGCATGTACCACAGACGTTGTCAGCAGATAAAAGTGGGCCACCTACGGAAACAGTGAGTCAGGATCCGCATGAACGGGCGCATGCCACTGCTATTCGTCAGCGGTTCAGTGGTCGTTCGGTGACGACAGGGCAGATCCTGGTGTTTGGTTTGACCGGAGGGCTGATCCCCTGCCCGGCCTCAGTAACCGTGTTACTGCTGTGTCTGCAGTTGCAGAAAGTTGCTCTGGGAGTCACCTTGGTGCTGTGTTTCAGTCTGGGGCTGGCCTTGACGATGGTCGCCTCCGGGGTGACGGCAGCGCTGATGGTGCAACATGTGTCCCGACACTGGTCGGGATTTGATGCACTCTCGCGAAGGGCACCGTATTTTTCAGGGTTTCTGATGCTGCTGTTTGGTGTGTACATGGGGTATCACGGCTTACAGGGCCTGAGGTAGTGCCGCTGATGCGAACGCTGTCGTCGGTGCTTGTTTTAGACAGACAGGGTGTTACACTGAAGCCGGGCACTTCCTATTCTTGAGAGAGGAACGCTTTCTGTGTTGCAGTGAGGCGTTTTATAGCTATGCAGGATGAACAGGCGCAAAAATTGCTGGTGGTTGATGATGATGTGCGGTTGCGCACGCTGTTGCAGCGCTTTCTCGAAGAGCAGGGTTTTGTAGTACGGACAGTACCGGATGCCGTACAAATGGACCGAATGTTGGCCCGTGAACTGTTTGCGTTGATTGTTCTGGATTTTATGTTGCCGGGTGAGGATGGTATGGCGATTTGTCGTCGGTTACGTACGGCAGGTAATAATATGCCCATTATCATGTTGACAGCACGTGGCGGTGACACCGATCGCATCAGTGGCTTAGAAGCCGGTGCCGACGACTATTTACCCAAGCCCTTTAATCCGCAGGAACTATTGGCGCGTATTAAGGCGGTGTTGCGGCGTCAGACCCGGGAGATTCCCGGCGCACCCAGCATGTCCGCAGAGCATGTGATATTCGGGCCGTTTGTTCTGGATCTGACGACCCGCAAACTCCTCAAAGAGGGAGAAAATCTGACATTGACCACGGGGGAATTTGCGGTACTCAAAGCACTGGTGCAGCACCCGCGGGAACCGTTGACCCGGGACAAGCTGATGAATCTGGCGCGTGGCCGGGAATGGGGGGCCATGGAACGTTCTATTGATGTGCAGGTATCCAGACTACGGCGTCTGCTGGATGATAATCCGGGCAATGCCCGTTACATTCAGACCGTATGGGGCGTGGGTTATGTTTTTGTTCCGGATGCCTGAGCGGTGAATTCGCTGTGGCTCTGGCTGAAACCCCGGTCCACCGTCTGGCGAACCACCCTGGTGCTGGGTATTGTGGTGTTGATCAGTCAAACCTTGTCGCTGGCTTTTTATTCAGTGAATCTTTATGCCCCGGAGGTCAAACAGCATGCCCGTCTGTCGGGAACTGTTTTGCGGCTATTGCGGGACGAAGAGCGTAAAACGCCGTTGCGAAAAGGGGACACGCCCAGAGAACAGTGGCTGAAAACTGAATTTGGCATGGTCGTGGTGCGGGACCCCCAGCAATTTCCCCGAGTGATGGATAAACCGCTGGCAGATTTGTTTACTGATTATTATGCACGGCAACTGAGTCATCAATTGCATGAAACCGTTCGGGTTTTTTTTGTATTCAAACCCATCCCGGTGTTGTGGATTGCTGTGCCGTCGTTAGTGGGGGTGTGGGTACGTGAGCCACTGACCTATTTTGCCGATTACAACCCCTTTGTGATTATTGCCTGGGGCCTGGGGGTGCCGTTATTAACACTACTGGCTATTGTAGTGCTGGTGCGCCAGTTGAATCGCCCGCTCCAGCGTCTGGAACAGGCCGCCTTGCGGGTGGCCCGGGGAGAACAGGGAATTCGTCTGGACACCCGGCATGGGCCTAAAGAAATCAAGGCCGTCAACCGGGCGTTTAACCGGATGACCCGGCAATTGTTGCAGGCGAGCCGAGACCGCTCATTTATGCTGGCCGGTATTTCCCATGATTTGCGCACCCCGTTGACCCGTCTGCGGCTGACCGCTGAAATGTTGCGTGATCGTGATCTGGCGGAAGGCATGGTGCTGGATATTCGCGATATGGATGAAATTCTTGAGCAGTTTCTGGCCTTTATGCGTGATGGTTCCGATGAGAGTGCTGAGTCTGTTGATCTCAATGGCCTGTTGCGGGAAGTTGTGGCGCAGTTTTGTCATCTGATGCCGGTTCAATGGCAGGAACAGCCGTTGCCAGTGCTGGCAGTGCGGCGTTTGTCCGTGAAGCGATTGTTGAGTAATCTGTTTACGAATGCCTTACGTTATGGGGCACCTCCACTGGAAATAATATCGCTGGTGCACCCGCAATGGCTGGAAATCCAGATACGTGATCATGGGACAGGAGTCAATGAAGATGAATTGCCACGACTGTTACGGCCGTTTCAACGCGGCGATAGTGCACGGTCGGTACCGGGATCCGGTTTGGGGTTGGCTATTGTGCAACGAATTGTGAAATTGCACCACGGGCAGTTGACGTTGTCCAATCACCCTGAGGGAGGGTTATGGGTGCGTGTGCATTTTCCGCGGACAGAGGTAGTGGATCCAGCCAGCGGCAGTAAAAATACGCTACCGGGACACCGGTTGGCCAAAGGATCCCGTTGAGCATGAATTGGCTGGTTGTTGAGCAGATTCGTTCTTTCTGGCCTGGAATTCTGGGACTGAATGTACTGATTGGCCTATTTGAGGTCTGGATGTCTGCTTTATGGTACGTGCCGTGGTGGCAGACCGGATGGCAGGTGGTGCTCTGGGAGGCGGATATCCGTTTACCGGCGTTGCCGAGCAATTATTTACTGGCTTTTTTTCCTGGGGCTTTGGAATTACGTGTGGTTGAAGAGCGGGTGCTGTTTCGGGCAAAGGCGCAGGCGCTCTGGTTTAATCCTTGGCATGGTCAGGTGTATCTGCAGGCGCAGCGCTTGCAACTGGAGTTGCGCGCCGGAGTCAGTCCGTTATTTCTTTATCCGGCATTGTTTATTTTGCCCCATGCCGCCCTCTGGGTTACCGGGCTGGCGTTGAAGGATGTCTGGTTGTGGCACCGCCAACAGCAGCAACTACGGCAATTGTTGCATTATCTGCGTAGTTGCACGAACGAGCAGCGGTTCATTCAGGGTGAACTAGGGTAAATGGTGTCCTGGGTCAATGAATAAGTGGCGCTGCGGTGTAGCCGCCGCATTAAAAAAAAATTAAACTAAGGGGTGTTTAAACCTCCTGAGGAGTCACTATGACCTGTGCAGATACGTTAAAAGAACTTTCCGATGATCATTTTGGCCGCTGGAAGAATCGAGAGGCGTTGGCGGAAAGCATGATTCCGATGATTGGTCGGCTTTATCGGGAGCGTAATGTGGTGGTGGCTATTTACGGGCGATCCCTGATCAATCGTTCGGTCATCCAGATTCTGAAAAATCATCGGCGGGTGCGGATGATTGCCGAGGATCTCTCGGCCGTCGATACTTATCCTTTACTGGAAGCCTTGGTGACTCTGGATTTGGGGCCATGTCGGGTCGATCTTGGGAAACTGGCGATTGACTACCGGCCATTGAAAGACAGCATGACACCGGTGGCTTTTTTACAGGAGCAGTTGCAGGCGTCGCTGGGACAAAAAAATCTGGCGACCCCCACTGATGTAGTGCTGTATGGGTTTGGTCGCATTGGCCGGATTCTTGCCCGGCTGATTATCGAAAAAACCGGTGGTGGTGACGGGATGCGTTTACGGGCGGTTGTGGTTCGTAAAACAACCGAGGGCGATCTGCAAAAACGGGCGTCGCTGTTGCGGCGAGATTCGGTACATGGTCCGTTTGAAGGTACGATTGCCATTGATGAAGAGAACGAGGCGATTATTGCCAACGGTAATTTTATCAAGATTATCTATGCCAATAATCCGGAGGATATTGATTATACCCAGTACGGCATTCATGGGGCCATCCTGATCGATAACACGGGAAAACTGAAAGATCGCGCGGGACTGGCAAGGCATTTGCGTCCTGGCATAGAACGGGTCATGCTGACGGCACCCGCCAAAGGGGATATCAAGAATATCGTCTGTGGGGTCAATGACCATGAAATTACCCGGGATGAGAATATTCTGTCGGCGGCGTCTTGCACCACGAATGCCATTACACCGGTACTTAAAGCGATCAATGACCGCTTCGGTCTGGTTTCAGGGCATGTAGAAACCGTACACTCTTATACCAATGATCAGAACCTGATTGATAATTACCACAAGGCGGATCGGCGGGGACGTTCGGCGGTACTGAATATGGTGATTACGGAGACGGGGGCGGCCAAGGCGGTGGCCAAGGCACTGCCGGAACTGGCAGGAAAACTGACGGGTAATTCCATCCGGGTGCCAACGCCCAATGTGTCGCTGGCTATTCTTAATCTGACGTTGCCCGAGGCGGTGGGTCGTGATGAAGTGAATGAGTTTATGCGGCAGGTTGCCTTAAGTTCCCGTTATCAACGGCAGATAGACTACACCAATTCTACGGAAGTGGCTTCTTCTGATTTCATCGGTTCACGTGCGGCGGGCGTATTTGATGCGCAGGCCACGATTGTGAATGGTACGCATGTGACCTTGTACATCTGGTATGATAATGAAATGGGGTATAGTTGTCAGGTCGTGCGGATTGTGGAACGATGGGCAGGGATTGACTATCAGACCTATCCGCCGGAATCCGCTGATCGCTGAGAATCGCCTGTTGTCTCTGCCTGCCTGCTGGGCGGGCAGGTTTGGTGTTGAGCGATATTTACGTGAGGTATGGACATGTCCCGACCCGTTCACCTGGCCTTGGCCGGTTTGCACTGTGCCAGTTGTGTGCAACGCCTGCAACGGGAGTTGATGGCGGTTCCGGGCGTTGAGAAGGCCATTGTCAATCTCGCTGATCGTAGCGCAGAAGTTCACGGCAGTGCCGAGGAGGCTCTTTTACTGGCGGCGGTCGAGCACACCGGTTTTCAGGCCTGGGTGGTGCGTGAGTCGCGGGAAGCACTGGAGCGTCAGGAACGGGAAACCCGGCGCGAGTTGCGGCGCAAATTGCTGCGAACCTTGCTGGGTCTGCTGTTCGGTGCCTTGTTGATGTTCAGAGCCCCGCACCCGGGACCGATGCCGCTGCTGTGGGATGAAACCCGTTGGAACTGGTTCGGGTTGACGTTGCTGACGGGTGGGGTGATGCTGCTGAGTGGCTGGCATTATTACCGGGGAGCCTGGAAAGCGGCGCAGGCGCACAGTACGACGATGGATACCTTGATCAGTCTGGGAACCGTATCGGCGTATCTCTATTCATTGCTCGTTGTGCTCTGGCCTGCCGGGTTTCCGGCGGATGCGCGGCATCTGTATCTTGAATCGGCTGTCATGATTATCACGCTGGTCAATCTGGGATCGGTTCTGGAGACTCGGGCCCGGCGAAATGCGCAGGCGGCCATCCGGACATTGGTTGAATTGCAGCCCAATGCAGCGCGACGGTTGACTGATGAGGGTGAGGTGACTGTGGCGATCCAGCAGATACGCCCGGAGGATATCTTGCTGGTACGCCCTGGAGAACGTATAGCGGTTGACGGGGTGGTGGTGGATGGCCAGTTGCACGTCGATGAATCCATGTTGACCGGTGAATACCGTCCTGTGCTGAAGGTGGTGGGGGAGCCACTGCATGCGGGCAGTAATAATTTGTCCGGTGCAGCGAAAATGCGGGTGACCCGGATTGGTGAAGCGACCACACTGGCGGAAATTATCCGCAGGGTACGTGAGGCGCAGAATGCCCGACCGCCGATTGCCAGCCAGGTGGATCGCTGGGCCAACATTTTTGTGCCTCTGGTATTGATTATTGCCTGCCTGACCTTGTTGATCTGGTTGCTTGTCGGGCCGGCACCGCATTTGACGCATGCGCTGGTGGCAACGGTCTCGGTATTGATCATTGCCTGCCCCTGTGCGCTCGGACTGGCGGTGCCCATGTCGATCATGATGGCCTCTGATCTGGCCTCCCGTCACGGGATTCTGATCCGCGACGGTATGGCCCTGCAAATGGCCAGCCGGATGACGGTGCTGATTTTTGATAAAACAGGAACGCTGACCGAAGGCCGTGGTTCGGTCAACCATCTGCACCGTTTTCAGGAAGAGATGAGTGAAAATCAGTTATTGCAGTGGGCCGCTGCAGTGGAAAAACAGTCGGAACACGCTTTTGCTCAGGCGATTGTCCGCAAAGCTGGACAGCACGGTCTGTCGTTGCCTGAATGCAGTGATTTTCAGTCGCTGGCGGGTCTCGGAGTGAAGGGGACAGTGGAGCACAAGGCGGTGGTACTGGGTAATCCGGCCTTGTTGAGCCAGAGTGGAATTGCCCTGGATCAGGCGGCAGAACTGTTGCATCGCTGGCCTGAGGCCGGGATCAGTCCGTTGCTGATGGCGGTTGAAGGCCGTCTGGTCGCAATCTTTGGTATAGCGGATACTTTACGTGCGGATGCACACAAGGCACTGGGTCGGTTGCGACAGACAGGAATTCAGACGATGCTGCTCAGTGGTGACCATGAAACCACGACGGCGCATCTGGCGCAGTCCTTGGGTATTGACACGTTCTGGGGAGGGATGTCTCCGGAGGAAAAACTGCGAATTATTCATGAACAGCAGATTCGTGGTGAAATCGTCGGGATGGTGGGGGACGGGATCAATGATGCCCCGGCCTTGGCGGCGGCTGATGTGGGATTTGCGTTGGGTCGGGGGACGGATGTGGCAATGGCGGCCAGCGGCATTACCCTCACCAATGATCATCTGGATAACCTGTTGCTGGCTGTGCGCATTTCCCGGGCAACCTTGCGCAATATCCGCCAGAATCTCACTGCTGCGTTTTTTTATAATATCATTGCCATTCCTTTCGCTGCCGGGGTGTTTTTTCATTGGACGGGCTGGCAGATGAATCCGATGATTGCGGCGGCGGCCATGACAGCCTCTTCTCTGACGGTGGTGCTGAACGCAGGCCGTCTGCGTATGTTGCGTTTGAAGGATTGATGAGTGATGCGGATGTTCGTTCTATGGCTGGTGTTGTTGGTGTTGCCGTTGCAGGCGTTTTCGGGGCAGATTCTGACAGCGCAACAGGCCTATCAGATTCAGACTCAACAGCAGGGTGCCGTATTGCATGTGCATGCCCGGATTGCGCCGGACTGTTATTTGTACAGGGATCGTTTCAGGGTCAAGTCCGTGTCCTCTGCGTTGCACAGTGGAACGCCGGTTTTTCTGACGATTCCGCTGCTGAAAGACGATCCGGAATTTGGTAAAGTGGCGGTTTTTCATCGGCAGATGGATGTTGATATTCCGTTCGAGGGCCAGGGGGCATTGCTGCTGGGATGGCAGGGGTGCAATGAGCGGGTGGGTCTGTGTTATCCACCGCAAACCTTGTTGGTGGCTGTAAAGGCTGCCGCTGCCACGGCCACCGTCACCGCACAGGCCGTGCCCCGTTCCCCGGAAAGCCACCGCTCGCTGATGTTCTGGTTATACCGGCTTCTGGAATTTTATCTGGGGGGGCTGGCGATGTCGCTGACCCCTTGTGTCTGGCCGATGGTGCCCATTCTTTCCGGCATTATCGCTAGACAGTCAGGATCTGGACAGACTGTGCCGGGGCGTACACAACGTAGCCTGCTTTCTTTGAGCTATGTGTTGGGGACGGCCTGTAGCTATGGTTTGTTGGGAGCGGTGTTTTCCGGGATGGGGCAACGCATTTCGCTGGCGCTCTGGTTCCAGACGCCGCTATGGCTGATCGGTATGAGTCTGATTTTTATAGCCCTTGCGTTGAGTTTATTCGGTTTTTATTCGCTGCGCTTGCCGGCGGTACTGAATAATGCACTGGATACCTGGAGTCGCAGGCAGCGTTTGGGCAGTCTGGTGGGCACCTTTATGATGGGTGTTCTGGCTGCTTTGGTGGTGTCGCCCTGTGTGTCGGCACCCATGGCGGCGGCGTTGATGTACGTCAGTCAGGTGGGTAATGTTTTCCTGGGATTTCTGGCATTGTTTATTCTGGGTCTGGGTATTGGTACGCCTTTATTCCTTCTGGGTGTCTCAGAGGCGCAGTGGTTGCCCCGGGCCGGCGCATGGATGCAGGGGGTACAGGCGGCGTTGGGGGTTGGCCTGTTGGCGACGGCGGTGAATCTCCTGGCACGTTTGTTGCCGGAATTTTACGAATGGGGACTTTATGGCCTGCTATTAATAGGCAGTGGGGTGGCGTTGGGTGCCCTGGAGGCGGCGGATTACGGATGGCCTCGGGTACGTAAAGCGGCGGGTATCGCCTTGCTGCTGATCGGGGGATTCAGTGTGCTGCAGGCATGGACGCTGTGGCTGGGGCCGCATACGGCAGCGACCTCCGGCAATACAATGAGGGCTACCTCCACGGGTATTGCGCCAGCGGCGGTGGTAAGTACGCCGGCAGAGTTACAGGCCATGCTGGAGCGTTATCGTGGTCAGGAAATCCTCTGGATTTCTGGGCGCGCTGGTGCATTAGTTGTCAGGAGATTGAACATGAGGTGCTGGTTGTTCCCGCCGTGCAGCAGCGTTTGCAGCAGCGACTGCTGCTGCGGGTTGACGTGACGCAGCGTACGGCTGAAACCGATGCCCTGTTGCAGCAGTTCCAGATTCCCGGGCCACCGGCGCTGATTTTACTCAACGCCGAAGGCCAGGTGCGCCGCCCCTGGTTAAATGGGGCAGTCTCGGCACAGGCGCTGATCAATTATCTGGATGGCAGATAGGCTGCCTTGGAAGCTTCTGCGAGTGATACGCCGTTTAGTGGATCGGATGCGGCGCTGGATCTGGTTCCTGGATGTGTGTATTGCTATGTGCTGCAGCCGGCGCAGGCGCAGGCGCTATTTTATCCGTCAGCCAATGCCTTGATTCGTTTGCACCATGATTATCGACCGCTGCGCCTGAGTGAGGGGGTCTGGCGACTGACGGGATTCAAGGCGGAAATCTTTACTCAGGGTGATGTTTTTTCCCTGGGGCGGTTGATTGTTCGGGATGAGCGGGAAAAAATGGCGACCTTGCTGAAGGCAGCGGCAGCGACGGGGGAGGTCTTTGAACTGCTTTACCGGATATGTGGAGCCGGTTCAGAGTTGCACTGGCTGACGGAACGGGGGCGGATCCGCTGGGAAGGTGATCAGTGCCGGATTGAAGGCTGGTTGCTGGATGTCAGTAATCAGAAACAGGCTGAAGAAAGTGAGCAGGTGTATCGTTTGCTGGTGGCTGGAACCCGAACGGGTTTTCTGGCAATGGATGACGTGGGAACGGTTCAAGAGGTGAATGAGCCGCTGCTACAACTGTTGGGTCTGGCGCAGGCGGCACAGATGCAGCAACGCTCCATTTATGGGTGGGTGGCCCGAGAATCTCAGGAAACGATGGCGCGTTTTTTGTTGCAGGTGGTTCGGGAAGGTGCGGTACGTGATGTTGAGATTGATTTCAGAAATAGTGATGGCCGTATCGTTACTTTAGCCTTGCATGCCGTCGCTACCCAGGGGGAATATGAAGTACTGATACGTTGTCTGATGCTGGATGTCACCCAGATTCGCCAGGAGCAGCGAGAACTGCGTCAGAGCAGAAATCTGCTGGCAGAATCACAACGTATTGCCGGGTTGGGTTTCTGGGTAGAAACAGCAGCGGGTCACGACAACTATGCGTCGCCGGAATTGCTGGAATTACTGGGTCTGCGTGCAGATCAGGCCTTTACCGGGCAGGCGATGTTGCTGGGGTGTGTGCGAGAAGCGGATCGCCGTCTTGTACAGGCACGATGGGCGCAGGGAGACGCTGATGGACAAGCGTTTTCCATGGAATTTATAGTGGAACTGGCACCGGGCCTGCAGCGGATTGTGCGCAGCAATATCCGTTATGAACTCTCTGCGGGCGGGCTGCGGTTGCGTACCTTTGGGGTGTTACAGGATATTACGGCCTTTCGTCAGGCAGAACAGGCGCTCCTGCAGTCGGAACAGCGTTATCGTTCCCTGTTTGCGACCAGTATTGATGGTATTTGTATGTTATCGCTGGCAGGAGTCATAGAGGAGGCGAATCCTGCCTTTCTGGAAATTGTCGGCTACGAGGCTGAGGACTTGCGGGGGTGCAGCGAACGAGCGATTACGCCAGTGCAGTGGCACGCACTGGATGCACAGGTGCTGCAAGAACAGATTCTGCTCCAGGGGTACTGCGAGTCGTATCGCAAGGAGTACATTCATTCCACTGGCCGAAACGTGCCGGTCAGTGTGCGCCAGTGGCTGGTGCGTGATGCGGCGCAGCAGCCGGTACGTATCATGGCAATGGTGCGTGATATTACCGAGTACAAAAAAATCGAGCAGGAACGGGAACATTTGCAACGTGCCGTGCAGCAGGCGCAGAAAATGGAAGCCATTGGGCATTTGACGGGCGGCATTGCGCATGATTTTAATAATATTCTGACCAGTATTCTCGGGTATTCGGATCTGGCTTTACGCCAGTTGAGCGATCAGTCGCAACCCCGGTTGCTGAAATACCTGCAACAGATCAAGACGGCCGGAGAACGGGCCCGCGAACTGATCGCACAGATGTTGTTATTTAGTCGGGGAGGGATCAGTTCAGGACGTATTCAGGATATATGCGAAACAGTGCAGGCGACCTTGCGGATGCTGCGCCCCACCTTACCAGCTTCCATTCGCATCCGCAGTCATCTGGAGGCGCAGGTGGCACCGGTGATGATTGATACGGTGCAGTTGCAACAGGTCATCATGAATCTGGTGATCAATGCGCGGGATGCCTCCGGAGAACGTGGAGAAATCCGTATCGACGTACGTGATACGCAGATCAGTCAAGCGCACTGCGCCTCTTGTCATCAGCCATTTCAGGGGGATTTTGTGCAGATCAGCGTGCGCGATGGGGGCTCCGGCATAGAACCGGTGTTGTTGCAGCGTATTTTTGATCCGTTTTTTACCACCAAACCGGTTGGGCAGGGCACTGGAATGGGGCTGTCCGTGGTGCATGGTATTGTCCATGAATTCTCAGGGCATTTACAGGTGCATTCCTGGACGGGACAGAACACGATACAACAGGGCGGGACAGAAAAAACCGGAACGGAGTTTTGTGTTTATTTTCCCTGTCGTACCGCACAGGAAGAGATCGCTTTAGTCCCGGCAGTGTTGCCGTTGCAGCCGATGAACCGGCAATACCGGCTAGTGGTGGTCGATGATGAAGTGGCTATTATCCGTATGTTACAGGATTTACTGCAGTTGCAGGGGTATGAGGTGGTCAGTTTCAGTGATTCGCGACAGGCGTTACAATGGATGCAGGATCCTGTCCGGGAGGTGGACTTATTGCTGACCGATCATATTATGCCGGGTTTGTCCGGAGCGGATCTGGCGCAGCAGATGCTGTTGATCCGGCCTTTGCTGAAGGTGGTGATGATCAGTGCCCAGGCCGATCTGCTGCAGCGGCGTCGGGAAACCCCGTTTCCCTGGGTGCTGCTCAATAAACCGCTGGATGTAGAGCAGTTGCTGGGCACGTTGGCCAATGTACTACAGTCGGTGGGGTAGGGGCGATGAAATTACTGGTGGTTGATGATGATCCGCTGTTGTTGGAATTGATGCAGGATATGCTGGAAGGCCAGGGGTATGCGTTGTTGCTGGCGGCCAATGGAGCGCAAGCCTGGGAAATTTTACAGACGGGTGATGTTGATATTGTGCTCACCGATCTGGTGATGCCTGAGCAGGACGGGGTGAGTCTGATTACCCAGATTCGCCGGAATTTTCCCGGGATCCGTATTATTGCCATGTCGGGACGCAGTCAGAATGATCTGGATATTGACTCGTTGCAGTTGGTGCGGGTGCTGGGGGCAGATGCGACGCTGACCAAACCGTTTAGCTTGGAACAGATGGAGTTGTTGTTGGCGGCAATGAGTTCACGGCACTAAATTAAATTTTTATCAGTTTGTGCAGTTACTATCCCGGCCTTACATCATACACAGGAGGACAAGGTGGTGGACGAAGCAGCAAGTTCCAGTTTATCACGTACTGAGTTCAATAAATTGCAAAAGCGGCTGCGGCGCTTCGTGGGTCAGGCGATTGAGGATTATGCCATGATTCAAGAAGGTGACAAGGTCATGGTGTGTTTGTCCGGTGGCAAGGACAGCTACACTTTGCTGGATATTTTATTGAATCTACAGACCAGTGCGCCCATTCGTTTTGAGATTGTCGCCGTGAATCTGGATCAGAAACAGCCGGGCTTCCCCGAGGACGTGCTGCCAACTTACTTAAGTTCCAGAGGCATTCCTTTTTATATTCTGGAAAAAGATACTTACAGTGTGGTTAAACAGTTGACCCCGCAAGGCAAGACCTATTGCACCGTCTGTTCACGATTGCGACGGGGAAGTCTCTATGGGTTTGCCAGGAAAATTGGAGCCACTAAAGTCGCACTTGGGCATCACCGGGATGATATTCTCGCCACATTTTTTCTCAACCTTTTTTTTAATGGCAAAATCAAGGCGATGCCCCCAAAATTGTTGAGTGATGATGGGGAGAATATTCTGATCCGGCCGCTGGCCTATTGCAAGGAAGAAGATATTATTCCCTATGCGAGACAGCGGGCTTTTCCCATTATTCCCTGTAATCTGTGTGGTTCGCAGGAACATCTGCAACGGGTCGCTGTGCGGGAGATGCTGAAGACCTGGGATCAGGCGCATCCGCATCGGCTGGACAGTATTTTTACGGCGTTGAGCAGCGTAGCACCTTCGCAATTGCTGGATCAGCAGTTATTTGACTTCCTGGGTCTGGAAGCCAAGCGCCGGGCCACCTTGGTTAGTGAAGTAGTATCAGATTCCCGGATCAATACCCTGGATCTCAGTGACTAGCGGCGGCATGGTGCTCGCGGGTGGGGCGAAACTGGATATCCGGCCAACGTTCCTGCATAAGTTGCAGGTTCACCCGGCTAGGTGCCAGGTAAGTGAGGTGGCCACCGCCGTCGAGGGATAGTTGATCATGGGCTTTTTTGCGAAACTCGGTCAACTGACGTTCATCGTTGGCATAAATCCAGCGGACGGTGGACAGTGTGACCGGTTCGTAGATACATTCCACTTTATATTCTTCCAGCAGTCGAAAGGCCACGACATCGAACTGCAATAAGCCAATGGCACCCAGAATCAGGTCATTGTTGATCAGTGGCATAAACACCTGCGTGGCCCCTTCTTCTGACAGTTCTTTCAGTCCTTTTTGCAGTTGTTTGCTCCTTAATGGATCCCGTAGCCGCACCCGACGGAACAATTCCGGGGCAAAGTTCGGAATGCCCTGAAAATTCAGGCGTTCGCCGTCGGTAAACGTATCGCCAATCTGGATGGTGCCATGGTTGTGCAAGCCAATGATATCCCCGGCCCAGGCTTCTTCGAGGTGTTCACGTTCGCCGGCCAGAAAGGTCAGGGCATCGCTGATGCGCACTTCTTTGCCTGTACGTACCTGGAGCATTTTCATGCCACGGTCATAGTGACCTGAACAGATGCGCAGAAAAGCGATGCGATCCCGGTGTTTTGGATCCATATTGGCCTGGATTTTAAACACAAAACCGGTAAAGCCCGGTTCATCGGCCTGTACGATTCGCTCGGCCGCTGCTTGTTGTTCCGGGGCTGGGGCATGATCCACCAGCAGGTTCAGGACGTGATTTACCCCGAAATTTCCAAGTGCAGTACCAAAAAAAACAGGCGACAGCGTTCCTTTCAGAAAGGCCGCCGGATCGAAGGCATGGCTGGCACCGCGCAGCAGTTCCAAGGTATCCCGCAGCTGGCGGATTTCATCGCCGAGCAACTGGTCGGCCTGCGGATGGTGCAGTCCTTCAATAATCTGGTCCTCGATCAGTTCGCTGCCGTGTCCCGCCTGATACAGATAGATCCGGTCTTCTATCAGATGGTAAACACCGCGGAATTGTCGGCCGGAGCCGATCGGCCAGGTGACCGGGGCGCAGCGGATTTTTAATACGGATTCGATCTCATCAAGCAGATCGACGGGTTCGCGGATTTCCCGATCCAGTTTGTTGATAAACGAAATAATCGGGGTGTTGCGCATCCGGCAGACGTCCATCAGTTTGATGGTACGGTCTTCCACCCCTTTGGCCGCATCAATCACCATCAGGGCAGAATCCACCGCCGTTAGGGTGCGGTAGGTGTCTTCGGAAAAATCCTCGTGACCTGGGGTGTCCAGCAAATTGATGACATGTTCACGGAAAGGGAATTGCATGACAGAGGTCGTAATGGAAATACCGCGCTGCTTTTCCATGGTCATCCAGTCGGAGGTGGCATGACGGTCAGACTTGCGGCTTTTGACGGTGCCAGCAATCTGGATCGCCCGCCCCCAGAGCAACAGTTTCTCGGTGATGGTGGTCTTGCCCGCATCCGGGTGCGAGATGATTGCAAAGGTACGGCGGAGGGAAACAGGGGTCGGTGACATCAATGCGTATCTTCAGTGGGCGTAGTGTGGGAGTTGCTTCTTTAACATTTCATCAGGCTATTATACGGGGCGTGGCGTTTTTGGACAATGTCTGATGCCCGGATTGCCAGCATAAGAAAACATCAGTAAAAACTTGTGTCATTGCCAAACCTGAGTATATACTGTATGTAATAACAGATTGCGAGTGATCGAGGCCATGCAATGAGGAACATGCAATGAGGAGTGAATGCCGGATTGACACCCCTATCCCGCTGTATGCGGAACGGATTTCGGCGGGGTTTCCTTCGCCGGCGCAGGATTATATCGAGAAGCGTCTGGATCTGAATGAACTGTGTATCCGGCATCCGGCAGCGACTTATTTTGTCCGGGTGGCAGGAGATTCCATGCAGGAAGCAGGTATTTTGCCTGAGGATATTCTGATCGTAGACCGGGCCTTGCAGGCGGCGCACGGGGATGTGGTCATTGCCGGAATATTGGGGGAATTAACGGTAAAAATGCTGGAATTGCAGCCACGGGTACGCCTGGTTCCTAAAAATGCAGCGTATACACCCATTGAAATGACCGAAGGGGTGGACCTGGATATTTTTGGGGTGGTGACGCATGTGGTGCGGGCACTGCGTACGGCGGAGCGATGAAGCCTTGCGTGGCACTGGTGGATTGTAATAATTTTTATGCCAGTTGTGAGAAACTGTTTCGGCCGGATTTGCAGGATGTGCCCTTGATCGTTCTCTCAAACAATGATGGCTGTGTGGTGGCGCGTTCCCGGGAAGCCAAGGCACTGGGGATCCGGATGGGGGTGCCTGTCTTTCAGATTCAGGAGGAAATTCGTCGGCATGGGATGGCGGTCTTTTCCTCCAATTATGCCCTGTATGCAGAGATTAGTGCACGGGTTATGCGTATTCTGGAGGATTGGGTGCCACGGATGGAAGTGTATTCGATTGATGAGGCGTTTCTAGATTTTTCCGGCATGCAGACGGATAGACAGCGCACGGACTATGGGCAACGGATGCGTCAGCAGATCCGGCAATGGACGGGTATAACCGTGTGTGTGGGCATAGCACCGACCAGGACGCTGGCCAAGATGGCTAATCTGGCGGCCAAACGTTATAAGGCGACCGGTGGGGTGGTCGATTTATGTGACCGGGCGCGTCAGCGACGGTTGATGTCCCTGTTGCCGGTGCATGAGGTGTGGGGGGTGGGTGACCGGTTAAGTCAGCGGTTGCAGGCGCTGGGCATACAGACGGCACTGGAACTGGCCGATTGTGCCCCTTCATGGATTCGTCAGCAGTTTTCGCTGACACTGGAGCGTACGGTACGGGAACTGAACGGGCAATCCTGTATTGCCTGGGAGGAAGGGCCTGTTCCCAAGCAACAGATTGTCTGCAGTCGGTCGTTTGGTCAGCGGGTCACCACCCGGGCGGCGATGCAGGCAGCGCTATGTGTCTACGTTTCTCGGGCGGCGGAAAAACTACGGCAGGAAAACCGGGAAGCGCAACGGCTGACGGTTTTTATCCGTACGGGGGCGTTTAATCCACAGGAACCCTACTATGCCAATACGGCCAGCGGTGCTTTGCCGGTCCATTCTGCCGATACCCGGCACTTGCTGAAACTGGCGTTACGGTTACTGGAGGCGATCTGGCGTGAGGGATTCCGCTATGCCAAGGCGGGAGTGATGTTGTCTGAGTTCCAAGAGCCGGGCCGTGGGACGCAGGATATGTTTGAGGAGGTGGCGGTACAGCAACGTTCTGTGCGGTTGATGCAGACCCTGGATCAGATCCGTCAGCGGGGATTGGGTCGGGTGTTTGTGGCGCGGCAGGGAACGCTGCAACAGCAATCATGGGCCATGCGACGTGCTACGCTGTCACCGGCGTACACCACCCGCTGGAATGATATACCCCAGGTTTGCTGAAAGTGGGCATGGCCAGAAAGAAAGTTAGTAATGGTATCGGCACAGAGCAATCAGAACCGTATCGTCCTGAACGGAATAGACTAGTCGATGCTCCTCATCAATTCGACGGGACCAGAAACCAGACAGGTTATACCTGAGCGCTTCTGGCTTTCCAATACCCGCAAATGGCGAGCGTTGGATATCTCGCAATAGTGTGTTGATCCGCTTGAGTGAGCACTTGTTCTTGGCTTGCCAAAAAAGATAATCTTCCCAAGCCTGATCCGAGAACTTAATCGGCATCAAGCAGCTCTTTTGTTGTTCCGCCCTGCGCAGCCAATTGTTCGATAGATTCCATCAGGCGTTTGGCATTTTTCGGACTGCGCATCAGGTATGCGGTTTCTTCAAGTGCATTGAAGTCTTGCAACGACATCATGACGACGGGTTGTCCTGTTTGGCGGGTGATGAGAATCGGTGTGCGATCATCTGTAACCTTGTTCATGATTTCTGCCAAATGCTGGCGAGTATGACTATAGGTTATGGCTTTCATGTCTGCCTCCTCTTTGTACCTAGGTTAGTACAATGCTTGTGAAAAATCCAGTGATGCCGAATGACTGCCTTCAATTCCCAAGGTCATTAAGTTGATCATTGTTATCTTATTAAATAAGGTACACTTTGTTGTCGAGATATTAAATCGGTCAGCAGCAATTCTAAATGTGGCTAAATGATTTTATCAGTAGTTGTGGTTTTTGCTGAACATTGGTGGTTAATGGATAAAGCAGGACTGTTTTTGGGCTGACACCATGACGCTCATGGCGAGTATCTTGTCGACCTCGCCCGAGGTTTGTCCTACGTCGATTACCATGGAGTTTAAACTGTTACTGATACTAGTCCATTGTCCTGTTGGCAATTTTTGCTATAATCCAGTTGATTTGATCCGTATATCAGTTTTGGTTTTTTGCAGGGTTGTCTGAAAATAGTGGCAGGACAGAATGTTGGTCTGCTGTCTGAATTGTGGTGAAAGGGGTGGTTTGGAATGAAAGTAGCAGTGACGCTGATGAAAGGGTGGGTGGTTGTTGTATTTGTATTGTTGCAGGCCTGCCAGCCGTCAGGGAAGGACTCGGGGGTCGTCCTGTTGGGGCAGGCGTCGCCGTTGACCGGGCAGCAGGCGGCGATTGGCAAGGACAATGAGCATGGGGTCTCGCAGGCGATTGCGGAAATTAATGCGGCCCACTGGCGTATTGCCGGGCGGCCGCTGGTGCTGAAGCTGGATTCAGAGGATGATCAGGCGGATCCGCGCATGGCGACGCAGGTGGCACAGCGTTTTGTCGATGAGGGTGTTGTGGCTGTTATAGGGCATCTCAATTCGGGTACCAGTATTCCGGCAGCGCGGATTTATGCGGCGGCGGGGATTCCCGAAATCTCGCCATCGGCAACCGCCGTCAAGCTGACGCAGCAAGGGTTTAAAACGACATTTCGGTTGATGGCCAACGATGCGCAGCAAGGGGCGGCGTTGGCTGACTATGCGACCGGGGCGTTGCATGCACTGCGACTGGCGGTGATTGATGATCGTACCGCTTATGGTCAAGGGCTGGCGGATCAGTTTGTGTTGCAGGCACAAAAAAAAGGGGCTGTCGTGGTGGCGCGGCAATATACGGATGATAAGGCGACTGATTTTACGGCCATTTTGACGCAGATTGCCGGGATGCATCCGGATTTACTGTTTTTCGGGGGGATGTATGGACAGGCGGCTCCGATGGTGGCTCAAATGGCGCACTTGGGTATGACCCAGAGGCTGTTGGGGGGAGATGGAATGCGGACTCCGGAATTTATCCATTTGGCGGGTGTGCATGCGGAAGGCCAGTTGGCTTCCAAACCCGGGGTGCCCATAGAATCCTTGCAAAAGGGCAAGGCGTTTGCGGCGGTGTTTGAGCAACGCTATGGCAAGATTCAGAATTATGCTCCTTATGCTTATGATGCTGTCTATGTGCTGGTGGCGGCCATGCAGGCCGCACAATCCACCCGTCCGGCTGATTTTTTGCCGTATCTGGCAAAAACGCATGAGTTCGATGGGGTTACAGGGAAAATCAGTTTTGATGCGCATGGGGATCTGGTTCGCGGGGCGGTAACGCTTTATCAGGTCCGGCAGGGGCAATGGATGCCAGTTAAAACGGTGATGGAAGCCAGTCAGTGACCGAGCAGGAATGGATGTTATTGCAGCAACTGAGTGGCTCAGTGCCTTGTTCGGGTGAAAAACTCGGGCATGATCTGGGAATTACCCGGGCGGCGGTGTGGAAGATGGTGCAGGAATTGCGTCGGCAGGGGTTTGTCATTCGCAGCCATCCCGGACAGGGCTATTGTCTGCAATCACCGATGCAGTGGCTGCAGCCGTTAACGATTTCAGCGGCGCTGTGGCAAGCGGGCGTCCGTGTGCAGGTGCAGCGACAGACCACGTCGACCAATCAGGAGGTGTTGCAGGCATTTTCCAGGCAGGAGGGGCATGCACTGGCGGTGCTGGCGGAGCAGCAGACCGCTGGGCGCGGCCGGCGTGGACGCACCTGGCTATCGCCACTGGCACAGAATTTTTATGGGAGTCTGGGCTGGCGCTTTGACAGGGCGGCCAGTGCCCTGGCCGGGCTCAGTCTGAGCATTGGTGTTGGAGTGGCAGAGGCGCTTGAGCCGTTGCTGGGCCGAAAACTGGGGTTGAAATGGCCCAACGACATTATACTGGAACAGGGGAAACTCGGCGGAATTCTTATCGAACTGGCGGGAGATGCGTCTGGGCCTTGTGATGTGGTGATTGGTCTGGGTCTGAATCATCTGGGATTTGCCAGTGGAACGACGCCGGATCAGCCGTGTCGGCAGTTGCATGACTATTTGCAGATTGAGCGTACCGAATTGGCGGTGTTATTGCTGCGGGCGCTGGTGGACACGGTTCGGGTGTTTGAAGGCGAAGGACTTCCGGCATTTGCTGACGGATTTATACAACGGGATGTATTGTTGCATCAGCCGGTGTGTGTGCAACGGCAGGGGCAGGGGGATCTCTACGGATGGGGAAGTGGTATTGCTGCAGACGGCAGTATGTTGCTGGAACGGCAAGGGCAGACTGTATTGATCAATAGTGGGGAGGTCAGTGTTCGTGTCGCTGCTGCTACTGGATTGGGGAAATAGTCGGCTGAAATGGGCTGAATATCATCAGGGACAACTGACGTCGGCGCAGGCGGTGGTGGTGCAGGAGGCATTGCCCGATGCACTGGGATGTCTGGAGGTTGAAGAAATATGGGCCGCCAGTGTGCGGGGCGCAGCAGCAGAAGCTAAAATGGCACAATGGTGTCGCCATCGTTGGGGAATAGAAATACGCTGGGCCCGTAGTAGTGCAGCATTGGCGGGCGTAGTCAATGCCTATGCCGAGCCGGAGCGGCTGGGGGTTGATCGCTGGCTGGCACTGCTGGCAGCGCATCGGCAGGTTCCCGGGCCTTTGCTGATTATAGATGCGGGGACGGCGGTGACGCTGGATGTGTTGACAGCGGCGGGAGTGCATATGGGCGGTTATATTTTACCGGGATATCGCTTGATGCAGGCGGCTTTGGTGCAACAGACGGCGTTATTGGCCGGGGAATGGGCAGTGTCGCCGGTACTGGATCCTGCCTGTACGACGCAGCAAGCGATTGCACGGGGGATTCAACTGGCGGTGCTGGGTGGGGTTGAGCAGGCCAGCCGACAGGCTGAGCGGTTGTTGGTTCAGGATGTGGCGATAGAGGCAGGAGTCGGACTGCCGTTGCACTGGGTAATCACTGGAGGTGATGGTGCGTTGTTGCACCGACAGTCAGGTGTTGAGAGTCTGTGGCGACCTGATCTGGTGCTGGAAGGCTTGCTGCTCTGGGGACAGGAAGGTTCTGCTCGACTTGTCGGTCAGCAATCTTCGGGTAAATAATTGCAGAACAGGTTTAAAAAATGACAAATCTGCCTATACTACCCATTCATCTGGGGTCAATGGAATCAGCGTTGCACTGATAACACACCCAGTCAAGGGGCAGGTGCCTCTGTGCCTGTCTAATTCCTTCCTGAAGTCGGGAGATTTTTGCATGATCTATTCCGGTAACGCTATTACAGTTGCTGATCTTGGCAACGGTATTGCAGAACTCAAGTTCGACCTCACCGGTGAATCCGTCAATAAATTTAATCGTGAGACGTTGAATGATCTGGCAGCGGCGGTGTCCGCCATACAGTCATCTCAAGCGGTTAAGGGCGTGGTTGTTACCAGCGCCAAGCCGGTATTCATTGTTGGAGCTGATATTACTGAATTTGGTACGCTTTTTAGTCATGGTGAAGCGGAAATCGTTCAGTGGGTCAAAGAAGCCAACCAGGTGTTTGTCAATTTTGAAGACATGCCCGTTCCCACGGTGGCGGCGATTAATGGAATCGCCTTGGGCGGGGGATTCGAGATGTGTCTGGCCTGCGACTATCGGGTGATGTCGACGGCGGCGAAAGTGGGTTTACCTGAAGTGAAACTCGGGTTGTTTCCGGGTTTTGGTGGTACCGTGCGTCTCAGCCGGTTGATTGGTGTTGACAATGCGGTGGAATGGATAGCGACTGGTGCGGAAAAGCGCCCCGAAGAGGCACTGAAAGACGGTGGCGTTGATGCCGTGGTCGCACCGGAGCAGCTGAAAGAGGCGGCCGTGGCATTACTGCAGCAGGCCATTGCGGGCAAGTTGCCCTGGCAGGCACGGCGTGCAGAGAAAAAAGCGCCGGTTCAGTTAAACATGATGGAACAGATGATGGCGTTTAATAGCGCCATGGCGGTGGTTCTGGGCAAGGCTGGCCCCAATTATCCGGCTCCAAAACTGGCGCTGCAATCGATGCAGTCGCATGCCAGTCTGGAACGGGAAGCGGCGTTGGAAGTGGAAGCAAAAGGCTTTGCCAAAGCGGCTGTCACTCCACAGGCCAATGCCTTGATCGGGCTTTTTCTTGCTGATCAGGCGGTCAAGAAAGCCGCCAAAACCCATGAAGGAAAAGGGACGCTGGAAATTAAGCAGGCGGCAGTCCTGGGTGCCGGGATTATGGGCGGCGGGATTGCTTACCAGTCGGCTTACAAGGGTACACCCATCATCATGAAGGACATTGCCGATGCGGCACTGGATCTGGGGATGAATGAGGCGACCAAGCTGTTGTCACGTCAGGTTGAAAAGGGACGGATGACGCCGCAAGGGATGGGAAAAACCTTGTCCATGATTCGTCCGACCCTGAATTATGGTGATTTTGCGTCAGTGGATATCGTGATTGAAGCGGTCGTGGAAAATCCAAAAATCAAGGCCAGTGTTCTGAAAGAAGTCGAGGGTCTGGTTCGGGAAAATACTATTATTGCCTCGAATACGTCGACGATTTCCATTGATCATCTGGCAGAATCTGTGCAACGTCCGGAAAATTTCCTGGGTATGCATTTTTTTAATCCGGTGCACATGATGCCGTTGGTGGAAGTGATCCGTGGCAGTAAAACTTCGGATGCGGCCGTGGCGGCTACTGTGCGTTTAGCTCAGAAAATGGGTAAAACGCCGATTGTTGTCCGGGATTGTCCGGGTTTTCTGGTCAACCGGGTACTGTTTCCCTACTTTGGCGGTTTTGATCTGCTGGTGCGGGACGGGGCTGATTTTCAGGCGATTGACAAGGTCATGGAAAAATTTGGCTGGCCCATGGGCCCTGCCTATTTGCTGGATGTAGTCGGTATCGACACCGGTGTGCATGCGGCTGGCGTGATGGCGGAAGGCTTCCCGGACCGGATGAAACCGGATTACAAGTCATCCACCGTGGTCATGTTTGAAAACAAGCGTTATGGTCAGAAAAATGGCAAAGGCTATTACAGTTATGTGCCAGACAAGAAGGGCAAACCCAAGAAAGTTGTGGATCAGGACACCTATGAACTGATTCGTGCCGGGGTGGCGGATCGTTGTGAGTTTGCCGCTGAAGAAGTGATTGCCCGTTTGATGTTGCCGATGGTGAATGAAGTGGCGCGGTGTCTGGAAGAAGGTATTGTGGCAACCGCTGCAGAAGCAGATATGGCGCTCATTATGGGGATCGGTTTTCCTCCTTTCCGTGGTGGTGCCTGTCGCTATGTGGATCAGATGGGAATAGCCAACTACATCGCCTTGTGTGAGAAATATGCCCATTTGGGCAAAGCCTATGAGGCACCGCAACTGTTGCGGAACATGGCCAGTGCCAACACGAAGTTTTATGCTTGAGGAGCACACACATGAGTCTGAATCCGAATGATGTAGTGATTATTGATGGTGTGCGCAGTGCCATGGGACGTTCCAAAGCCGGAATGTTCCGCAATGTACGTGCTGACATGCTGTCTGCAGAACTGCTGAAGGCCTTGATACAGCGAAATCCGGGTCTGGATGTGGATCTGGTGGAAGATGTGATCTGGGGCTGTGTGAATCAAACCCTGGAACAGGGAATGAATATTGGCCGCAATGTGGCGATGCTGGCCGGTTTGCCACGCACGGTGGCTGGACAGACCGTTAATCGGCTGTGTGGTTCTTCCATGCAGGCCCTGCATACGGCGGCTGCTCAGATCATGACGGGTCAGGGTGACGTGTTCATGATTGGTGGTGTGGAACACATGGGACATGTGCAGATGACCCATGGGATTGATTTGAACCCTGCGGCCAGTAAAGTGTATGCCAAAGCTTCCAATATGATGGGGCTGACCGCAGAAATGCTGGGTCGTATGCACGGCATCAGTCGCAGTATGCAGGATGAGTTTGCGCTGCGTTCGCACCAGAAGGCGTGGGAAGCGACCACACAAGGGCGTTTCAGAAAGGAAATTGTCGGTATTGAAGGGCATGATGCCAACGGCTTTCGGGTATTGTGCGAAGTGGACGAAGTCATTCGTGCGGATGCGTCTCTGGAATCGATGGCGGCCTTGAGACCTGCCTTTGATCCCAAAAACGGTACTGTTACGGCGGGCTCGTCCTCAGCGTTATCGGATGGGGCGTCGGCCATGTTGGTGATGAGTGCTGCCAGAGCCGAAGCATTGGGACTGAAACCACGTGCCAGAATCCGTTCAATGGCGGTGGCCGGATGTGATGCAGCGATCATGGGATACGGCCCGGTACCGGCCAGTCAGAAGGCGTTGAAACGTGCAGGGTTGACGATTGAGGATATCCAGTCGGTGGAGTTGAATGAAGCGTTTGCGGCGCAGTCGCTGCCCGTGCTGAAAGATCTGAAACTGATTGATAAAATTGAAGAAAAAGCAAACCTGAACGGTGGTGCGATTGCACTGGGACATCCGTTGGGATGTTCAGGAGCACGTATTACGACGACGTTGTTGAATGTTATGGAATGGAAGGACACCCAGTTTGGGTTGGCGACCATGTGTATTGGTTTGGGTCAGGGGATTGCGACCATTATTGAACGGGTGTGACCCCGGGCGGATGCCTGAAATCCAGCTGTTAATAACCGACCCGGCTTTTGCCGGGTTTGTTATTCTGGCCCTCTGCGCAGGCGGCAGCCGGCGTTGCTGGAGGGTACTGGGAGTGGTTGACGTAACGCATTCAGTGCCTGTTGCCATTGAGCGATGTCTGGGTGGCGCGGCAGGGGGGTGCCCGGCGGCAGGGACAATGCTTCCATGAGGCCGTGCAGTGCATTGACCGCCCAGACCGGGTGGTGGGTCAGGGTGTGCAGTTTGATGTTGCAGCAGCAGGTAGTGACCCCCAATTGCGCTGCCAGTTGCACAAGTAAAGGGAGTGTCGTACTGCTTAAGCGTTGCGGGTGCGGTGGCGGGTAGCACAGGGTGTCCTGTTGCCACCAGACCAGACTGGAGTATAAACCTTCCAGCACGTGCTCCTGTGCATCCACTAATACCGCCTCATCGGCACCGGCGGCCATGACCTCGCTGCGACATTCGGCAATACGCAGCAGATCCGGGCCTTTCAGGTGCGCCAGGGTTCGAGGGTCTGTAGTCCATGGCAGTAGAGAGAGCGTCCGTTTTGCTGCGGGAGCGGCTCTGATTCTCAGGTAAAACTGGGGCAATGCGCTGGTGAGTGCCATTTCCAGCCGAGGAAAATAGTGACCATGCAAAGGCAGTACAGCACTGATCTGTTCAAAAACCAGACCGGGTAAATGCTGTAGCGTTGCTGGCAAGTATAGGTTACAACTGCGTGTGAAACGGATTTTATGGGCATCCCACGCCCACAAGTGCCCGTTTTGTAGCAGCCAGGACTCTGCAATAAAGCAGGGAGGGGGGGGCGAATGACAGGAAATCCAGGCCGTGGAGTCCCATTGCCACAGTGGCCAGATGTCAGGGGCATCCATGCACAACTCCAGCAATGGCGGCAGGTTCTAAAGCAAACAGACGTAAAAACGGCTTTGCCTTGACGAGGGTTTCCTGAAACTCGGCATGGGGATCCGAATCTATAGTGATTGCACCACCAATACCGTAGCTCAGCGACTGTTGATGGACAATCAGGGTGCGAATGATAATGTTCAGATTCATGCAACCCTGACTGGAGATATAGCCTAGGCACCCGGAGTAAATTCCCCGGGGGCTGGATTCCAGTTGATGCAGACGTTCGATACTGCGGCGTTTCGGTGCCCCTGTCATGGAACCTCCGGGGAAGAGGTGCCCCAGAATTTTCCAGGGAGAGAGTCCGGGGATACTTTGGCCTTCGATGCGGCTGATCATCTGATGCACGTGCGGAAAACTCTGGACAGTCTGTAGCTGCGGCACCTGAATACTGCCAGGTATGCAACAGTGTCCGAGGTCATGACGCACCAGATCAACGATCATCAGATTTTCAGCCCGGTCTTTCAGGCTGAGAGACAGTTCTTGGGCCAGATGTTGATCCTGCAGCGGGTCGGGATGGCGCGGGCGGGTTCCCTTGATGGGTGAGGAACTCAGCCGACCATTACACTGACGACGAATGAACTGTTCAGGCGAGGCGCAGAGCAGGTGCGTATCCGCAAAACGCAGGTAGGCCGCATAAGGAACGCCAGTCAGTTGGCGCAATTGCAGATACAGGCAGAGCGGATCGGCGTTACATTCAGCAAGAATCTGATTGGTGAGGCAAAGTTCATAAGAATCACCGGCCCGCAGGGTGTCCTGTGCTTGCTGGATCAACTGCAGATAATGCGCTTGATCGTGGCGCAGGCGCAGGTGATGCAGCAAAGGTGGCGGAACCACGGGCGGATGTTCAGGAAGCGCAGGCAGGTCGTGCAGGCGTTGGCTGACTTCCTGCGCCCAGCGGTGATCGGGTTGTTGCGGATCTTCGGCCCAGAGTATATCCAGCGTCTGGCATTCATGATCAATAATCAGCGCCCGGTCACACCAAATCCATTGGGCATCGGGAGCGGCGGAGGGCATGGCCATGACCATCTCAGGGGGCGGGGTATTGGCAGAGGCAACGATCTCCTGGTGCATTTCATACCCCAGGTAGCCGACCCACCCCAGATAAAAATCACAGGTCAGTGTGCACTTCTGGGTATCGGAAAGGTGGAGCACTGGGGACTGCTGATCCATCCATTCCAGAAACGAGGTGTGGGGTGGAAGTTGCTGTTGCTGCTCAGGCACGGAAGAATCTTGGAGACGGCACTGCCACAGGGTACGAGTGGCTTGCTCATAGCGCACGCTCAGGCAAAAAGGCCCGGAGGCATCCCCCATGATGGAAAAACGCTGCGCCTGCCCGGTCCCTGCCGGACTGTCCAGCCAGAAAGCGGTGCTGGATTGGCTGTACAGGCGTTGAAAGATACTGGCGGCAGGTTGAGGCAACGGGATTTGCTGATGCCTGAGACACAGGGGGGGACGTGAAGCCGCAACAGGAAGGGAGGGGGCAGGGATAATGTTGAGCTGAGCAGGTGACGCCAGACTTTGGTGCCGGCCGACATGGAGAAAATTTTGCAATAGACGTTCTCCATTTACCGTGGCAATCGATTCGGGGTGAAACTGCACACCCCAGCGCGGAAGATGGCGGTGGCTGACCGCCATCAGTATCCCCTCTGTGGTGTATGCATGAGCCTGTAATGAGTCGGGCAGTTGCTCAACCGCCAGCGAATGATAACGCACCACGGGCCAGGGATCAGGGAGTCCGTTAAACAGCAGGGAATGGTCGTGATGGATGGCGCTCAGGCGACCGTGGGCCGGGGGGACACGCACGATGGACGCCCCTTCATGCAGGCAAAGGCCCTGAAAACCCAGACAGACGCCGAGTAGGGGCTTGGTGTAGTGGGCCAGCACCGATCGACTGAAGGCAAAATCCTCAGGGTGAGCCGGGTGCCCAGGACCTGGAGACAGGATGATACAATCGAAGGCATCAATTAACTCCAGCGTGAGCAGCGGATCATCGTGCGCATGGATGACAGGCATGCAACCGACAATTTTTGCCAGCAGATGTGCGAGATTCATGGTAAATGAATCATAATGATCCAGAATCAGTATATTCATCACGTCGGTACCGTTGAGCCAATTAATATATCGAAAATATATCAAAAAGATATCGAAACAAAAATATATCAAAAATAGTGCTCTCGTGGCACGGGAGAGACTGTCAATGCTTGAGGTAGTGTAAAACAACAGAGAAGGCTTGGAAGTAAAGCGGATAATTTTTGTTCAGGTGAACAAATAATCATTATCTTTCCCCCGGAAAATCATGGTTAAATAACCGGTTGAGATAAAATTGCCAAATGTGTATGACATCAATGTGGATGAGTAAAAGGAAAATGGCGGTGACGTTGCTGCTGGGTGGCGGTATACGTTTCAGTACGATGGCCTGGGCGGATAGCGGCAACCTGGTGACCGGGACAGTGGACAATGCCTTGGGTCAGCCGGTGCCTGAGGTGATGATCTCGGTCCGTTGTCTCGGGCATCCCTGTAAGCTGGCGTCGGGACGTACGGATCAACACGGGGAGTTTAGTTTTCAGGGGTGGCCAGACGGACGTTATCAACTCGTCCTGACGGCACCGGGCTATCAGTCAGCGGCGCAGGTGGTGCGTGTGGACAGCGCCCATCGGGTACAACAGTTGCGGGTGCATATCAACAGCCAGCAGGCGTTGCTGTTTCGGGTGAAACGCAAGCCCAAAGTGGTTAAAAGTCGCCTGGACAATGAGACGGGAACCGACAGTTACCAGATGAGCCGTCAGGATATTGCACAGTTGCCTGAGGGGGAAAATACAGCGATTAATCAAGTGTTATTACAGGCGCCGGGCGTGGTGCAGGATTCATTTGGTCAGATACACGTGCGTGGAGATCATGCAGACGTGCAGTACCGGTTGAATGGGCTATGGCTTCCCGACAGTGTGGGGGGGCTGGGCGATACGATGGATACCCATTTTGTAGAGCAGATGAATCTGATTACCGGGGCCTTGCCTGCACGTTATGGGTTTGAGACAGCGGGTATCGTTGATATACGCACGCGCTCAGGTGCTTTTGCCAGCGGTGGTATGCTGGGAATGCAGGTGGGTAGTTACGGAGAACAGAATGTTTATGGCGATGTAGCTGGTCATCAAGGGAAACTCAATTATTACCTGAGCATGAATCTATTGCGCACGGATTTGGGACTGGAAAACCCGGTAGGGAGCAGTAATCCATTGCATGATCATTCCAACCAGGGCAAAGGCATGGGGTATTTTTCCTGGGCGACCAGTGAGGTGTCGCGGTGGAGCCTGTTATTGGGAACGACGACCAACCGTTTTCAGATTCCGGATGTGCCTGGATTGAATGCACCCTATACGCCTTACGGGATCCAGAATACGCCGTCGAGTAGTTTGAACGAGCAGCAGGTGGAGCAGACGCAGTTTGCGATGCTCTCCTATGAAGGGGTATACGGCGAGGATCTGAGCTACCAGATCAGTTATTTCAGTCGTTATACCGATGTGAACTTTCAGCCGGATACTCTGGGAGACCTTGCTTTTTACGGCCTGTCTTCTCAGGTACTGCAAAGCGGTTGGGCCAACGGCCTGCAATCCGATGCTGTATGGAGACCAGGAAAGTCGCATACCGTGCGCTTTGGCGAGTTTCTCAGTGATGAATCATTGAGTAATCAGAGCACGCTTCAGGCGCTTCCGGGCAATGCAGCCGGTCAACAAACCGGAAATACGCCGGTTTCTTTCATGGATCGCGGTGGATTTCATGCCTACGAAGCCGGGATTTATGTAGAGGATTCCTGGAAAGCGACGCAACGGTTGACCCTGAACTACGGGGTGCGTCTGGATCGTATTGATGCGTATGTCAATGCGGCGCAGTTAAGCCCGCGGTTGGGTAGCGTCTACCAGTTCACGCCGGCAACAGCGGTGCATCTGGGTTATTCCCGCTATTTTACACCGCCACCTACTGAACAGATCGCCAGTGCGACTATCGGTGCCGCACAGGGGACGCTGGCTGCGCCTGCCGTCACGACCAATGACCGGGTACAGCCGGAACGTAGTCATTATTTCGATCTGGGGATAGACCATACGCTGTCAGCGCACTGGAGTGTCAGTGCAGACAGCTACTATCGTCTGGTCACGAATTTGCTGGATGAAGGACAGTTTGGCTCAGCCATGCTGTTTACCCCGTTTAATTATCAATATGGTAAAGTCTATGGCATTGAACTGGGGAGCAACTATCATAATGAGCAACTGACGGCCTATGTCAATGTGGCGCGGTCAGCGGCCTTTGGTAAAAACATTACCAGTAGTGAGTACGTGTTTGCCCCGGCTGAGCTGGCTTATATCCAGAATAACTGGATCCATTTGGATCATGACCAGACCTGGACGGCTTCAGGGGGAGTGGGTTATGTGCTGGATGAGACGCATTTTAATGCAGATGTGCTGGCCGGTAGCGGCCTGCGTAATGGGTTTGCCAACACCACGCATCTGCCTGGCTATATGACCATGAATTTTTCGGTGGGACGTCAGTTGATGGCGGGTTCACTGGGAGCGCTGGATGGGCGTGTCGGGGTGACGAATGTGCTGAACCGGATTTATGAAATCCGCGATGGCACCGGCGTGGGAATCGGTGCGCCACAATTTGGTGCAATGCGTGGGTATTATCTGAGTATCAACAAAAACTTCTGAGGTGGTATTCTGTCCTTAAGAAAGAATACACCCATCAGACGGATGGCGACGACGATTGTATGAATGAACGGAAACTGCTATGTCTTTACTGGAAATAGGTATTGCGTTAAAACTGGCCGGAAGCATCATGATTCCTTTGCTGCTGCTGGCGATATTGGCACTGGCGGTCATGTTGGAAAAAATCTGGTTGTTTAGCCGTTATTCCAGGCTACCCGCTGAACTGCTGGGGCTGGTGGAAACTTTTGATTTCTCGTGGCAAGAACTGGAGCAACAAATCATGAAATTGCCCTCCGGGCATTATTTTCAGCGGTTTTTTGCAGTGGTGTTGCTGAATAGGCAACGACCGGTCTGGTGGGTCGAATCGCGTGCCGCTGATGAGGCGCAATTGATCGAACAGGAACTTGGACGAAGGTTATGGGTGCTGGAAACCGTCGTGACCGCTGCACCGTTACTGGGATTGCTGGGCACCATTCTTGGCATGATGCATGCTTTTCAGATGATCGGCGGTCATGGGCTGGTGAATCCCAGTGGAGTGACCGGAGGAGTCGCCCAGGCGCTGATTGCTACGGCCGCCGGGTTGATGATTGCGCTGGTCTGTCTGTTTGGTTTCAACTATTTTTCAAGGTTGCAGGCACAGACGCTGGATACCATGGAGCGACTGGGATCAAGAATCATGGATCATATTCGTATGGATCAGCAGGGTGGTGCATGAAACGGCGGCGTACCCGGGACACCCGTAAAGGCCGCATCGAAATCATTCCCATGATTGATGTGATGTTTTTTTTGCTGGCAACTTTCATGCTGGCCTCTTTGTCCATGCAGAACCTCAATTCCTTGCCAGTCAACCTGCCGCAGGGCAAGGCGGAAAGCTTAGCCGCTGATCAGCCATTGACATTGACACTGACGCGTGACCGGCGGTTGTTGGTCAACAAGATTCCCGTAACCTTAGCGAATCTGGCGGCGGTGATACGACCACTCTTGCGTGGAGAAGGGGATCTGATTGTGGCGGCAGACAATGAGGCACCCCAGGGACTGGTGGTGCAGGCGATGCTGGCTGCACGCCAGGCAGGTGCCCGGCACTTCCTGATTGCGGTGCAGCATGCTGCCCACTGACTGGCCCCTGCGTCGACAAACGACGTTTACCTGGTTTTTATTCTGGTCGGTGGCACTGTGGAGTGTGGTATTTGCCGGGTTATTGGGTGTGCTGATGCGTCCGTCTGAACCGGAGCCCCCGGCACCGATAGAAGCCCGTCTGATAGAATTACCGCCACCACCACCACCTCCTCCTCCGGTGGTAAAACCACATCAACCCGTGGCACCACCACTACCGATGCACAAACTCGTTGTGAAAGCGCCCAGCGTTACACCGCCGCCAGCACTTCCCGTTGTTCAGCCACCGCCGCCGCCACAGGCAGCGCAACCAGCGGCTCCGCTGCCTGTTCAGCCCCCTCCGGTGGCCGTCAAGCCCGCCCCCCCATCTGCCGCACCTACAGAGGCCGGTGTGGATGAGCAGGGATTGCAGATTGTTGAACAGCCGCAACCTGAAGTTCCGGATGATGTGGCAGATCAGGCCAATGGGGTACAGATCACCGCCCGGTTTCACGTAGGGCCAGACGGCAAGGTGCGGGTTGAATTGATCCGCCCCTCTGCCATTCCTGAGTTGAATCAGTGTGTTCTGCGGACGTTGAGTCACTGGAAATTTCAGCCGGCGGTACATCAAGGGCAACCGGTGGCAGCGACACAGGACATTACACTGTCGTTCTGAGTGGCTGCGTATAGGGGATGGTGATGTTCGTTGTCCGGAAATGTCCATTGGTATTAAATGGTTAATTATGCTAGTCTCCGTACGGGTACTAGGAGAATCAGGTGCATGGCGTTTAATGACACCAGGTTCTACAGCAGTCAGTACAGGAGCATTAATGTGAAACGGTGTTGGAGTGTAGTGCTGTTGGGGTTGATGTGTGTTCAGGCCGGTGCATTGGAAGCCATGGACGATCAGGTCATGCAGAGTATTGCAGGTCAGGGAAGTATTCTGAATGGTGCGCCGCCAAAATCTTCCCAGAATAAAAGTGCCTTGCACAAGAGCATGGATCAGACAAATTCTCAAGAGGACTCGGGCAGTAATCAGAATAATAGTCAGGTGCAGCGACAGACGTCGGTGCCGGGAGTCCAGGCGCAGCAAAGTTCAGCGACACTGGCGACTGCTGAAAATATGCTAAAAGGTTTGACGGGAATTGGAGGCAGCAGTACCCCGGTTTCGGGTGGCGCTGGAAATTCTTCGAGTTCGCCACTGGGAGATACAGTGACTTCGGCGTTGCCGGCCAGTGCCTTGTTAAACGGGGCCTTTGGTGGTTCTGGAAATAGTTCAGCCAATCCATTCTCCAGCATGACGTATGTGGGAGCCAGGGGAGGTTCAAATGTCAGTGTTAATATTAATGGGCATTGACGGGAACTGTGGATTTTAAGGAGAGTTACTCGTTAGTAGGTTCAGCGGGTTGTGGCTGTAGCAAATGCTGCCAGTATTCCGTGTGTATGAAATTCACCGGCACAGCAACCTCCAGTGTCTTGGCGGCGAGGGCTTGAGTCGGTTCGGTTGTCTCGCTGAGGAGTGGTTCGCCCACTAAGGCGCTTTCCTGCAAGACCCGATAGCGAATCATTCCGATAAAGTCGTGTGATAAACGCTTTAATGCCGTGGTGGCTTGTAACAGGGCCTGTTGATGACCCGCCTTCCAGCCTTCCATGATTCCAGAACGCCACTGGGATAATTCCTCATCGTTCCGCAGGAGGAACGATACGTCAATTTTCCCAGGATCAGTTAAATCAGGTTGCAGATAATCTCGCCAGTTAGGTGTCTGCTTTACCCTGCGGGCCGGTTCAGTGATGGAAAACACAACATGGGCACTGGGCATCGAGGCATTCACTGTACTGTCATTTGCGATCACGTGTCCTTCTGATAGTGCGGGCGGTAAAACAGTGCCATTAGTGAGTAAGGAATTAAAGGAATACAAGGCGTCAAACTGACCAAAGTGTGAGCGCAAGCCCCTGGCTTTAGCCATGGGGTGAGCGAATGCAGTTTACGTATTTGTTTTGTAATAATAATCAGCTATAATTCAACTATCTACAAGAATGCCGTTCCATACAAATCGAACGGTAATGTTACCTATTCCTGCAAATACCCTGCGGTTTGGTATCGCATTGGAAGTCATCAAACAATATATTGAACAGAAATACGTCTAATGGCAAAACCAAAGAAGCAAATTCATGTCGTAGAATTGGTGCTGGATACCACAGGCGAGGATAATCGTCGTATAGAGGGTGTTCTTGAAGCGGCCAAGCGACTGATTAACACAACGCTTCAGGATGGTTTAGGCATTGTCGATGCAATCAGGAATGATCCGGCATGGGATGCGGCAAGAAAGATGCCTC
>JAJXWR010000101.1 GCA_021781515.1 Pseudomonadota bacterium
CGCTTGGCGGTCAGTCTGCCCTCCCAGCGACGAATCGTACTTGTCGCTCGACCGATACGTTGGGCAAATTCGTATATCCGATATTGCTTCCTCATAGGGAGTAATTATAGATAGGTATGAGCAAATATCAAGCATAAGTTAATTGCTCCAGTGATTTAATTGTCAATCCATCGATTTTATTCTATCATCTGCCCCAGTGTAGACCATAATGTGCGGTTTGCGCACCCGCAATTCCTCCCCTGAAAGATGTCGCGGGTTTCCTTGCGGAGGATTTATGAGATCGTTGCTTATTACCGGCATGCTCTGTCTGAGCCTGCATTGCGCCTATGCCGCCCGGATCGCTATTCTCTTGCCCCAGAATGGCCCGTGGAGCACTACAGCGCATGCCATCGAACATGGCTTGCTGGCGGCTTACTACGAAGACGTAACTCCGGGAACATCCGCCGGTTCCCTGCCTTCTCTGGAATTTTACGACACCAGTACGACCCCGGCGGTCAAGCTGTATCAGCAAGCCATCAGCAACGGTGCCGAAGCGGTCATTGGCCCCTTGCTGCCCGCAGACATTGCCGCCCTGCAGCAGCATTTCCCGCACGTCCCTGTTCCGACACTCGTCCTGCAGTCCGGTGTCAGCGCCGATAATGATAATCCTTTATGGAGCATCGGCGTGGATTTACAGGCCGAAATACAGCAACAGGTGCGGCTCGCCCGGCAAAAAGGCATCCAGCAACTGGCCATTATCCATTCAGGGGACCCGCAAAACACCGAACTGTCCACCATGCTGCAACAACTCTGGCAAAATCAGGGCGGTCAGATCGCCATCAATGAACCGCTGCCTGCGCATGGATCCCTGGCCAGTGCCGTACAGAATGTGCTCTATCAAACGGAAATCAGCTACGTTTTACCGCATCGGCACTCGCACCGCCACAAAAAAAAACACCACCACATCGCACCTGTCGCTGTTTATACCCGAACACCACGCCGCATCGACGCTCTGTTTGTGCTAACAGATGCCAAAACGGCGACGGCGCTCTCCTGGGCGCTGCGGCGTTCGCCAGTTAATCGTCCCGTAATCAGCTTAAGTAGCGCCTGGACTCCGCAAGCCCCGGGACTGGCGCAATGGGATGTCCTTGACCTTCCCTGGTTTATGCATCCGGATACACTGCTGACGCTGCTGCAGACCAGCCACCCTGAAGCCAGTCGCCAGGATTTTCGCTGGATGGCCCTAGGTGCCGACAGTTGGTCTGTCATCCTGCAATTATTACAACCAGGATCGCTGATTACCACCACAGCACGCACGGGCGTACTGTTTAACGAGCACCATGCCCTACGCCGGGTATTTGCTGGCGACCCTACAACACCTGAATCCCCAGCCCCATCTGTGCCTCCGGTGCGACCATGACTCCTGGCGAACGAGCGGCATGGTGGATTGACTTACAGACGCACTGCCTGCAAAAGGCTTTTGCGAACAATCGTAATGAATTAGTGCTGAGTGTTGATTATCTGGCAGAAGCCCTGATCCAGGACAACAAGATCATGGTCTGCGGCAATGGCGGTTCATCGGCGAACGCACAGGCGCTGGTCGCCATGCTGATCAACCGCTATCACCGAGAACGCCCAGCCTTACCCGCCTTTTTGCTGACTGCTGATCAACCCAGTTTCAGTTCCATCGTTGGGGAATCGTCCTTTTCTGATGTGTACGCCCGTTCATTACGCGCACTGGGCAAACCCGGCGATATTCTGGTGTGTCTGTCAGTGACCGGGCAGGCCAGTAATATACTTCAGGCCATCGAAGCGGCTCATGACCGGGACATGCGGGTGATCGCCCTGACAGGCTTTGATGGAGGCGATGTTGTCAATTTATTACACGCCCGGGATTTATCGCTTCTGGTGCCTTTTGAACGACATGCCCTGATCCACAGCATTCATCTTGATTTTTTACACTGCATTGCCCATCTTCTGGATGAACGTCTGTTTGGTGAAGAAGATTATTCTGAGCTCAATGAACAGGTTGCATCAGGCCCCCTGTCATGAAAGCCCTGCAAAGGATCCCTGAAATGCAGCAAAACGCTCCTTATGTCCTGATTCTCTACTACAGTCGCCAAGGCAGCACCCAGGCACTGGCACGGCAGATCGCCCTGGGAGTCAGCCAATCCGGAATGGAGGTTCGCTTACGCTCCATCCCCTCGCTGACCTCCGACAGCAGTCCTGCCGCTTCAAGCCGGGATCTGAGTTGTACGCTGGAGGATGTCGAGCAGTGTCAGGGGTTGGCGTTGGGAAGTCCGACCCGATTCGGCCATATGGCCGCCCCGGTACAGCATTTTCTGGAACAGTGGTCGGGACTTTGGCAACGCGGAGCCCTGATTGATAAACCCGCCGCCGTATTTACCTCGTCACAATCAGCGCACGGAGGCCAGGAGGCGACCCTGCTCGGCATGATGCTGCCCCTGCTCCATCAGGGCATGGTGATTCTCGGAATTCCCTATGACCAACCGGCCCTGAGCAACACGCTTGAAGGCGGCGGCCCCTATGGAGCTGGCCATATTGCCAGACAACAAAAATCACTTTGTCCCAGTGAACGTCAACTGGCGCAACATCTAGGACTGCGATTGGGACAATGGGCACAACGCAGTGGCACCTCCAGAGAACCCGCCTGATGCTTCCCGTTGGCCTGATTCTGGCCGGCGGTCAGGGACGTCGGGTGCATGGGGCTGATAAAGGTTTGTTGCTGTGGCAGGGACGGCCCATGGTGGCATGGATGAGTGATCTGCTGCAACCGTTCTGTGGCATGTGCCTGATCAGTTGCCGCCGGGAATCGCGGCCGGCGTATGCAGCGTATGCGGATCTACTGGTTCATGATGCCACCCCGGATTTTCCCGGACCACTGGCCGGCCTGCTGGCGGCACTCCCTTATTGTCAACACGCCGAGTGCCTGATACTGCCCTGCGATATGCCTTTACTGCCGCCTGCTGCCTTGCAAAAGTTGATTGATGCCGCCCGTTGCGCTCCACCAGAAATTCCAGCTTTCATGCTGGAACATCAGGGGCAGGCACAACCGCTGCTCGCTTTACTGCGGCCACCGGCAATGCAAGCCATACCCACTGCGCTATCCACGGGCGAACGTTCCCTGCGGCGCTTTCTCTGCGCACAGGGAACTCAACGCATTTCTTGTGAACTGCCGGGTTTTGACAACCTGAATCACGACCAGTGAGCCGCCTCAGGATCTTTTCGCACTGAAAGGATTCATGCGCACTAACGTTTCATCTTTCAATACAAAATGGTGATACAGCGCCAGTGCACCATGACCCGATGCGATAACTAACAGACTATAGGCCAGAAATGCGTGGACATTCTCCAAAGTTTCCTTCATTGCTGGCCGAGCACCCATCAGCGAAGGCAACGTGAACAACCCAAAAAAACCCACCGAACGTCCATGTGCAAGGGACATGAAATAACCAGACACTGGAATGACCAGCATTAAAAGATACAATAAATGATGTACGCCAAGGGCTGCTTTTTGTTGAACCTTAGTTCCAATTGGACGGGGTCCAGTGTGATTCAAGTTCCACAACAGACGTATCCAGGCCAAGAGGAAAATCAGCACACCTATTGACTTGTGCACACCAATAATCGCTCCCTTGGTCGAACCATGAGTCCAGTCCATGGCCTCGGCAAGAACGAACATAACAATAAAAAGCAATAGCATAATTGTGTGCAACCACACGGTGGGAAGTGTCCAGCGATCGACCTCCCCACGCACTGATCTCTGCATAGCAACCTCTCTTAAGTAAATGACAGAGCGGCAGATTGTGCACCGACCCGTGGCGGTAAAGCAAGCTTAAATTCCGTGAAGACTGCGGTGTACTTAAGCCAGTAACACTTTTTCAATGGCATCCAAATCCGGTATCAACAACATTTCACCTTGCCAGCGCACTGCCTGTGCGTCCATGGGCCCAAGTCGGTCTTGTATATCCGTCAGATCTTCCAGTCCACTTAAGCGTAATTTGATCACTGTAGGTTCCTGCTGCACGACCAGGCCGTAAAAACCACCCCCACTACTTAATACATTCAAAAGGACGATCGACGAAAACCCTGAAGGAGCCGCCATCCGGTCCAACGCTTCAAATGACAGGATCGGTACTTCCATACCCCTCCAGGTCAATGTTCCTAAAAACCAGTCGGCTGCCCGTTTAGGCCGTTGCAACGGCATCGGCCCCAAAATATCTGCCACATTGACGATCGGCAACACCAGTCGGGCACCGGCTATCGAGAGTGCCCAACATTCAATCACTCCCGTCGTCGCCGTCATTAATGTGGCGGCACTGATCGCTCCTGACATTTGCATATTCGCACCCTCTTGTGCCTGCCTCAGGCTTTAAAAAATCAAATACCACTCAACAAACCACAGTATCCACCTAATGCACCGGTCCCTCGGCATGGCATAACAACTTCATATAATCCACCACCAGTAAGGCCAATTCTTTGGGTGTACCATTGGCTGCCACGCAACCGGCACCTCGCATCGAATCCGGTTGGGAACTGCAGGCACAAGACTCGCTGTTTTGTGCAAAGATTCGCCCTCCAGCCTTCGCCATCTGCGGCCCTGAGATAGAACCATCTGAACCCATGCCGCTAAAAATAACCGCCATGGCTTGAGCACCAAAATGCCGACTGACATTGGCCAAGACCTGATCAATCGAGGGTGCATAGGGCCCATCCCAAGGGTGGCCCGTCTCAATAACAGCACCTTCCTGATCAAAATCAATTTCATGAACAACCGGAGCAATCAGTACCTCCCCGATTTTTGGCACATCCCCCTGCCTCGCAATCCGGATAGCCAATTGATTATGTCGACCCAGCACCCGGGGTAAAATATCCAGCATACGCCCATCAATATGCTGCGCTAAAATAAAGGCCAGTGGTAATCCCGCAGGCAATTCATCAAGAAATTCCTTAACTGCCGCCGGCCCACCCAAAGAAGCCGCCAGCACGCAGACATTCACCCCCCCCGCTGTTTTTTTAGTATGACACTCGAACGGCAGCGGCAGATGACCGGACAGCGTTAGGTCCGGGGCACTTTCCAATGCTTCTAAGCCGGCATCCAGTGACGGTTCACCCACCATTCCTCGCAGTTTGGTATAGACCCGGCGCTGCCAGAGATTAAATGCCGCACTGGGCGGCTGTGGCGCACGTTCAATGCCCAACAACACCGGTACACCACTGTCGAGCAGCACATCCAGAATCTCTTCATCATGATCAGACAAATCCGCCAGCCAGACATCTGCTTCCACCGGTTGCCAGCCTTGGCGAATATCTTTGATCAATTCACTGCTCAGCAGCACATAACCATGCGAGCGCACCGCCTGCGCCAACGCCTCTACCTGAGACAACGTCGAAGCCAGCACCCCAACCCGGGGCGATTTAGCCACTGCATTCATGAACTAACCCTGCTACCCAGGAGTTCACGCACCGTATCCAGCAGATTCTGCTCAACAAAGGGCTTACCCATATACGCATCCACACCGATCGAGAAGGCCCGTTCACGATGTTTATCTCCGGTTCTTGAGGTAATCATGACAATCGGCATCTTCTCCAATCTCGGATTATGTCGCACCAATGCAGCCACTTCAAAACCGTCCATACGCGGCATTTCAATGTCCAGCAGCATAATGTCCGGCGTCAGATCTTCCAGTCGGGTAATGGCATCAACGCCATCTTTAGCCACCACCACTTCATAACCATGCCGTTCCAGCAGGCGCGACATCACTTTACGCACCGTCACTGAATCGTCAACCACCATGACCATTCTCGCCCGGTCTTCCACCGGCAATTCTTCCACGACCTCTGGAATCTGGGTTTCGGCTTCAATGTTCCGCCGGGATTTGCCCTGGACAAAGGCCGACGCACGCAGCAGCGCCTGCAAATCAAGAATGATCACCACTGAACCATCCCCGAGAATCGTGGCACCGGAAATACCCGCCACACTGGACAACTGCGCTCCGACTGATTTAACCACGACTTCACGTGAGCCCAACAAGGCATCGACCTGCACGGCAATCCGCCGTTGATCCCCCCCGCGAACCAGCAACACCGGAGCAGGCAAGGTCTGTGCTGCTAAATTCGGGACGCGTTTACCATGCACAAACTCACCCAGGTAGTGCAGATTATAAGCAGCACTGGCATAATGGAACTGCGGCGCCCCAGGCTGGTAATACGTCGCCAGATCCTGCGACGTTACCCGGACAATACCTTCAATCTGCTGCAACGGCACGGCATAGACATCCTCGCCGATGCGCACCATCAATGCACGATTGACCGATACCGTGAACGGCAACCTGACGGTAAACTGTGTTCCCTGGCCAGGTACTGATTTGATTTCAACCGTACCCCCCATCTGCTTGATCTCACTCTGCACCACATCCATACCCACACCACGCCCGGAGATCTGGGTGACAGTCTGTGCCGTTGAAAACCCCGAGTGGAAAATAAACTGCATGACATCATGATCGCTCATGTCAGCATCTTCCAGCAATAAACCACGCTCCCGTGCTTTATGCCGAACCGCCTGGATATCAATGCCGGTGCCATCATCATTGAGTTTGAGGACGACTTCACCACCTTCACGCGACAATACCAAGGTAATTCGCCCTTCCTCCGGCTTACCAATGGCCAGACGTTTTTGCCGGGCTTCGATACCATGATCAACGGCATTGCGCAGCATGTGCTCCAGGGGGGCCACCATTCGTTCCATCAAGGTACGATCCATTTCACCTTCTGGATTGATCACCTCCAGATCGACCGGTTTGCCCAGTTCCTGACCCGTTTGCCGAACAATACGCCGGAGTCTCGGCACCAGTCTGGAAAAAGTCACCATGCGCGTGCGCATCAACCCTTCCTGCAGTTCTGTATTAATACGTGACTGCTGCAACAACAGGGTTTCCGAGTCGCGAATCTTGTCCTGCAAAGTCGAGGTAATATCCAGAATGTCCGAAGCAGATTCAGACAGTGCCCGCGATAGCTGATTCAGTGAAGAATAACGATCCATTTCCAGCGGATCAAAATCATCATATTTTGCAGTCTCTACTTCCTTGTTATGTCTGGCTTTTATCTGAGCGTCCAGTTCCGTATCCATGCGACGCAACTGATCTGACAATCGCTGGATCGTCGCTCCCATTTCATCAACGGAACTCTGAAAATTCGACACACCCTGTTCGACACGTCCACGGGCAATCGACGTTTCCCCTGCCAGATTGACGAGTTTTTCCAACAGATCGGCAGGCACGCGTACCATTTCCTGCGGCGCATTCTGTGAATCACTACGATGCTGCATGCGCATGGATGGCGGTGCCACTTTTCCGAGAAATTCTGGCCGCACCAGATGTTCGATTTTTTCAAGGAACGCCTCTTCACGTGCACTGGGTTCGGACAAAGCGGCCACCTGTGGCGTTTCTGGCGCTAGCCCCCATGCCTCGATTGCCTCTATATCCTCCTCTGCCACCACACCAGTCACCACCGTTGCCGCCTCGGCTTCCGGTAATTGTCCCCGGTGCAAGCCTTGCAACAATTCAGACAACCGGGACAGCACTGACATCTGTTTTTCCCAGAAATGCCGGTCACCCGCCTGACGGCCTTCATGGATCGCCTGCAGGTCAGATTCCCATTCATGGGAAAAATCCCCGATGGCTTTCAGATCAGCCAAACGGGCACCACCTTTCAGGGTATGCAAATGCCGCAACAATAGACCCAGTGCCTTGTGGTTCTCTGGGGCATCGAGTAACTGACTGATACATTCCTCAATTCCTGCAAAAATCTCGTCGGACTCTTCAAGGAAAAATCCCAGTACTTCTTCATCAATCGCCATCTCTGGCTCAGGAGCCGGTGCCGGACGTGCCGGCGGTACACTGGCCTCCATAGCGACCGGCTGAACCTCGGTCTTCCCGGGATCAACCACGTCAGCCACCACTGGCGTCAGCCCGACGAAGTCCATTGGGTTTTTCAGGCAGGCACGTATGCCCTCCAACAAATCCTCTATCCCTGGGCAAGGCTGTTGCGCCCGCAATGCGGCAATCACATCGACCAATCGATCCTGGCAGGCGAGCAACAACTCACCCATTACCGGTCGCCAGGTAAAGCTACGATTCACCAGACGTTCGAACATGGATTCCATTTCATGCGCCAAATCACCAATGGGGGTAATTTCAGCAAGCCGCGATCCCCCCTTGAGGGTATGCAAACCACGCTGCAGCTGCTGTAGCGCCTTATTATTCTGCGGCTCTTTGAGAAACACCTGCAGATCCCGTGCGCTGGCCTCCATGATTTCATCGGCTTCTTCCAGGAAGATTTCCAGCAGTTCCGGATCATAAGAAATCAACTCGGCACTGGTAGCGGCTCTGGCAGTGGTCGATGCCACAGGCATCGCCTGACCCGATTCCGGACGGGATAGTGAAGGCCGCACTTCAGTCATGATTTTGAGCAGATTAACCAGTTCCGGCTGCGCATAACAACGGCCCTGCTCATGCAGTTCCCGCATCATCTGTAACAACCCGGTAATGGCCTGACCGGCCATTGATTCTACCTCCGGACTCAAGGGGAGTCGTTTGGCCTGAACATCCTCAATCACATGTTCCAGCGCCTCTCCCAAATCACCAATGGGTGGAATAGTCGCCAACCGGGCCGAACCTTTCAGGGTATGAACAGCATGCTGCATAGAACGTATGGCCGCTACCTCCCCTTGCATGGCCGGTTTCAGGTTCTGCGACAAGACCGCCATCAATTCGTCGCCTTCTTCTATAAACAGTTCCAGCAACCCAAAATCCTGCAACCCCGCAGATTCAGCCAGTTCTTCCAGAGAAGCCATCAAGACATCCGAAAGATTCATTTCCAGATTAGCCGCCAAGGAATCCAGTAAATTGACGATTTCGTCATGCCCCTCCAGCAACATCCGGGTAATGTCATTGTTAATAGCCAATGAACCGTTAGTCAGTTGTGCATAAACTTTCTTCAGTACCCGAGCGATCTGTGCCAACGCCTCCAGACCTAAATGCGTAGACACATCCTCCATAACCGTCAGTTCATCAATCAATTCTTCAAAGAGCAGACGATGGTTCTGTGTCTTCAGCCAGCTGAGTAACTCATCCGGTGCATCCAGCACCCGGTCAATCCCGGCAGCCAGCAAGGTGGCCACCGGACCTGCTTCCACTTCTTCCGACGTTCTGTTCAAGTCAGAGTCAGAAATTTCTGCTTCCATGGCTTCCCGCAAATAACGCTGCGCCATTTCCAGCAACCCTGCATCTGCCGGGGCTGGCATATTCCCATGCTCAAGCGCTACCACCCCCTGCTCAATACTGTCGAAGGAATCCAGCAACAACGCCCGGTGCTCAACACGCACCGGCTGATTGGCATTGCGCAGATTTTTAAACAGGGTCTCTAACACCGCACTCAGTGTGGCAATCGGCAGAACATTCGCCATGGCCGCACTGCCTTTAAGCGTATGCAATGCCCGCAACAGCCCATCCGTCACCTCAACCGTAATATGCGGATCTTCAAGGTACTCCTTGATGGTGCCTAAATGCGATTTCGCCTCAGAGATAAATATTTCCTGCAGCACCGGATCCATAAATGCTGCCACTTCATTCACACCAAACGCCTCTAACTCCGCAACCAGTTGAGCATCTTCGTGATCGACAATTTCAGGAAACTTAATAACCGTTTTATCAGGCCTAAGTAACCTCTCTTCTGCCGTTTGCTCGGCAGGTTTTAATGTTGGATCATGTTCCATCGCAATCGGTGCAGTTTCCTGGCGTGCCGATTCAGCTTCAGCGGTCAGTTCAGCTTCAGCGGTCAGTTCAGCTTCAGCGGTCAGTTCAGCTTCAGCGGTCAGTTCTGGCTCAGCCGTCAGTTCTGGCTCAGCCGTCAGTTCTGGCTCAGCCGTCAGTTCTGGCTCAGCCGTCAGTTCTGGCTCAGCCGTCAGTTCTGGCTCAGCCGTCAGTTCTGGCTCAGCCGTCAGTTCAGCTTCAGCCGTCAGTTCAGCTTCAGCGGTCAGTTCAGCTTCAGCGGTCAGTTCAGCTTCAGCGGTCAGTTCAGCTTCAGCGGTCAGTTCAGCTTCAGCGGTCAGTTCAGCTTCAGCGG
>JAJXWR010000102.1 GCA_021781515.1 Pseudomonadota bacterium
CTGTTATTCGAATGAAATCTGCTACACAATACCATCGTACAACACCGCTAAAGTACTGGAACATGACCCTGCCAGTATCGGTTTTTAAACCGGCCATTTCTCTCGATTTCTTCACCGGCGGTCACACCTAATACTTGATTTTCTGCCACAATTCTTTATAATTAGCTTCAATGTGCAATAACATCAAACTAATGCAATCCGTAGTATTTATGGAAAACAATTGATTGCAAACCTGAGTCATTAATTACAACTTCTGGATTTGCTGAAGTTTTTCAGTGGGTTGAAATGAAACCCTTCGCAGACAGCATGGTCTGGATACTACCAGAAAAGGCCTGTGTTGTTTTGATATGAAATCCATGTTGGCACCGTCTGCTGATGATGGGTTATGCTGCCACTAAATTCCCTAAAAGTGGGTGGCATCCCTGATTGAATTTTAAGTTGTGTTCATCTATCGAGGCATTTATGAGTCAGTTTTCACTTGATAAATCAAAAATCCGTTTTCTGTTGCTCGAAGGCGTGCATCAGAATGCCCTCAATGTCTTGAAACAAAATGGCTATACCCACATTGAGTACCTGAAAACCGCACTGGATGAACATCTGCTGATTGAAAAAATCAGGGATGCGCACTTCGTTGGCATTCGTTCCCGCACTCAGTTAACGGAGAACGTCTTCGCTGCTGCCAGCAAACTGATTGCCGTTGGCTGTTTTTGTATTGGTACCAATCAGGTCAACCTGAACGCTGCCATGATCCGTGGTATCCCGGTTTTCAATGCCCCCTATTCCAATACCCGCTCAGTCGCCGAACTGGTGCTGGCCGAGCTTATCCTGATGCTGCGCAGTATTCCTGAAAAAAATGCGCTGGTACACCGGGGCGGCTGGAGCAAATCGGCCGAAGGATCTTACGAAACCCGTGGCAAGATTCTTGGCATTGTCGGGTATGGCTCGATTGGATCACAACTGTCGGTACTGGCCGAATCGCTCGGCATGCATGTTATCTATTATGATGTCGTGACCAAATTACCCTTAGGCAATGCCCGGCAGGTGGGCAGCATGGCGGAGTTGCTGGGACAGGCTGATGTGGTGTCCCTGCATGTGCCCGACTTGCCATCGACACGTAACATGATGCGGGCGGAGCAATTTGCACAGATGAAAGCGGGATCGCTGTTCATCAATGCCGCACGTGGCACCTGTGTGGACATTGCGGCATTGGCAGAGGCGCTTAATCAAAAACACCTGGCAGGTGCGGCCATTGATGTATTCCCTGCTGAACCAAAAGCCAATGGCGAAGAATTTCAGTCCCCCTTACGGGGAATGGACAATGTGATCCTGACTCCGCATATCGGCGGTTCAACACTGGAAGCACAAGCCAATATCGGACTGGAAGTCGCTGAGAAATTCGTGCGTTACTCCGATACCGGGACGACCCTGTCAGCAGTCAATTTTCCAGAAGTCGCTGTTCCCATGCAGGAAGGAAAACATCGTTTGCTGCACATTCATCGCAATATTCCGGGGGTGTTGTCTGCTGTCAACCTGGTGTTTGCACAAAACCACATTAACATCAGCGCCCAGACGTTGATGACCAAAGCAGAAGTCGGCTACCTGGTGATGGATGTAGACGCTGAATACTCCAGTATGGCCTTGCAAAAACTCCAGGAAGTGGACGGCACCATCCGTACCCGGGTGCTTTACTAATGGCTTCCCGGGGAGGGTGGGGAATAGGGGTCTGGAGAATGCTGGGCTGGGGGAATGTACTGCTGCTCGGCCTTGGGCTAAGCTGCGCTACCCGGGCTGATAGTAACCCGTTCTGGAGCAACCCCACCGATGGATTCTGGAATATTGCCGGGGTATTGGCACCGGCCACACGCCCCGCCCAGGAAAATCTTGGTCGCTGGGAAGAAGGCAAGGCGTCCTGGTATGGCGGTCAGTTTCTCGGCAGAAAAACCAGCAGTGGTCAACGACTCACCGCCACCGAGCTGACGGCAGCACACCGCAACCTGCCCTTGGGCACGCTGGTGGAAGTTTATGTACCATCCACTGACCGCAAGATCATCGTACGCATCAATGACCGCGGCCCGGTCAGCCATAAGCGCCTCATTGATCTGTCCTTTGCCGCCGCCCGGACCTTGGGTATAGTGCAAAAGGGTATTGCCGAAGTCAAAATCCGGGTCATCCAGCAAACGGAACTGGGGCCATTGACCAATTCCGGACAGGCGGTCTGCGCCACGACGGAGAGCGCCTCCCTGTTGAACGTTTTATCGCCACAGGCAGCGGAATCAACCAAAAATACAGCCACGGCGGCATCTACGAGAGCGGCATCTACCGCCCCTGCGCCGGACAACCAAAAATCTGAAATCTGAACGTTGGGCATGGCGCTCGCTTAATAGCGTTGCGCCATTTTTTCCAGACTCATGGGAATGATTTTTTCAGCCTGCCCAGCCGTCCCAAAGGCCTCATACCGGGAAATAGCAATATCACGCATGGCAGTGACCGTATCTTTCAGGTACTTGCGCGGATCAAACTCCTCCGGGTGTTGTGCCATGTGCTGACGGATGGCCCCGGTAGCCGCCAGCCGCAGGTCGGTATCAATATTGATCTTGCGCACGCCGAAGCGGATCGCTTCAACGATTTGTTCAACGGGCACACCATAGGTTTCTTTAATGGCGCCGCCATATTTGTTAATAATTTTCAGCCATTCCTGCGGGACAGAACTGGAGCCATGCATCACCAGATGTGTCGAGGGAATCCGTGCATGAATATCCTTGACCCGTTGCAACGACAGGATATCTCCTGTGGGTGGCCGGGTGAATTTATAAGCCCCATGCGACGTACCAATCGCAATGGCCAGCGCATCCACTCCCGTGTCATGCACAAAACGCGCGGCTTCCTCGGGATCCGTCAACAGTTGCTCATGCGTCAATACGCCCTCTGCCCCCACCCCGTCCTCTTCTCCCGCCTGACCAGTTTCCAGTGAACCCAAGCACCCCAGTTCACCTTCCACGGAAACACCACAGGCATGCGCCATCGCCACCACCTGCCGGGTGACCTGCACATTATACGCATAGTGCATCGGGGTTTTGCCGTCTTCTCCCAGTGAACCATCCATCATCACCGAAGAAAACCCCAGTTGAATCGAACGTTGACACACCGCCGGGCTGACTCCGTGATCCTGATGCATCACCACCGGAATATGCGGAAACTCTTCAACCGCCGCCAGAATAAGGTGCCTGAGAAAAGGGGCTCCGGCATACTTGCGCGCCCCGGCCGAAGCCTGGACAATCACCGGCGAAGCAGTGCGATCCGCCGCTTCCATAATCGCCCGCATCTGTTCCAGATTATTCACATTAAAGGCCGGAACCCCATACCCCTGCTCTGCCGCATGATCGAGCAACTGACGCATACTGATTAAAGCCATTCATTTTCTCCTCGTAAAGCCAATTATCCCTGTTGTCCCAGTGCTGCCGCCTGCAAGGCCGCAACGGCCGGGAGTGTCTTGCCCTCAACAAATTCCAGGAAAGCCCCGCCGCCGGTGGAAATATAGGAAATATTGCGGGCAACCCCATATTTATCAATCGCCGCCAGTGTATCGCCACCACCGGCGATGGAAAACGCATGGCTTTCGCCAATCGCTTGCGCCATGGCCTGTGTCCCTTTGCCAAAGGCATCCACTTCAAAAACCCCGACGGGGCCATTCCACAAAATGGTTCGGGCATGTTCCAGCAAATCAGCGAACATCGCCGAGGTTTCTGGGCCTACGTCCAGTATCATCTCATCGTCAGCAATCTGCCGCACCGATTTGGTTATCGGTTGCGCCTGCTGCACAAAACCCAGAAAATCATCAATGGTGCCGCTGGGTGCTCTGGCCACCACCACATCCATCGGCAACGGCACCGCCACCCGGGTAGCCAGATTGCGGGCGGTCGCCACCAGTTCATTGTCAATCAGTGAACGACCTACCCGGTAGCCGGCGGCAGCGAGGAATGTATTGGCAATACCGCCCCCGACAATCAACTGGTCACAGGTACCGGCCAAGGCGTTCAATACGTCCAGTTTACTCGATACTTTGGAACCGGCCACAATGGCAACCATCGGCCGGGCGGGTTTGTCCATCGCTCTGGCCAATGCTTCCAGTTCTGCAGCCAGCAAGGGGCCGGCACAGGCCACCTTGGCATAACGGGCCACCCCGTGCGTCGATGCTTCGGCCCGATGCGCCGTACCAAAGGCATCCATGACAAACACATCACACAAGGCCGCATAACGTCTGGCCAGATCCTCTGCATCTTTTTTCTCACCACAATTAAAGCGCACATTTTCCAGGAGCACCACTTCCCCTTCGGCCACATTAACCGGTGCTTCCAGGTAATCTTTAATGAGCGGCACCGGGATTTCCAGGGCAGCACTCAAATAATCAGCAACCGGTTGCAAGGAAAATTCGGCAGCAGCCACCCCTTCCTTTGGTCGTCCCAAGTGGGAACAGAGCAGCACCCGAGCCCCCTGTTCCATGGCTTGACGGAGGGTGGGCACCGCCGCCACCAGACGGGCATCACTACTCACCACGCCTTGACGTAACGGTACATTCAGATCTTCACGGATCAACACCCGCACCCCGCGCAGATTGAGATCAGACATCTTGATAATTGACATAATTGTAATCCTTCCAGTTACTACATCCGGTAAGTTTCTACCCCTGGTTCCTCATTAAGCACCCGCCTTGACACCTTGTCTGCGTCCTCAGGCACAGGAGCCTTGGCCATGGCCAGACATAAATCCAACAGACGGTTGGCATACCCCCATTCATTATCGTACCAGGCCAGAATCTGGCTCAGCTGACCGGCTTGCCGGGTCTGGGTGGCATCAAAAACACATGACCACGCCTGGTGCACAAAATCCGAGGACACCAGCGGTTCATCCGTCCAGCCGAGAATATCCCGCCAGGCCCCTCGACTGGCCTGCAAAAAGATGGTATTGATTTCTTCAGCAGTCATGGACTTTCGCCCCCGAAAATCCACTAAAACACAAGCCACCGTTGCCGTCGGCACACGGATAGAATGGCCGTCTATACAATCGGCCAGTCCCGGCAATAGCTGGCGGATTGCTGCCAGGGCACTGGTGGTGGTAGGAATGATATTCTGCCCACTGGAACGAGCGCGGCGCACGTCCCGATGCACGTGATCCAGACTGGGCTGGTCCGAGGTCACCGCATGAATCTCGGTAAACAGCACCGAATCCAGATCCAGGTGATCATCCAGCAGACACAGTAGCGGCAATAAGGCATGCGTTGTACAAGACACCGATGACAGGATTCGATGTTCCGGACGCAAGGCATGGTGGTTAAACCCATACACCAGAAGCGAATCGACCGTATCAAAAGGAGCTGCCCCAATCACCACCCGCTGAGCACCCGCCAGCAAATGGGCCGAAGCCTGCGCCCGACTGCGAAACTGTCCGGTACACTCCAGAACCACATCAATCTGCAGTTCAGCCCAAGGCAACTGTTCAGGAATCGACTGATTCAATAAGCGAACACCTGCCTGTCCAAGTCGCAGCGTCGAATCCAGCAACCCGACTTCTCCTGGAAATCGCCCATGTGTACTGTCATAGCGCAACAGGTGCACCAGGGTTGCCGGATCGGCCAGATCGTTAATGGCAATAAATTCAACAGCCGCCGGACAGCCTCGTTCATACCAGGCACGGATCACATGCCGGCCAATGCGCCCAAAACCGTTAATGGCAATGCGCAATGGCGTGGTCACAGTGCCTTGACCGCAGCTACAACCGCCTCAACAGTGATCCCAAACTGCGCATACAGATCGGCAGCCGGTGCCGAGGCTCCATAGGTCTGCATCCCGATCACCGCCCCGTCCAACCCGACAAAGCGAAACCAGTAATCGCCACTGGCCGCTTCAATGGCCACCCGACGCCGTACCGCTGTGGGCAATACCGCTTCCTGCCACTGGGCTGACTGAGCAAGAAAAGTATCACAACTGGGCAGAGAAACCACCCGCACCGCATACCCCAGTAGTTGCAGTTGTTCCTGTGCCGCCAGCGCCAGCTCCACTTCTGAGCCGGTCGCCAGTAAAATGGTATCCGGGGCTTTGGCAGCGTCTCGCAGAACATAGCCACCCCGTTCAATATCTTGCAGAAAATGTTCAGTTCCTGGCTGATTGGGCACCACCGCCACCAGATTTTGCCGGGACAGCACCAGTGCCGTCGGCCCCTGACGCAACAACGCCAATTTCCAGGCTATTAGGGTTTCTGTGGCATCCGCCGGACGCCAGGTGCTCAGGCCCGGCGTCAGCCGCAAACTGGACAACTGTTCTACCGGCTGATGCGTCGGGCCGTCTTCCCCCAGACCGATCGAATCATGCGTCAATACATGAATGACCCGCAAACGCATCAGCGCCGCCATCCGCAGTGCATTTTTTTCATAGTCGACAAACACCAGAAAAGTCGCACCAAAAGGAATAAAACCGCCATGCAGGGCAATGCCGTTTAACATGGCCGCCATACCAAATTCCCGCACCCCATAATGCACATAGTTTCCTGCAGGATCTTTTTGTACCGGACGTGCACCCGACCACAGCGTCAGATTGGAGCCGGCTAGGTCAGCAGAGCCGCCAAACAACAATGAGGGGCTGATTTTCCCCAAGGCTTCAATCGCCAACTGCGAGGCTTTGCGACTCGCCAGCACCGGGGCCTTACGCCAGATTTCCTGAATACTCCGCTGAAACTGCTCTACCAGCTCCGATCCAGGCATAACATTCAATAGTGCCCTCAGTTCCCCGGCACGTTCCGCATGCTGCCGGGCAAAGCGCTCCCACACCGCCGACCAGCGCTGGCGATGCTGCGCTCCCTCGGCATGTCGATCCCAGGCGGCATACACCGCCTCCGGAATAACAAACGGTTCCCAGTGCCAGTTCAGACGCTGACGCACCCGTTGCACTTCCTCAACACCCAGTGCACTGCCATGACAGTCTTCCTTGCCTTCTTTATTGGGCGACCCCAGTCCGATCACCGTTCTGGCAATGATTAGGCGCGGCTGTGTCCCTTCGGTGCATGCGAGACGATAGGCCGCACGAATGGCCTCCGGGTCATGGCCGTCAATCGGGCCAATCACCTGCCAGCCATAGGCCGCAAAACGCTGCGCCGTATTATCGGTAAACCAGCCATCTACCTCACCGTCAATCGAAATTCCATTGTCATCATACACCGCAATCAGTTTGCCAAGGCCCAAGGTACCGGCCAAAGAACACACCTCATGGGAAATGCCTTCCATCAAACAGCCATCCCCCAAAAATACCCAGGTACGGTGATCAATGACAGCGGCCTCCGGGGTATTGAACCTGGCCGCCAGGGTCTTTTCCGCCAAAGCCATCCCCACTGCATTGGCCAGCCCCTGACCCAAGGGGCCGGTACTGGTTTCCACCCCTGGGGTATGCGCAAACTCCGGATGCCCGGGAGTCTGCGAGCCCCACTGCCGAAACCGTCGGAGTTCCTGCAACGGCAGAGCAAATCCACTCAAGTGCAACAACGCATAGAGCAGTGCCGAGGCATGACCATTCGACAACACAAAACGATCCCGATTCAGCCACGTCGGCTCGGCCGGGTCGACACGCAAAAACTCCCGCCACAGCACCTCCGCCAGATCCGCCATCCCCATCGGCGCACCCGGATGCCCGGAATTGGCAGCCTGCACCATATCCATTGCCAATACACGCAGTGCATTGGCATGAATCCGCTGCTCCAAAGGTACCGTGGACATAACACTCGCTCCTGCCCTGATTAACAATGCAAGCCGTACATTTTACAGATTCCCTCTGAGGAATACAGTAAATTCATGGATCCAGAGCAAGAAAACCGCAAATTTCAACCACCAGACGCAAAGCAACACCTCCTGTTGCATTCATCAGATCAGCGTCTGGAGTAAATTTTTAGCGGGCTTGTCAAGCGTGAGATTGGCCGTGTATATTTCCATGCCGGGTCTTAACCACAGCATCACATTGAATGTTGACCAAAGTTTTGTCGGCGCAGGAGATCGGTAAAAAGACGAAGCTCCTTCTTCTCGAAGTTGTGCCGCCCAATTCATGAGGCTTCGATTGGATATCAATAACGGTGCGCGATTGAGTCCGCAGGTCGAACATGACCATTCTGCATCAAGCTGGCAAAGGCAAAACGACGTGAAGCAGGATCATCCTCTATTATGCGAGAAATAGTTATCCCCACCCACGAAGTAGATGACATGATCATCTTTCTCCAGAATGCTCAACATCGCACCAACCTTGACTGCTCCATCTGGAAACCCAGGAAGAAACGGTTGCTTGTACATGTGATCTTTCCTTGAAGCATCGACAAGTGAACGAACCGGTTTTTAGCTGTCTGAATGTAACATTATGCACGGATGATTTCCGAACGAATAGAGAAAAATCCTCTAGGGATCAGGAAATCTGACGTTAGACGAAAACACTTTCGATTACACCCTGCGATCACACCCTGATTGTAGAGGGGAGTTACTCAAAAAATCCATCTTCTACTTCTGCACCGATACCAGCATCAACTGCCTAGAATTCAATTTGTACACTGTACTATTTTATTTCTTATAATAGTATATTATTGTATCAATAACCTTTACAGGGTACTCGCACTTGTTTATAATAATGGCATGTCAAGCGCACAAACAATGAAACCATCTGTACGTCAATATATTGCTTGTAGCGTCAGACACCCAACCGGAGAGGAAAAATGATGGGAAATATTAATTGCTCAAACTTACGCAACGATACCTTACAAATCGCTCCGCTCACCTTTGCTAATGGTGGACGTCTGGGGCTGACCTTTTGTCCTGGCAAAAAGCAACCTGTATCCATGACCGGTGGCTGGAACCGGGATCTGAACATCGATCTCGATCAGATCGTCACAGCAGGTTACCAAGGGGTGGTGACACTCATGGAAACACACGAGTTGCACACCTACCACGTTGAAGACCTGCCTGAGGCGGTGCGCTCCCGTGGCCTCTTGTGGCTACATGCACCAATCAGGGATGAAGGATTGCCAGATGCCGCCTTTGAAGCACAGTGGCCTCTGTTGGCCCGCTTCCTGTACATCAATCTGCTGTACGGCGACAGCCTGATACTGCACTGCAAGGGTGGACTGGGAAGAACCGGACTGGTTGCGGCCCGTTTTCTGATCGAAGCACTGGGTCTAACACCGATGCAGGCGATACGCCAGATACGACTGACAAGAAGCCAGCATTCCATCGATACATGGGCACAAGAAGATTATGTACTCAACAGACAACCCGGCGCTTTTCTCAGGAAACACACTGGGCTGCAACCACTAGCCCTGCTCCACACCACATCAAGGAAGGAATCCTTGGCATGACTGACCTTCTAAGTGGCAATATTTGTACACAGTGTTTTAGTCAGCGTGCGGAAGCATCGTTATACCCAGAAATACGCAAGATACACAACCCCTTCGCGGCGTACCTGAACCGACCGATTCAGACGGGTGCCACTGATTGATTCTGGTTCGTCTCTGACGAAACCCCGTGCGGCTTGAGCGTAAAAGGCACGCAACAGCTGCTGGAGCAAGCACTGGGCTTGAGCACAGCCCAACGGGCCAAGAATAGCGGTAAGCAACGGCGCACAGGTCGCGCACGAGGATTTAGTGTTTGATGAGGAAAAACTACTTCACCAGAAACACCTGGTGAAGTACTGCCACATGGCAATGAATAACCGGATGAATCGTCTAAATTAAACATAATGAGGAGATGTAATAATGAAATTTTATAAACACAGACCGAATTTACCAATCAATAACACCCGTTCTCGGAGCAAAGGTGGGGTGGGAATCAAGGATCTGGCGCATTATTTGTCACCGCCGAGATAAATATCGATAGAAATGGCCGGTTATAAAACCGATATTCTTAGGCGTTTTCTTCCGTTTTCTTCCGTTTTCTTCCCTTACATATTTAATAAAGTTTCTTCCTGAGTCTTCTT
>JAJXWR010000103.1 GCA_021781515.1 Pseudomonadota bacterium
CCAGTGCCATCAATTGGGCAGACAGTGGAATGGCATCGCCGGCCAGTCCCTGGGGATATCCACTGCCATCCCATTTTTCATGATGGCTGCCAGCGATCTCCATGGCTGTGTACATAAAGTCCAGTCCCTGATGATCGCTTTCAAACTGAATGGCGCGCCAGATGGATTCTGCACCGATCTGTGCATGGGTTTTCATAATGACCCATTCTTCGGGATTCAATGAACCGGGCTTGTGCAAAATGGCATCGGGAATGCCGACTTTGCCTATATCATGCAGGGGAGCTGCACGGGTAATCCGCTCAATGATTTCCGGAGTCAGGCGTTGACTGTAGTGGGGTAGTGTCGCCAGTTCCAAAGCTAACAAATTGACATAGCCCTGGGTGCGTAGAATATGGTTTCCGGTATCTGTATCCCGTGCTTCGGCCAGACTGGCCAGAGACCGCAACGCCACCCCCTGAATCATGATGTTTTGCTGCATCCGCCGTTTGACTTCATGATCCAGCCAGACATTCTGTTCACGCATGCGGTCGCGTGCCGCTTTCAGTTCCAGTTGTGTCTGCACCCGGGCCAGCACTATCGCCGGACGAACGGGTTTATGAATGTAGTCAGCGGCACCGAGGCGCAGTCCTTTGGTTTCATCTTCATCTTCACCTAGCGCCGATACAAAGATGACGGGGATCGAACTGTAGACAATGTCCGCTTTGAGTTGCTCCAGCACCTGATAGCCATTCATGTCCGGCATCATGATGTCCAGCAGGATCAGGTCAGGTTTGGGGTCGAGCGAGACGCAGGCCAGTGCCCGTTGTCCAGAATTGGCCACACGGATGTTATACAGGGGTGACAGCAGTTCTCCGAGAATCACCAGATTATGCGGAGTATCGTCAACAATCAGCAAGGTAGCGCGGGCTTCAGGTAGAGCGTTGGGCATGATGGCATCCAGTCCTTTGTACATACATGGGCTAAATCGTCGAGAAAATTGCTGCCATTTATTCTGACAGTTTGGCATAGATTCCTCAACCGTTCCTGTACCTACGGACAAATATCTCGCTCAACCGGGGAATATCTCTCCCAGACCTCAGCTTTACCTTGAATTGGCTGGATTTATGTAATTACCCACACCCCTCATGCTTTCGTTTCAGGATTGGGTCGCTCCTGCTTTTACGGAAGTTTCAGTGTCTGATCATGGCCGCATTGAAACAAGACGGATATCGTGCAGCGCTTCACGCAAAAATTACCTGAAATTCCCGCATGTTGGCCAGGTATTTCTGATCGGGCGAGAAGTGGTAGATACGGTGCTAGCCTGGATAACTGGTTTGCGTAATCCCCTGTGCAGTGCGGGTGGATGGCCTGGTAATTCCCGTGGCTGGATTCGAGCACGCCGGCGGGCTGATAGCTGTGCGGACAAGCCGCTCCAGTTTTTCTCGGTTCATGTCGTTGTCGATGAGGTGATGATTCTTGTCCGATAATGGCGTGTAGTACCACGAAGACGAATGGTCAGTGCCCCTGCGCATTGGCAAAACGTAGCCATTGAAAAATGTAACTACGGTAAAATTCTGCCGTCCAGAGGTGTTGTATCCCCCGTTTTTCCTGAAGGAGTTTTTTTGCAATAGATTGTTTCCTTTACTAAATCATGTGGTTTATTGCTGACAACGAAAACATGGTCTGGTTTTTGTATGAACAGATTTGTTTATACAACAGGACGGGCCGGATCATGACCATCACCAACAACCTTAACATATCATCGCTGTATCCTTTTTTAGGCACTAACTCTTCGTCTAGTGTTTCCAATGTAGCGCCTTCGAGCAGTAGTGAAGGACTTTCTGCCACACAACATGTGCAAACCATGTCGTCGGCTTCCGGAATGATGGGGGCGCATCACCACCACGGGGGTGAAGGAGGGGCCATGCTGCAAAGCGTGCTCGCCGCTTTGGGTCAATCAGGTGTGAACGTGAGTAGCTTGGGCCAACCCACCGCTGGCAGCAGTACTTCCTCTTCTGATAGCGATGGCTCATCGGCTATCGGAGCCACCTCAACCAGTAGCACCTCGTCTTCTCCTCAGCAAGCCATGCGACAGTTCATGCAGTCGCTCTTTTCCAGTTTGAATAATGTGGGGAATTCCGGAGCTTCTAATCCCTACGGTTCTGGCCAGAGTTCACTGTCCAGCCTGATCAGTCAGGTATCAGCGGCATCTTCTTCGTCAGGTTCGGCATCAGCAGCCGTTTCTGCCCTGCAGAACAGCTTTCAAAATCTGACACAGGTGATGGGATCCAGCGGCAGTTCAGGAAGTTCTGGCACCTCTTTGCTCAGTGTTTTGCAAAACCTGCAGCAACAGATGGGCTCGCAAGGTTTGTCCTATTCCACAAGTTCAGGATCCACGCTGCAGCAGACCGCCTGATTTTCGGCGGTCTGGATATGTTTTCAATGGTCTTGACTGGGTACAGCAGGTATGATTGCCAGGATGGCAACTTATCAACGCTGGCGAAAATGCTTGATTTTAAGGCAGTGGTTCCATTCGTTCTTTTTAAACAGCGTTGACCAAAGTGTGAGCGCAAGCCCCTGGCTTTAGCCATGGGGGAGTGTCAGACCCACGGCCCGCTGGTCGAGCAATTGTTGCCGTGGGCGCATTGAGGAGTTCAGCATGAGTCATCAATCTCTCCCTTTGGTTGATCCGGTGTTGCTGCGTCCTGCTGCCTGGGAGTGTCCGTGCGAAAGCTGGATCCTCGTGTGCCGTGGCGTAATCCGGTCATGTTTGTGGTGTATGTGGGTGCCATCTACGTTACGCTGCTGACGGTAATTCACTGCACTACTTTTAATATCAATGTGGCACTCTGACTGTGGTTCACGATTCTGTTTGCCAATTTTGCGGAAGCGATGGCTGAGGGGCGCAGCAAAGCCCAGGCGGCCAGCCTGCGAGGTATTAATGAGCGTCACTCGGAGCTCAAAAGACCAGTTCTGCTTGACCCCGCCATGAAGGGCGAGGCTTGCCGCGCCCAATTCATTAAATAAAACTCACAAATTGCGACTCTATGAGCCCATGTTTCCCTTCGACATCCTGATGTGATGACCACTCTCTTATCTGAACACGCACGTAATGATTGTCTCGGTATGACAATCTATCCCAATCAAAAAAACTCACAAAGATCATCTTTGCATTATTAGAGATATCTCGAATCGGATAATCCCAATAGCCAGAATCAATCTCGCGATTGACCATAATCGGAGCCGACTCTATACCATGCAATTCAACTTGAATTGCTGGTTGAGGGTAACCATAAGACACCGAAGCTATTGATGCCGGCTCTACCACCAATTTCCTGAATAGTAATCTTTCGATTTCCGAGAATCGCTCTTCAAGAGTCCAGCCATCTCCCTTATAAGGATCTGAAATGCAAAAATAATGATTGAACAAATCTCTGCTGGCAAGGCGAAACTGGCTCATAATTTCATCTAAGTTCATAGCTGAGCAGCAATTCTTAATGTGGCAAATCAGACATTGAAGTGTTTATTCCTTGATGGTCAGACTTAGCATCAGGGTACGTCCTTCTTGCGGAAGTAAGGAATTGAATGCGCCGGTACTACCATGCCAAACGCCATTATTGTCGAAACTCCCGGGCATGTTTCCTGCGTCAGCAGTGCGTATGCCAGGCGTTGCATAGATATGGTCAAACAGGTTGTAGACATTAATTCCCAGATTGATGTGTTGTGAAATCCAGTGGTTCAGGTTGATATCTACTACCGTACTTCCCGGTATTTCCCCAATGGGATTGGTAGACACGGTTTGCAGGCGACCAATGTAGCGCATTCGCAATGTGCTTTGCCAACGAGAACCCCAGTCAGCCGTCCGGTGCGAACAGAATGAAACGGGATATCGCCAATAGGGCCTGAAGATGAACTTCCGTCCAACTGCGGCCAGGCTTGGCTGGTGGTGAGGTAGGAGTAATAACCCCAACTTCGTAGCTGTACTCCCGCCAGCGACCATAAGAGGTTCAAATGTAAATCAGCACCATAAATGACCTGATTCCCCAGATTTTCGGCACCGCTGGAAGAGGTGCGGATGTCGTTATAACTATGAATCTGATAAACGCTGACTAATGTACTAAAATTGGCTAGTGTGTAACTCAGGCTGGCCTCGTCAGTGTCTGCTCGCTCAGGCTTCAGATTGAGATCGGAGCCTGCGCCTCTCCAGCCGCCGTAAAGTAACCGCGGCGGTGGCGCTTCAAAGGACTGTCCATACATCAGCTTGCCGACCCATGGACCCTGTGAACTCACCCATCCGGCTCTTACATCGACGGAAGAGCCATAATCTGACTCATCATCATAACGAACCCCCAAATGGAGTACGTGCTCCCAATTTAACCAATGTGGCAACTGATAGCGGGAAGCGAGATAGGCTCCCTGTTCACGGATGTCAATATAATTGGCAGCAATACCGCTGTACCCGGGAGGGCCGGGAAAAGGATAACTCGCCAGCGTCGGAATTTGAGTTGGAGGGAGTGAAGGGCCGTAACTGGTCCAATAGGCTTTTTGCAGATGGTTGAACTTCAGGTCAGCGCCAGCGGTACAAGTAAGGTTCTCCCGGGCATGCCACACCATATCCTGCTGAGCACTCCATCCTTTGGCGCGGTAATCCCAATAGGAATAATTCAGGATACGTTCAGGATTATGGGTAACGGCATCGGTGACGTTGTATCCTTCCAGAAAGTCCGAAGTGGGGGCAATAGAAGAGTCGCGATAACGGATCAGTGTTGTACTGTCCAGATCATCGGTGGGGTGCGCCACCTGTCGAACATAGGCGGATCTCTCGGGTTCTTGCCACCATGCATAGTTTTGTACCTGATCTGCGGGATATTCACTACCGTACCCCGTAGCAAGGCGCCACTCCTGCACGGCAATTTCGGTTTCATGGTATTGCAGACGAAAATCCAGGCCTTCTTGCTGATGTGGGGAGTGAAAACTGCCGTAGTTTGAATTATTGAGAAAACCGCCCCACAACGCCGTATTGGCATAATAACGTTGTTGTGTCCATGTGTAGTCATTCATTGCAGACGGATCAAGATAGCCATAGTCATAACGTAAGCTGATGCTGGTTCGCCAGTCCCCGGCACGGTAGCGGGCAGTGACATCGGCAATACGACTGGAATCGCTGCCGGTGCTCAGTTGACCATCAAATGACTGGCCTTCACGGGTGTCGTTTCTGGTAATGATATTGATAACCCCGGCAAATGCATCAGCCCCATAGACGGCGGAGGCAGGCCCGTAGACAACTTCAATATGATCAATATTGCTCATGGGTACAGCGACCAGCGCTTCATCTTCGTTAAAATGCAGATCATTAAAAGTTACCCCATCCACGAGCACCAGGTAGGGTGAGCCAACGTTGGTGCGTAATCCTCGCCAATAGTTTTTGAAATACGTATCACCATAGGGACGCGTTACATTCATGCCGGGCAAGTCATTGTAAATTTCTGAAAGATTGCGATAACCACGCTGTAATAACTGTTCATGTGTCAGCACAATGACCACCGCAGGAACCTGTGCAGCAGATTCGCTGTAATGCGTTGCTGTTTCTACGGGAATTTTGCTTAAAGACTCCAGATCCATGGAGAACAGGTCATTGGTATCCGCATTAGCTGAAGTCATTAGAAAAAACAGAATAAACTGTTGCCACTGAGGCTGACAGGTTTTATGTAAAACCAGCGTCCTTCGCATAATGGAACCTTCCATGATCCTGATCCTGAGGATAATTTCAATGTAGAAGGCAGCGCTGCTATTGTCAATCGTGATGCGGAAACAACGGCGTACGGAGTGACAGACGGTGCATGAACCTACGTTGGGATGGTGCCGGTCTGATAGAATCAGCCAGTTCAGCGATCATACACGCCACACTTGAGTGCTGTAGCAAAGCACTATAAGAATAGTACGGTGGAAAAAGATGGGTATTTTGTACTGCCTCCAGCCTTTAGGCAACGTGAGGGTTAGCCTGTTGATTTGCAGGTTTGATGTTCTCGCAGTATTTCCGGATAACGTGCATACGGTAAACGGGCCCCAAATTGGGTGACCACTTCAGCACTGGTGCGGCTGGCTAGAATACCGGCGTCGTAACAGGTCATTCCATGGGTTTTGCCATAGAGGTAAGCACCGGCAAAACTGTCGCCGGCTCCATTGGTGTCTACGGGGGAAACGACAAACGCTGGAATACGTTCCTGCACGCCCTGATGGGCGATTATGGCTCCTTCAGCACCACGGGTCATGACGACTTCCGGAGCCCACTGGCTTAACGCCTCTAATGCGGCTTCCACGGTGCTGCATTGACTGAGCAGCAAGCCTTCTTCTTCGTTGCAAAATAACAGATCGACATTGTGCTCAAGCAGACTGAGAAATTCTTCACGAAAAAAACGCACCATCGACGGGTCTGAGCATGACAAAGCCACAGGAATGTGATGAGTTTTTGCAAGCTGTCGAGCGTTACTGACAGCGGCTCTGGCAGAGGCGGAAGGTGCCAGATAACCTTCCAGGTACAGCCAGCGGGACTGGGCCAGCGCTTCCGGATTCAGGTCTTCTGGGGATACTTCGGCGGTGATGCCCAGATGCGTCTGCATGGTACGTTCGGCATCTTCGGTAATCAGGACGATACAGGTGCCGGTATGACCTGTCGGGCGTTGCGTTCCCGGGTTGCAGTCGATTCCGGCTTGCCGGAGATCCTGAAGGTAGAAGCCACCGGCTTCGTCATCGGCCACCCGGCAGGAATAAAAGGCACGTCCGCCCATACCAGCAACGGTATAGGCCGAATTGGCGGCCGAGCCGCCGCTGCAACGTTTGATGAGGGTGTAGTCGTTGTGCAGTGCAGCAAGCAGATGAAGGCGTTGCGTCTCGTCCATCAGACGCATCAGGCCCTTGTGCAGTTCCATGCGTTGCAGGAATGCCTCATCAACCTGGTATTCCAAGTCAACCAGTGCATTACCCAGTGCATAAACATCGTAACGTTTCATAGGAGTATTCTGTTATGCTAATGGCGGGTATTCTAGCACGTTTCTGTGAACAGGCGAACCGTGGAAGGAGGAATGTTTTTGCGGCGGATGGTGTATCAGAGGGGCTGGGTAGGTGTAGTGAGCCTGCTGGGGATAGTGCTGATGCTGGTCGGGACTGGACTGGGTCTGTACCTGTTTCAACTGGATCATTGGGTGCGTACTCAGTTCGAGGGGCATCGCTGGATATTGCCTGCCAAGGTCTATGCGCGACCGATGGAACTGTATGCAGGTGCGGGATTGACGGAAGCAGATGTTCTGGCCGAATTACATCGTTTGCATTACGTTGAAGGCGCTATCCGTAATCCTGGGTATTTTAGCCATGAAGGAACGGATCTGCTGGTGCATCTGCGTCGTTTTGTCTATGCGGATGCACAGGAAGCCGAACAGGTAGTGCGCCTGCGTTTTGATGGTGGAAAGATCAGTGCGCTGACCAGTACTCAGACGGATCAGAATCTGGTACGGCTTGATCCGCTCATTATTGGCAGTATTTATCCTGCGCAGCAGGAAGACCGGATTCTCATGCGTCTGGCAGAGGCCCCTCCGGGTTTGTTACAGGCACTGCTCGCCACAGAAGACCGGGATTTTTATCATCATCACGGTGTGTCTTTACGAGGTATAGCCCGGGCCATGTTGATTGATCTCTGGCATGGGCATTTGCGTCAGGGCGGCAGTACATTGACGCAGCAACTGGTGAAAAATTTCTACCTGAGTGATGAGCGGACGCTGCGGCGCAAACTTCGGGAAATAGCCATGGCCCTGTTGATTGAACTGCATTACAGTAAAAATGAAATTCTTGAGGCCTATCTCAATGAAGTGACCTTGGGTCAGGCCGGAAAACATGCAATCCACGGGTTTGGGCTGGCCTCACAGTACTATTTTGGTCAACCCGTCACTGATCTCAGTCTGGAGCAGGCTGCCACGCTGGTGGGAATGGTTAAAGGGCCGACGTTATATGATCCTAGAACCCATCGGTTGCAGGCACTTAACCGACGCAATATTGTGCTGGCCAATATGTTGCACGAGCATTTTATTCAGTCGGCACAGTACCAACGCCTTATTCGGCGGCCGCTGGTGGTTATTCGGCATCCGGATGCTTCAGGAACGCTTTTTCCGGCGTTTATGGACGTGGTTCGTCAGCAACTGAAACAGGATTATAAAGATGAGCAACTGCAGACTCAAGGACTGCGGATATTCACTACCCTGGATCCTCGGGTGCAGCGTGCTGCTGAAGCGGCCTTGCAGGGGACACTGGCGCATTTACGCCATTCGGCCCGCTCTCGTGCCGGGCTACAGGGGGCGGTATTGGTCAGCAATCCGCAAAATGGTGAACTGTTGGCGGTAGTGGGCTCGGCAGATCCGGTATTTATGGGTTATAACCGGGCGCTGGTCAGTGCACGTCAAGTGGGTTCTTTACTGAAACCAGGGATTTATCTAACGGCGTTGGCCAGCCATCATGCGTCCTTGATCAGCCGGCTTGACAATAGCCCGCTCAAGCTTGAGGAACAGGGGCATCGCTGGCAGCCGCATAATGCCGAGCCTGATGCCCCGTTACAGGTGACGCTGGAGGAGGCGCTCAAGCATTCCTATAATCTGGCCAGTATCCGTCTGGGTCTGGCCGAAGGACTGCCCCAGGTCATTGCCACTTTGCATCGTCTTGGCATAGAACAGACCATTCCGCAATACCCTTCCACGCTACTTGGGGCCATTAGTCTGACCCCTTGGCAAATACTCGGTTTTTACCAGACGATCGCTTCCAGTGGCTTTCGTATTCCTGTACGGGCGATCCGTGAGGTGGTGGATCGCAGCGGTCAGCCGCTATCACGGTATGAGGTGGAAAATGAACAGGTAGTGAGTGCCTCGGCGCTGTACCTGTTGTGGCAGGCGCTCCATGCGGTTACAGTTTCTGGTACGGCTTCTGCTGCAGGCCACCAACTGCCCGGATTAACCGATATGGCTGGAAAAACGGGTACTACTAATGAGTTGCGTGATTCCTGGTTTGCCGGATTTACCGGTAACCGGTTGGCAGTGGTCTGGGTGGGTCGGGATGATAACCACCCCATGGGACTGGCGGGTGCGCAAGGGGCGCTACCGGTGTGGATCAGTCTGATGCGGCAGATTCATCCGCAACCGACCGCATTGCCGCAACCGGAGGATATTGTCTGGGCATGGGTGGATCCGCTGCAACAGGCACTCTCCCAGGAAACTTGTGCAGGTGCTGTGTACCGTCCGTTTTTTTCAGACACCTTGCCAAAAACAACCGGTAATTGTACAGCGAAACCCACAACGGCAGTTGCACCGGCTAGTCAGGTGGAAAGCCTGGTGGATCATATCAAGTCACTGTGGGGTAAATAGTGAGTGGTTTCAGGCAGTTTACCATAAATTGGCGTATAGTGTTTTTGATCGGTTGTTGTTGGGGGGTCGTGGCCTGTTCGACAACACCACCCCATGGACGGGCGAGTGCAACGGCCGTCTTGCCGCCAAAGTCGCCTATTCTCAGGGCGAGCCCTGGCAAAGCCACTCAGGCCCCGGTGCCTGCGGTTCCGGCCAGAACCGGTACGGCAACGCCAGGTGCGCCAGTGCAGCCATCGCCGCCGGTCTTGCCGCATTATGCACAGCCCGTTCCTGTTGCTTTGCAGGATGGTCATCAGTTGCCGGTGGTTAATCAGTTGTTGCAGCGGGCCGATGTCTATGCACGCATTCGTCGTTATGACCTGGAGACACATGTACTGGAACAGGCGTTACGTCTGGCGCCTCAGTCCCCGTGGGTCTATGAA
>JAJXWR010000104.1 GCA_021781515.1 Pseudomonadota bacterium
CGCTGTATTCTATCCACCCCCTATCGCCGATAGGAGGCACGTTGCCCACAACAGGCTGTACGGACACTGGAATTTCGGGTAGCCATCGGTGCCTGATTGATAGGGAGAGCAGTCCAGATATCATGTTTGAATTGCGATCCGCTGCGCTATCACATCGGTGCTAAGTTTGTGCAAAAACTCTTTACTACATGGAGTGTGCCAGAACCTTTTGCACTATTCGATCTTCGCTCTCGACCTGCCAAAAACAGGGTATCGGGCCAGGAACTGCTCTGGAGATGCGCATTCGTGGAGAATAGCCTGATTTTATTCAAAATCTCATCAGTACGTAAAACTGTGCTAAATAATTACGATTTAACAAGACACTGGCTGACTTGTGCTGCCACTTGTGCTGCCACTTGCTGATTCTGTTAAAATGGTGGGCCGTGTAGGGATCGAACCTACGACAAATGGATTAAGAGTCCACTGCTCTACCTACTGAGCTAACGACCCGTAACTACGAAATAGTGTAACTGACTTGCCTGCAGTCACTCAAGAGTCACTTTATTTTTCACTGGCAAAACAGCTAAAAAAATCCATTAAACACTGGGGTGGCCGATGGGACTCGAACCCACGACAACCGGAATCACAATCCGGGACTCTACCAACTGAGCTACGGCCACCATTGAAACCACGCTAATGCAGAGAGGAAATAGTTGATTTGACTGCCTGCCCTGCCTCTATCTTACAGATTGACATTGCCCTACACATTGACATCGCAGTTCAAGCATGCCATTGGCGCACCCGGCAGGACTCGAACCTGCGACCCTCGGCTTAGAAGGCCGATGCTCTATCCAGCTGAGCTACGAGCGCATTACAGTTCTCATACAACCTTGGTCGGGGTAGAGGGATTTGAACCCCCGACATTCTGCTCCCAAAGCAGACGCGCTACCGGACTGCGCTATACCCCGAATGACGCACAGACAACCCCAACAACAGATCACCTCTTGCGAGGGCGCATATTACTTTCCCTGAACTCAATGGTCAACAGGTTAGTGCAATTTTTTCATGGGAACGGCACAATGCGCTGAGTTGTGCGCTGAGTTGGGGGATGTCGGGGATTTATCTGTTTCATGCCTGACCGGGAGTGATACTCCACTTTACCATCATGAGTCTATGGCTCCCTCTGGTTCGCCGCCGCCTGGCACTTGCTCTACTTGCCTGCGAAATCAGGTTCCCTATATGGTTCATGCATCTTTCAGCTACTATCAATAGAGTGCGTCCCTGTCTCTTTGAAAAAACGGATTCAAATATCCTGACGTCTTGCGCACCGGTTGAATTTCATTAATTTTGTGGATGCATAAACGATGTTCCAATGGGTGAAGTTGCGCGATGGTGCGTCACTGTTCGTGCGGATATGGGGTAAAGGTGAACCGGTGCTGGTGTTGTCAGGTCTGGGAATGTCCAGTCGGCACTGGTGGCCATTCCTGTTGCCCTGGCGGCGGCATTACCAGTTTATTATTCCTGATTTTCGCGGAGTAGGCCACTCATCGCACGTGGCCTTGCGGCATCCGGATGCATTCCAAGGTCACCGAGAGGACGTTGAGGATATTGTACGGTCTCTGAGACTGGACAATATCCGGCTGATTGGTTACTCCCTGGGTGCCTCTGTGGCCTGGCACTGGCAACGTGACGGTGGTTTTCGTTGGGTACAGCGTTACTTGAATATCGATCAGAGCCCCTGTATTGTGAATCAGCCGGACTGGCCTTATGGGGTAATGGGCAAACGCCAGGACAAATTTTTTAATGCGCTGCAACTGCTGCTCAGGCAGTTGCATGAGTGCGGTGACGTTGAGTTTCTATGGAATTTATCCGTGGCAGACCGACAGAAACTGTTAGGCAGTTGGGCAGATCTGGCTCGCTATCATTTTCGTTCGGCGGCAGCAGCCCGGCTGCTGAACTGGTCTGTGCGCTGGCCGCACTTACTGACGCACTGGTTTCCGATGTCACGTCTGGCCGATATGCGTATTTATCTGACTTCTTATCTACAGGCACCGGATTACCGTCCTTCACTCCAACACTGTAGTGTACCGGTCACTGTTTTTATTGGGCAAAAATCCTGGTTTTATCCGGAAGCAGGTCAACAACAGTACCGCCACTGGCTACCTGATTGTCGTTTGGTGCAGTTTGCCCATTCCGGGCACCTTATTCCTTTGCAGGAACCGCGTCGTTTTGTTGAAGAGTTGGGGCGTTTTCTGGCATGATGCTTGGCAGATCATGCGCAGTATCTTTTGATTTAAGGAGCAGTACAGGAGTGACTGAACAACAAGTGGCAAAAATACGGGCTGTGGTGCATCTGGTCGGTCTGGCCGCAGAAGCGGCTGCTGGCATCTCGGGTGTGGTTCGCCGTATGCATCAGCAAATTTATCGGAGTGTCGTGCCGCTCAGTGAACAGATGACGCTACCTTCCTTGCATGAACCGATTTATGAACTGGTGCAGGGGAGTTTGCAGTCAGCGGCCGAGCTGGCACGGCAGTGGCCAGGCAGTGACTGGCCGGAACATCCACAATGGCAGGGAATTCTCGGTGCTGTACGTGGTGTGGTTGGCGATCACCTGGAGACAACTGGACATCCACTGGTATCTGACATTGAACTGCGCGACCGCAATGGACAGTTAATTCAGCCAGAAAATCTGGTCGAGCAGCAACATATCGCCATTTTTGTGCATGGGTTATGTATGAACGAGTCGGCCTTTTCTCAGCCGGGATTTCAATCCCTGTTTGATGTGCAGGCAGCGGCAGGCTGGACGATTGTCTTTGTCCGGTACAATAGTGGTTTGTCGATTGCTGAAAATGGTCGACGACTGGCAATGCGTCTGGCGCAGTTGCGTGCGACACAACTGATGTTGCTGGGACACAGTATGGGAGGCCTGGTCATACGGGCGGCGTATGGTCAGGAAGAAGCCAGCGTCTGGGTGGATAAATTGCGATTGGCTGTTTATCTGGGCAGTCCCCATGCGGGCGCGCCACTGGAGCGCCTCGGAAACCAGGCCAATGCCCTGCTCGGGCTTAGCCCCTGGACACAACCCCTGATGCAACTTGGAATGATCCGCAGTCAGGGTATTCAGGATTTGCGTCATGGTGCGGTAGGCCATTCCACAACGCAATTACCTGCAGGTGCAACCCATCTTTTGATTGCCGGCGAATTTGAAGAATCAAAAAATCTGGGGGTTGGTCCCTGGGTGGGCGATGGTCTGGTTCCTGTCGCTTCGGCATTGGCGCAGGATGCTGATGGCAATAGTTTATTGCAGGCCTCCTGTCTGATCAGAAAGTACTTTGCCGGTGTCGGTCATCTGGGTTTATTGTCGAATACTGCCGTATTGGACTGTATTCAGGAATACTGGAATAATCTACAGACCTCAGCAACTCAGGACATCGATGCTGGTTTGGCGCAAGATGAGTGAAGCACCTGTTTGCCTGCGGAATAACCATCAATGATTATTCCGCATCATTTTAAGCATGCCTGTTCAAAATCCTTTGATTTTTTGCGTGAATACAGGTCATAATCTGAATTATTTATTTCTATAGAATCAAAACGCTTACTCTAGGGGATTATTCATGTTCTGGAAACAGGATGTTCTGCAACGCGACGCTGAAATATCCCGGTTGAAATCAGAAATTACAAAATTAAACAATGAATTAAAAACCAGGCAACAAGAACAGGCACTTCAGGTCACACAATCCGGAGCACTACGTTCTGAACTGGAACATACTCGGAAATTACTCGATCATCTCCCGCTTTTTTCAAATTCCATTGCTGAAACCCAAAAATCGCTGGCGTTATTAGCTAATTCCATGTTGAGCGAGAAAGAACAGGCCATGTCTGGTCAGCAACTGTCTTCAGAAAGCCGCAAATCCATCGGTGTTATTTCTGAAAATCTGTCCCTGCTTGCCGAATCTTCGCAAAATACGGCGTCAATGATTGAGCAATTAGTCCAACGTTCAGACCAGGTGGGTGATATTCTCAACATGATCCGGCAAATTGCGGATCAGACTAATTTGCTGGCGCTGAATGCGGCCATCGAAGCCGCCCGGGCCGGTGATCAGGGCCGGGGTTTTGCGGTTGTTGCTGAAGAAGTGCGTAATCTGGCTAAAAGAACCTCGCATGCGACCGTCAGCATTTCTGAACTGGTAGAAAAAATCCGCGAAGACAGTACACTGAGCCGTAACCGTATTTCTGAACTGGCAACGCATGCACAAAATTATAGCAATGACGGACGCATTGCCTCTGAAATGATGCACAAAATCCTCAATACGTCGGCCAATATGGAAATGTCCATTGGAGCGACCGCTCTGCGTAGTTTTTGTGAATTGGCCAAAGTGGATCATCTACTGTACAAGTTTCGTGTTTATCAGATTTTACTTCAGATAACTGAGGAACATAACTTTCAGTTTGCCTCCCACAAAGACTGTCGATTGGGCAAATGGTATTATGAGGGCGAAGGCTTTGCCTGTTTCTCTAAGCTTCCAGGGTATCGGGAACTGGAACAGCCACATATCCGTGTGCATCACTGTGCGCTGACGGCACTAGCGGCGCATCAGCGCCAGGATTATGCTGTTGTCCTTAAGGAAATTGGGGAAATGGAATCTTCCAGTATGGAGGTGTTGCAGTTTCTGGAACGGATGGCCAAGGCCGGTGAAGAAGACAAAAGCGTACTGTGTATTCATTCTGAGCATTCGTATGCCTGAGGCCAACGTTCACATTTGATAATCTGTCCATCCGGAATTCTTGTAACGAATGAAGTAACGGTTGCCGTAGCGCATAACAATGATGTCTTCATTTTCCGTGACAAACGGCGTGCTGCCCAACGGTTCAATGTACTGTTGTAAATCGGGCGCTGAACGAGCAGAAATTTCGTTCTGTGCGCCATTGAACGGATCCTTGTGCACCAGTTCCGCCAACAATTGTGACAACTCGGTATAACTGCTGGGCCGCGTAATCAGCAGGGGGTGCGGTGGGTGCGACGGCAACCCGATCAGGCTGATTCCCAGCGGTACAAGAGAAATCGATGGGCCGGGAATTTCCCGCATGAAAGGGATCTGCATTCTGTCGCCCCGGGCATTGGCTCCATGTTCACTGACTACGACCACGACCGCCTTACGCCCGGAATGCTCCAGATCATCAAGAAAATGATTAACATCTTCCAGTAACACGTGCAGTCGCTGCGGATAAGTCTTGCCCGTTCCCGCATAAGCCGGTTCGTTGGGGTAATGATTGCCATCGTGCAGACTGATCGTGTTGTAGTAGAGCGCCACCTTAAGGGGCGACTGCTGCTGCCGGCGTGCAGCCCAGGCCGACAATACGGCATAATCACGACGAATCGGTGTGCCGTCAAATGCCTTTAAGGCCACGGCTGCCTGACTGGAATCTTCAGGAGCGACCGTCACACCACCGCGTTGTTGAATATCATTCAGGAATCCGCCATAGCGACCGTCATGATTCATCAGCCACTGTGGTGTAAATCCCATGGCCGCCCACTGGCTAAATTCATGACAGACCGGACGATCCTGCACATACAGTTGTGCATGGGATGTCTGACCACAACTGCCACGCAGCAAACGGATAGCCGCCGGGCCGCTATAGGATGCCGCTGAATTAAAACGGGTAAACAGAAAATCAAAGCGGGAATACAGCGGATGATGATCTTCGCCACTGAAACGCAGATCATCCCAGGACAAGGAACACACTTGCAACACAATCAGATCGAAAGGGACGTCCTGTGCCTTTCCGGGCTGAAAACGAACCACCCGGGCCGCCTGCTCCTGATAAAATCCTTGCAACGCCGCATCCAGGTCCTGATCCTGAGGGTGAGCCAGAGGCTGCATAGCGGCGGGAACGACGCCATTGTCGATCCATGTCGCAACCGACGCTCTGGTCTGTACGTTGTCTGCAACACTTACCGGTGCCTGGTAGATCGCAGGCTTTGCATCAAAGAAGGGTGACCACCACGCATACAACGGGATTCCTGCCAGCAGCGTCAGTACTACAAACGTGCTGAGACGAAATTTATGCGCCGCCACGGCACTCACTGTCAACAGTCCCAGCACCGTTAGCACGACCAGTGGATGCAGGAAGCGACCTGCCAATTCCAGCAGATAGCCCCCACTGAAATCTTCAATGGCCCGGCGTTGTTCCAGAATCCGGTAAAATGGCGGGAACCAGGTATCGTAATAAAACAGACAAAAACCGGCAGGTAACGCCAGTATGTTTCTAATTGTTTCAAGCCTGATTGTTTTAAGACTGGTCCCATGCAGTGGCAATAGAAGGAAAAGCGCAAAAACCAGATTCATTCCCAAATGAAATCCCATGTAATGCGCAAAATACAGGTAAAATTTCGCAATAAAATAATAATTCCATAACCCCATACCGATTACTCAGGCCATTGATGGCGCTTCTCATTAGAACGATAGTGATCACTGCAGGATTTTTTTAGGTTTGTTTTCTGGAGCATAGGGTTTCAGAAACACGGGATGCCGGGGTGGTCCCCACAGACGCCGCCAGAATCGCCGCAAGGGAATGCGATGCGAGCGTACATACAGCAGCAGTAACGCCCCACCGGCCATGCCCGTCATTAAAAATACCAGTACAAACCCGAGAAAATAAGAATAGCTCATGAGCGGTCTCGCCCCCGGCGCAACGGTAAATGAATTTTCTTTAGCCCCCCCGATTGAAGCTCAACGCTGTGTTGCCCCTGGGCAAGGTTAACGTCAGGCCGCACCAGCAACGGTTCTGCCTCTGCAGCGGCGGCTGTCAACAGGATTTCGCTGTAGTCAAGCAACGCCTGGGTATTCGCCCGGTGCTCCAAATTTTTCAGAGCCTCTTCCAGGGTCAGCGCATCAGAAAACTGCGTTTGCTGATCAAAAAGTTCCGCTACAGGTCGCAACAAAATACGCGGCAACGTCGCTTCCAGCGAGGTTGAAGGACATGCGTAAAGGAAAAAGTACAGACTGCTATCGTCCAGGGTATAAAAATCGCCACTGCGTTTAATCAGACAGGATTGCAACACATCCCGATGGTGCGTGCCCTGCAGCAGGCGCAGACGCACCATAATGCTCTCCAGTCCCATCAGTTCACTGCGTTGCAGCGACTCACGTACTGCAACGCAAAACGCCAATGGACTCAGGTAACCGCTGGGTAAATCCGGATTGGCCAACGCTATAATGCCCTCATAATCGGTTTCGATCTCCCGACCATAAACCTGTGCCTGAATGGATACCACGATACGCAGCAACCGGGTCAGTGACACCTCCATGTCCACCAGCACCGTGGCACCAAGACGCAACAGCAGCAACTCCTGGGCATAACGCAGCGGGCGACCCCGGCCACGCACGATCAGTTTCAGTCGGCGGCCACTGCGCAACCGCAGTTGATGCACCAGATGCGCCAATTCATCAAACACCACTTCAGGGGAAAAATCCAGAATCACTGTGGCCGCCACTGCTTGCTGTAACTGTTCAGCCACCTCGCGGATATCCTCAATGATTTCCCAGGAAACAGGGATACCGGATTCACCCTGAACCGCCGCACGGGTCACCACCACCCGCTCCTGATCCGCTGCGTGGGCGTTCAGTAGCTCTTTACCGAGGACCATCTGCAGTGCAAACAGGCTGCCATAAGGATCCACCTGTAGCGCCAGGCAGGTACTCCCTGAAAACGCCTCTCGGGCGGTCCAGAATTCAACATTCCAGGTATGCGAATAGCCAGAGGACTGCAAACAGGCCAAACCGGACAAGTACTCACGAACAGTCAATAACTGCGGCCACAACCGCTCCTCGTCAGCGAAAATCCACAAGGCAGCGCAACGGTGGTAGCGTAACCAGTCGCCATAAAGTCGCTGCTGCTGGTTCGCCAGCGTCAGCTGATCGAGGCGGATCACGCCTTGTGCAGGCTCCAGAATCAATGCTGATGCACGCCCGACCCCCATACTTTCCAGTTCATCAAGCCAGCGCCATACTCCATATTGCCTGAGATTATCCGCCAGATGCCCCTGTAACTGAAAAAGCCGAACGGGTGTTACTTCAATTTCATCGCCGCGTAATCGTTGCAGTTCCTCGTTCAATGCAGCGGGATCAGCAGTGATACACGCCATTGCCAGGCCACTTTGCTCGGAAAAACGCAAAGTGGTAGCCGCCAGCAAGCGCCTGACCTGCGGATTATCCACCACCACCGCATAAATCCCCCCCGGTAACAGATCACGAAACTGATTGGCTAAGCCTTCGATCCCCAACAGTGCGGGCGACAGGTCTGCCGTATCCATAGTCTCCATTGTTCGCTGCTCCATGCCTCGTCTATCTGCAGGCCATGGCCCGTTTACTGCCTGAGTTTAATGCTTAAGTTTACTGCTTAATGGCCAAAATAGATCAATAAGTTTCCCGAAAAATTATATAAAACTTATTATGTACTATACTGTGGTTAATACCGGACAAATTGCTGAGAATACGTTATGCAAACGTCAATAAGCAACCCAACGACCATCAACCACATAGTGGCATTATATTCTGTATTGGACACTGAGGACGATGTGGATCGACTGTTAAAAAAAACCAGTATTCACCTGGATTATGTGGATGTTCAGGCGGAAGAATATGCGACGACGATTCGCAACCACTGGCCACTGCTGCGTCCCCTGAATCCCGCTCTGCAGCGTATCTCTTCCACAATGCTCCGCCAACAGTAAAGGAGAGGATTGGGTGTTTACGCTGGCTATGGTGTCCTGCAAAGGCGGCGTGGGCTGTACCACCTTAGCCGCCAGCCTGGCGACGGTATTGACGCAAAGAAACTACAAGGTGTTGACGGTGGATTTTGACCCACAAAATACATTGTGCATGCACCTGAGTCACGCCGGCCCCAGTGAAGATGGTTTCGTGCGTCGTCTCGCCCAAGGGGACGCCTGGGAAGCGGCTGCCCTGCAAAATGCAGACGGGGTTTATTTTTTACCCTTTGGTCAGGTCGATGAAACAGGACGACGTCGGGTAGAACAGATGTTGGCCGAGCAACCAGACTGGCTGCAGCAGCGGATTGACGACATTGACTGGGGCCCTGAGAGCATCGCCATCATTGATTCAGCCAAAGGCCCCTGTGTCTATACCCAGCAGGCTGTCCGTGCCGCCCATTTTGCATTGAATGTCGTGCTTAGTGATGCTGCTTCCTATATGACCATTCCGGTATCTGAGACGGTACTTGAGGACTATTCCCGGGGAGCCCGGCATTTTTGCGGCTCCGCCTATGTGATCAATCAGGCCAATGCCACCCGAACGTTACGTAAAGATATTCTCGCCTCACTGGCACAGCAGTTGGGGAAGCGTCTGGTACCTTGCCCTATTCATCAGGATGAGGCTGTGGCTGAAGCACTGGCTGCTGCCCGTTGCGTTTCTTCTTATGCGCCGCAAAGCCAGGCGGCCCACGACATTCAGGGTCTGGCCGACTGGGTTCTTGCCTGTCGGCAAGAAATTCTTGTTAGTTCAGGTTCATGAATTTTCTCGGTGCCCGTTTGGCTAAACGTCTGTTATTTGACGTTGCAGGGCCGCTTGGTGTCAACAACCCCCGAAACCTGAAGGAGTGGATCTGGCATTTATTCGTACTGCCGCTCCCGGAGCAACAACCGGTGCCCTTAGTGGATCCGCTCGTTCGCTGGATCATTATGACCACCGCCGCTGCCATCGGTGTTACTGAACTGACGAACCGGCACCAATGGCTGCATTGTCTGGTGTTTCTGCCACCGCAGCCACCGCTGT
>JAJXWR010000105.1 GCA_021781515.1 Pseudomonadota bacterium
CGCTGAAAGAAAAAAGGAGATCTGCGTGTTTGAAGAAGTGCTGTTGGCCGATCTGGTAACAGCGTTACCACCGGCTATTCGTTTGCAGCGTATAGTACAAACCATTAAAGCGCATTTTTCTTGTGATGCGGTGGCCATTTTGCGTTTGCAAGAGGATCAGTTGCTGCCGGTGGCGGTGGAGGGGTTGGTGCAGGATACCGTAGGGCGGCGTTTCAGAATTGCTTTGCATCCACGGTTTGCCGCTATTTTGGCCCAGCGTGAACCCATTCGTTTCAAACCAGGAACAGAACTTCCCGACCCTTACGACGGCCTCCTGGAAAACCGGGAAGGGGCACCGTTGCCGGTTCATGATTGCATGGGTGTTGCCCTGTTTGTTGAGGGTAGTCCCTGGGGCGTGTTGACGTTGGATGCATTGGCCATGGACACCTTTAACGAACATATGCGTCTGGATCTGGGGCGGCATATCATTCTACTGGAAGCGGCGATAAGGATGACCCGTCTGGAAGAAGAGGTGCGCAGTTTGCGCAGCCAGCCCGAACACTCATCAGTGCAGATGATACAAGGTCTGGATTCAGAAGAGCTAATTGGGCGTAGCCCAGTCTTGTTGCGCTTGTTGCAAGAACTCGATGTGGTCGCTCCTTCTGATCTGACCGTTACCTTGCTGGGTGAAACCGGTGTGGGGAAAGAATTGCTGGCACGTTATATTCACCGGCATTCCCGACGTACTGGGCCACTGGTGCACGTCAACTGTGCGGCTCTGCCGGAATCGTTGGCAGAAAGTGAACTGTTTGGCCATGTCCGTGGTGCTTTTTCAGGAGCCAGTGTTGATCGGGCCGGACGTTTTGAAGCGGCCGAAGGAGGCAGTCTTTTTTTAGATGAAGTGGGTGAACTGCCTTTGGGGGTGCAGGCCAAACTGCTGCGCTCTTTGCAAAATGGCGAAATTCAGCGATTGGGTGAAGATCAGCCGCGTAAGGTCAATGTGCGGATTATTGCTGCCACCAATCGGGATCTTAGGCAATCGATCAATGAAGGAGGTTTCCGGACCGACCTTTATCATCGGTTGTCGGTGTATCCGGTTCCCATTCCGCCCTTGCGTGATCGTGGCAATGACATTTTGTTGCTGGCCGGGCATTTTCTGGAGCTGAACCGGGCAAGAATGGGCTTACGCAGTATTCGCTTGTCATCCGCAGCAGAATCGTTGTTACTAAGGTATGCCTGGCCGGGGAATGTGCGGGAACTGGAACATGTTATCAGTCGGGCGGCGATCAAGGCCGTGAGTCGGGGGGCAAAACGTTCCGACATTGTAACGCTAGAACCGGTGCTGCTGGATCTGGGAGAGATTGAAAATAACAGCAGTACGCCGCCCATGACCGAGACGGTTCCGATCGGACATTTGCAGGATACGACGTTACAGCAGGCCCTGGCTGATTTCCAGCGGCAACTAATCACACAGACAATGCACAGTCAGGGTAACCACTGGGCACCGACCGCACGTAAGCTAGGCATGGATGCCAGCAATCTGCACAAACTGGCTAAACGCCTGGGGATTAAATAAAATTTAAGTACTAAAAACCCAGAACCCGATCAGGATCAAAGAAATTGCAATAATTCAAAACTAAAATATAAACTGAATATATGTTAAAATGGTGCTTTGATGCGATTCAATGTCTTTACTGATTATTGTTTGCGTACGCTGATCTATCTGGGTTCGACGGCGGAGAATTCACAGGCAACACGGGCTGAAGTGGCGCAGGCTTATGGAATTTCAGATAATCATTTGATGAAAGTGGTGCACTGGCTGGCCAGTGAGCACTACATTGAATCCATGCGGGGGCGTGGTGGTGGAATTCGCCTGGCACGGGAGCCGCAGTCTATTAATATCGGTGAACTGGTGCGTAAGAGTGAGGGCGACTTTTATCTGGTGGAATGTTTTGAACCGGGCGCATTTCGTTGCCGGATTGAGAGTGGCTGCCAGTTAAAGGCGGTATTGTATGAGGCACTGGAGGCAATGTATCAGGTGCTGGATCGATATACACTGGCCAGCCTGCTCCAGGACCGCAAAACATTAATTCATCTCTTGGAACTTCCTCTCTGAATTTTAGTGGTTGATCGTAAGCGAGGTGAATATGGCAGGTGCATACGGGTTTCGTTGGCCGGTACTCAGCCTGGGGCTACGCCTTTTTTATCTGCTGGCGGCGTGTTGGGCCGTGCTGGCTGTTCCATTGTGGTGGTTGCTGTGGAGTGGAACCTGGTCAGTCAGTCCTGCGCTGCCTGCGTTATTCTGGCATGCCCATGAAATGTTGTTTGGCTTTGCTGAAGCGGTGATCTGGGGGTTTTTGCTGACGGCGGTGGGCAACTGGACGCAGCAGCCAACGGCTACCGGCGGCAAGCTGGCGCTACTGGGATTGCTCTGGCTAAGTGCACGCCTGGCACTGTGGTGCGGTCCGCTATGGCTCGCTGAACCATTGGATTTGTTGCTGATTCCTGCCGTAATGAGTGTGCTTATTCCTCCTATTATCAAGAAACGCCAGTACCGCAACCTCTTCGTGCTGGGCGTGGGCCTGGTGCTTGAAAGCCTGAATCTCTGTTTTTTTTATAACCTGCATCACCCCGAACGTCTGTATGCTATTGTCTACGGGGCTTTCGGGGTGATCATCACCCTGGAAACCATTATCACCGGACGTGTCGTGCCTATGTTCAGCCGCAACATGGCTGGAGTTACCCTGCATTTTCAGTCGGCGCTGTTTGAACGTCTGCTGAGCTCATTGACCGCTGTCAGCGCCCTGCTTCTGGTGGTATCGGCCCCCCCTGTTCTGATCTTGCTCGTGTGTCCCATTACCGTGGCGGCGCATGTAGTGCGTTTATGGAACTGGCAACCCTGGAAAGTCAGGCATTATCCGCTCTTGTGGGTTCTCTATCTGGGCAGTCTGAGTATTCCCCTGGGGTTCGTCGCTGCCATCTTCCATGAATTACAGGCGTTGCCGCTGACCGCTGTGTTGCATACCTGGGCATTTGGGATGGTTATCCTCATGTCTGGAATGATGACCCGATCGGCCATGGGACATACGGGACGACCTCTGCAGAGTGATCATGTGGAGCAATCCATGTACTTGTGTCTGTTGCTGGCGGGCGTGCTACGCCTCTCTCCGTATCTGGTTCCCGCAGCGGCGGCACATTTTTCAGGGGTGTTGTTGTGCGTAGTGCTGTTATGGGATCTGGCTTTTCTCCTGTTTCTGCGTCGTTACGGTCCTTGGTTGATGGCACTGCGAGCGGATGCTCTGGTGCGATATTCTGCGCCTCGCTAAACATCCCCCTTGGCTAAAGACAGAGGGGATGTTTAGGGTGAGTCCATTGGAGCTTTCGGGCTCTGGATCCGTAGAACGGTATTGCCCGGTCATCGTTCCAGTTTCAAACACTTGTTCCCAAGCGATACCAGTACATTCCTCGTATTCATGAACGAATTACCGAGGATGGCCACTATACTGTCGTTTAGCATTGTCTTCTGCAGTTCTTCAGGTAAAACACCGACCTGCAGGGTACCAAGATCTATTGTACCTTTATTATTGTTGGTTTTAAGGTGCAAGGGCAACTCATACAATTTCACCTCGAATTCTCCAATTCCCGGGTAAAAATCCATTGTTTTACCTATGGAGTTGCGGCCAGTGACCAAACTGCTATGAACATAACTGACTGGTGCCGCCGTTTCCAGAAATGCTTTACAGGATTCTCCATTCAAGTTAAGTGTTATCACAGGATAATACATACCGAACAAATACATTATTTCAATATTCACGGATGCCCAATTGTCCATCTTATTTTTCGGCAATGAACCAATTCCAGTACGTTGATAAAAAGTAGCCTGGTGATTTTTAACGTCAAATAGTACGTCCTGCTCTAAAAAAACATCTGTACCCAGAATACCAACAATTTCTTTGTTCGCTTCTTTTAAAAAATTATTAGGAGCTTCAAGCACTTCTTTATTCAATGTAGAAATGCCGTGGGTGGTTATCATCTTGCCGTTGATTAACAAATGTCTGGTAGACCAGGACAGACTGAACGGCGTTCCCGTACTGAGTAACCAGCTTTCTTCAGGTTTATCTTCTGGCAGATGGAACAGCAGTATGTTTTTTTCCTGTTCCATGGTCATACGGTACGGTTCGTCTTCTGCTTCTTTTTTCATCACTATTTTATTCATGTGGTCAATGGCTTGGCGCTGCAATTGCCGACCATTGTTAAACCGGATATCATATTCGAACAGTTCATTAAAGATATCTCCTACTTCGGCTTCGCTCCGATCTGGAATGGGGATTTTTTTCAAATCCGGAATCCTGATCAATGGCACTGAAGAGGTCGTTATCATATTCTGCCTGATGAGATGCCTTCCTGTTGTTGATTGTAAAATGCTTAATAGCACCCGGGCATCAAGGGGTTTCTCATTATTATTTTTTACCCGAAGCACCAGGCATGACTGCGCCGCTACCCATACACGGTTATTTTTCAATTCCTCGTCTTTGGAGGCGGGGAACATGGCGACATTGCCAATATTGGTTCGTCCCTTGATGATCATGAGAATGTCGTATTTTTCAAGTACCCGGTCTTTTTTATCCTGCCATTCCACAGTTATATTCGCCTCTGGGGCTGTTTTGTTTTCATCTTCACTGATCTTGCGAACATTTTCTCTTATTTGCTGTAAATCAAGAAATCCGAATTCTGGAAATGCCGAAGGCCCGATTTCTACAATTTCAAGAGGAGTGTTATCTTTGTAGATAGTGACGTCCGTCGATAATGTCCGGACAAAGTCGACCACCTCACCGAGTGATTTTTCGCCGTTGTCGGAAGAATTATTGTTTGTTGTCTGTTTTTGCCGGATATACCAAGAGGCATCCAGCGACATCTTTCCTCTATCGATGATTTCGTTCAGTGTTACTTGACGGGCTTGTACCTTCTCAGGCCAATCAATCGACTGTGAATTCGAATCGAGAATCTTCAATACATTGTTAACGATGACACGTCTTGAGTTGTCTTCGCTGTCTTGGAAGATTTCTTCTTTCCATAGATTGTTTTCCTCGATTTGCGTTGTATCAATGAAAAAAATTTCATTCTGGTTCCCCTCCGCGGGTTTTTTGCCTAACACCAATAAAGACAATGAAATATTGGTGCGTAATCGCAGAATGCCCTCGTCGGGCAAGCGGATGACCGCTCGAATGCGATTGTCCTGCAACCAGAGCGCCCGCTCTCCCTTACTCATTGAAGAAGAAAGGTATTTGGTGGGAACACAAATCACTCCACCCGTATGCGTATGCTCAAAAATTTTAGCCAGTGCCTCCTTGCAGACCTCTTCAACGTAACGTGCCGCCGAACTGTTGCCCGGATGTTCAAAATTCATGGTGGATGGCAGATAACTGATGCCGATCGGTATAAAACCGATGCATCGTTGTATATCTTCCTTGCCATTGAATGTTGGTGCCGGTGGATCACATAATAATCGCATCAACCCAAGAATATTCAGGCGGTTTTCGTTTCCAGGAAAAATCCCTATCGTATACTGTAATTTTTTTGCAGGATCTTTGTGGATATATTCAAGCAGTTGTGCCGTTAACTGAAAGGTGGTTTCATACACCACACCAATCATTTCCCCTGACTTGATCCCCGCCAGTTCCACCATCAAGGTGAACAATGAATCTGGCATCCGACTGACTGTGCGTCGATTCTGTGAGCTTTTGGCAAGTTTGCCCATAAAAACAGCGAGCGCACAGGGTTCCGCTAATGTCCCCAAGGGAATTTCACTGTTAAAGAGATCGAAAACCCGAGTCAGATCGCCACGGGTGATTTTTTCGAGAAGGTTTCCCACCGGCTGAAATGCCAGTGATATCTCATGCAACGTTGTCTCAGCGACCACCTGCTGCAGGCGATCCGCCAGTTCCTTGCCTGAGAGAATCAAGTCTTCCCTGAATTTTAAGGAATCATGTGCTTGCAGCAAACCAGACTGCGAGTTGCGAACCCAGGCAATCAGTTGCGCCGCTAAGAGAAAAATATCCACCGGTTCGTCATACTTCAATGGCTCCTGAATTAACTGAACCACCCGTTCAAATAGACCTGTGTAAGATTTATCTGATTTTTGTTCTTTTGCTTGTTTCTCTGGAAGAGAAACAGCCGTTGACTTTATCATGGTGCCTTACCTCATGTGGACCTTTATGTACTGCTCAATAAATCAGGTCGTTGCCCAGTTCAATTATCAATCGTTGCCTAAGTTTTTGCGCATTTTCTACTGCTCGTATGTTCCAGCATACAAGGTGTCAGGCAGGCGAAAGAAGCGCTTCACTGCCTCTGTTTTTTGTTGAATGGATCGCATCGCAGAAAGAATACTGGATTCTATTTCGAGTGTGCTCTCGATTGGACGCTTGCTCACTTCTGCTTTGGCATGATTCCAAACCTGTTCGTCTGGATTAAGTTCCGGGGAGTGCGCCGGAAGAAAAGCCATCGTGATTTTCCCCTGTTGCGTGTCCAAAAATGTGCGTATTTTAATACGGTGATGATAGCGTGCATTATCAGCAATGACGAAAATTGGCTGGCCCGCATCCTGATGCAGCTTTTTCAGGAAATCGATAAAGACATCGGCATCCATGCTCGTTTTAATCGCCTCAAAGTGCATATCGCCCCGAGCAGAAACAGCACTGATTGGTGTGTAACCAAAACGCCCGCTGCTGTTTTTAACAACCGAGGTTTCCCCACTCTTGCCCCACGTCGTCCCTTGATAAGCGTCGCTACGCAAGGATGCCTCCTCCAGAAAATAGAGATGCGCATGGTCTGTCCTGATTTGATCAGGCGCTTGCTGGTACGACGTGTACAATGCTCTTTGTGATGTCAGACCCAGATGACTCATGAGTCGACAAAGCGAATTTTTGGAAAAAAGAACTCCACGCTCTTTGTGCAGCAGCGTGCGGAGGCTATTCAATGACCAAAGACAGAATGCAAGTTTGTCATTCAATGCCCCTCCCATCGTGATGGCATCATAAAGCCACCCCATGGCTTCACCACTGATTTTTCGAGGGCGAATCAATCTCGCTGTTTCATTCAGCGCATGCCACCCGCCCTGACGATACCGGGACAGCCAGTCAAAAGCGGTCCTGAGCGAAACTTTGAAAATTTGGGCAACCAAGACAATGGGCTTATTTCTAAGCACCATCGCCTCGACCAGTTCTTTGCGTTTCTGGCGTCGCATTTCAGATGTATTCATGAACAAAGGATCTCATATAATAATAAAAATTATGAAACGATTAATATTACCACAGTGTGATATTTTATTCTCAATCGTCACTATTTCAGGTACATTGTGCCATAAATCAATACAGCACTACGCTGATTGCACCGTGGCACTTAAACCATCTACCACAACAACCTTTTTTGACCCTTTATGAAATATCATTCTGACAGGATCGTCATGCGCCACCATCACTTATATAAAACCGATCGCATGCTGTTTCTTGTCTTTTTTGTAGGACTGTTCTTTTTGCAGAGCCTCCATCAGAGCTGAATGATCAGGCAGCGGATTCAGCAGATGCCGTCGCTGCACGACCGCAAAATCTCCCGGAGTCAGGTAGTTGAACGTACTCAGTGGTGTGTCATCCTGCGAAACAGTATCGTGCAGACCGATGGCAAGCGCCAGTGCACTATAAAGGCATCGCACCTGATCTGGTTGCAGATAATTGAAGCCGATGCGCAGATCAAACCGTCGCATAAACGCTTCATCCAGTACGGTCAGCAGGTTGGTCGTGGCTATAAAAATCCCATTAAAACTTTCCATGCGGGTTAAAAACTCATTTACCATGTTCAATTGCCATGAAGACTGCAGTGTTTGGCGATTCTGAAAAAATCCATCTATCTCATCCAGCAGCAATATCCCCTGCTGTGCCTCAGCTTCGGAAAAAATTTCGGCAATCCGTTTTTCGGTTTCACCTACGTATTTATTCAGAATCTCTGATGCTCGCCGGATGATCAACGGGCGATCCAGTTTTTGTGCCAGCCATTGGGCAAAAGCTGACTTGCCTGTTCCGGGCGGACCGTACATGCACAAGGTGGCGCTATTCGTTGTCTTTAGACTGATCGCCAGTTGTTCGAGATTTGTGTCGGAGTTCAAAAATCGCAGATCGTAAAACTGGGGCAATGCACTACGGGAAATCCGCTGTACCATCGGCAGTGACTGTAACTCCAGACGGTGATTAAGCATCCGGCACAGCACTTTTTCCCGATCTTCAGGGGGCAGGTTTTCTTTTACGTGGTGCATAATGGTCATGACTCGCTCAACATCTGCTGGGGACAGGGATTCCATCGCACCCAACTGCTGGATGGTCTGCGAAGAGAACATCCCGTCCTGATTCAAACTTGTTAATAATCCGATCCGATAGTGTTGCGGAGGCACTGGCATGCGAATGACCAGATCAAACCGTCGCGCCAATGCCGGTTTAATGTCCGCTGAATTACTGATCCAGAACGTCGGGGTTACAACGTCATCCATCAACTTTGTCAGCGATGACTTGGACACTGAGGCATTGCGAAAAAAAACTGGCCGACGCACATCATATTCAAGAAGTTCTTCAACCTCATCTACAACAATCAATGACGGTTTTTTACCAAACAACGTTTGCGCAATCCTCAGCGAACGTAGGCGATCAATGGGGTCGCCATCGTCATGCAGCGGTGGTATTTCATACACAGGAACGCCCAAAACAGCACCAAGTACTCGCGGAAGTTCTGTTTTTCCCGTGCCCGGTGCACCATAGATGTAAATATTACAACCAAACCGGCCCGTGGGTGTCAGCGCTTTCTGCAGGAGTGGCAGCAATACCGCAAAATCCTCCTGAAGATAGGGGTAATTTGCCAGGCTCAGTGTTGACTGTGCTGTATGGGATACATGATTGCGAAACAGACCAATAACCGGTGCATCGTAACTGAGCAGTCGATGTGCCATGGATTTCGGGTTAAAGCTGTAATAAGAACTGAACTCGCCCAGCCCCAGATCACACCCAATTATCCCTGTTCGGATCAGCACCCCGTGTATGCCTAAAGACTGTTGAACCTGATCAACAGGAAAACCAAGAATAGTCGCTATTAAATCATGAGCATGAGATTCATCTATACTGCCAGCGGCGTCGAGTACCGTCTCAAATGGCTCTACTACATTCGTGGTCAATATGAAGAGCAGGATCGAAACATCCTGATCGTTAAGCTGAAACAGTTCAGTCAGTTCGTTTATGTTTTTTTTAAGTAAGGGCGGAAGTTCGGGTCTTTTTCCCGCATAACGTTTATAAAGTGACCGTAATTGCGTCTTCAGTTGATTCACCAAGCCAGTATCGTTTGTCATGGGGTCGTTGACGCCGATAAAAGCAGCAACTTCATTTCTGAAGCTAAAGCCATTCTCATTGATACATGTACTGAGTCCATCACATTCCAGCAGATAGCGTAAGATCCAATAATGTGTGACCGCCGGTGAAGAAATCGAGAGAAATGGCCGGTTTAAAAACCGATACTGGCAGGGTCATGTTCCAGTACTTTAGCGGTGTTGTACGATGGTATTGTGTAGCAGATTTCATTCGAATAACAG
>JAJXWR010000106.1 GCA_021781515.1 Pseudomonadota bacterium
TTTGAAGAGTCGCCAACATGGTTGAACCCTTCATGGCCGCTCCGTTATCTGAATGCAGAACCACCTGGTCTTTGCCAATCCCTTCGCGCCTGCACAGATCCTTTAATACCTCACTGGCCGTTCACTGCTTTCGCTCTCATAGATTTGCCAGCCTACAATCTTGCGACTGAAAATATCCATAAACAGGTACAGATAAAAAAATACGCCTCGAGTGGTCGTTGGTAGATATGTGATACCCCAACTGTACCGGGGAGGAACGTCGAGTCCTTGGAGCAGTTGGCGTCAAAAGTTCTCTGCTTGGTCTGAGTGTGAGTAGGAGTAATATCCTATGCCCCAAGATAAACAGAGAACCCCCTGGCTTTAGCCATGGGGAGTGTCAGGTGGCCATTGTCGATACGCAACATCAGCAGTTGGTCGCAATGCTGAACCTGCACTTTGCGCAGAAAAAAGGGATTGATCTGTTGAGCATGTTTCAGATGCTTGGTGATTTCCATGCCTATGCGATGCTGCATTTCGACACAGAAGAACATCTGATTGTGGAAGCTCATATGGCAGAGTCGTCGTTATGGCTGATCCATGCAGGTGAACACGACTATTACCGACAGCGTATTGAAGAATTTCGCCAGTTGGCCCAGACACAACCTGGCTCTACTGCCAGCCGGTTACTGTCCTTTTTGCGTTACTGGTGGGTGGATCCTATTCAGGTGAATGACCGCAAACTCATGCACTACTGGCTGAACCTGCGCCGCTAAGTGGTATAATCATACCAGAATAACATGAAGCCTTACGATCTTTGGTCTTGTTCTGTGTTTTTCAGCGTACTATGCTGTAAATGACAGGCGACTGTTCTAGAACAGTTCAGTGCACTTTTGCCACGGAACTCTAACATGCAAATTCTCTGGCTTGATTGTTCACTATCTGACGGGCGTTGAACGTATAGACCAGGAACACATCCAGCTGGTACGTACCTTGAATGAGCATTTTGCCCGCAGTAATCCGGACATGAACCTGAGTACCGTGTTTACCATGCTGGCGGACTTTAATGCCTATGCGCTAACGCATTTCGCCACGGAAGCACAGGAAACCCATACCGCTGGACTGGAGAACTCGGTCCTCTGGCAAATGCATCAGGGGGAACATGAATACTATCAAAAACGCATGCAGGAATTTCAGGGACAGGCGCAAGGCGATTGTCCTGGGACTGCCGAGCACCTGCGTACATTTATGCACTACTGGTGGTTAAACCACCTGTGCGATGCCGACCAGAAACTCGGGCGGGCGATTATGGCCATGCGTCATCCCTGAATTTCAGCGCCAGGCCATACTATCTGTTCAGGCAACACTATCTGTAATGCACAACATCCGTTAAAATGACGCACTACCAATACCAACACCCCGCTCTGGAAATTCAACATGCGTGCCAGCCACTACCCCGTCGCCACCTTGCGCGAGACCCCGGCCGATGCCGAAATCATTAGTCATCAACTGATGCTGCGCGCTGGCCTGATCCGCAAGCTGGCTTCGGGATTATATAGCTGGTTGCCCACCGGATTACGGGTGCTGCGCAAGGTTGAACGGATCATTCGAGAAGAAATGGATAATAGCGGCGCACTGGAGATTCTGATGCCCGTGACCCAACCCGCCGAACTCTGGGAAGAATCCGGTCGCTATGAGCAATACGGTGCGGAACTTTTGCGCCTGCAGGATCGGCATGCCCGTCCTTTTGTGCTGGGCCCCACTCATGAAGAAGTCATTACCGACCTGGTACGCCGCGAAATTCGTTCCTATAAACAGTTACCCTTGAATTTTTATCAGATCCAGACTAAGTTCCGTGACGAAGTCAGGCCTCGCTTTGGTGTCATGCGTTCCCGTGAATTTATCATGAAAGATGCCTACTCCTTTCATACCTCAGAATCATGCCTGCAAGACACCTATCAAAAAATGTATTCGACCTATTGCCGTATTTTTACAAGAATCGGAGTGGATTATCGAGCCGTCCAGGCCGATACTGGCTCAATTGGGGGCCAGGGTTCGCATGAATTTCATGTGCTTGCCAACAGTGGCGAAGACGTGATCGCCTTTTCCGACCGTTCCAGTTTTGCCGCCAATATTGAAATGGCAGCCACCCTGCCGGGCAACGACCTACGTCCGGCTCCTACGCAGCCCATGGTCACCGTTGCCACCGGGCAAGCTCACTCTGTGGAAGATCTCTGTCATCTGTTGCACTGCAAGACGAGTCAGGTGCTCAAGACGCTGATTGTCAAAGCCCGCAACGTCGATGCAGAGCCTCCCGGGTTAGTGGCACTGATTCTGCGCGGAGATCACAGCCTCAATGAAATCAAGGCCGCCAAACTACCGAATGTGCAGTCCCCGCTGGTGTTTGCCAGCGAACAGGAGATTCAGCAGGCCATTGGTTGTCTGCCTGGGGTTCTGGGGCCGCTGCATTTGGAAATTCCAGTCTGGGTCGATTACGCCGCTGCTCAGGTCGCCGATTTTATCTGTGGTACCAACCATGCTGAACAGCATTATCAAGGCGTCAACTGGGATCGGGACGTGCCCTTACCCGCCTCCGCCGATTTACGCAATGTAGAGGCGGGCGATCCATCACCGGATGGTGAGGGGCATCTGGTGCTGAAACGAGGTATCGAAGTAGGCCATATTTTTCAGTTAGGCCAGAAATACAGTGCCGCCCTGCATGCTGAAGTGTTGGGGGAAGACGGCCGTCCCCTGACCCTGACCATGGGCTGTTATGGTATTGGTGTAACCCGTATCGTTGCCGCCGTCATTGAACAGCATCATGATGCCCAAGGCATCATCTGGCCCGAAGCCATTGCGCCTTTTACCGTGGCACTAATTCCACTCAATTGGGCAAAATCGCCACGCATTCAAAAGGCGACGCTGGAAATTTACACCCAACTCTGTCAGGCGGGCATTGATGTCTGGCTGGATGACCGCAATGAACGGCCTGGTGTTAAATTTACCGATGCTGAACTGATGGGCATACCGCACCGTTTAGTGTTGAGTGAAAAAGGACTGGATACCCAATTGATGGAATACCGCAGACGCAGCGATGGTATCGAGGAAAACCTACCTCTTGCCAGTCTTGTTGCTGAAATCCAGGCCCGTCTACAGCCAGTCACTGGATCCGGCAGTTAATGACCTGCTAAGAAACTGCAAAAAATACTGGATTTTTTAATTAAATGTGCGTATAGTCCCACTCCGGCAGGTTATAACCACCTGCCCTGTCGTTCCTGACCCCCGAAGCAGAAACTCTGCCCTCAGCAGAAACTCTGAACTGCAAGGTTGGCGACGATTCATACGCCAGCTGATGTGTTCACAACTGCACTCTGCTCGCAACCCTTTGGCACGCAATCCCTTGGTATCTAACCCCTCGGCTTGCAATCCATTATTGCCTTAAATTTGTCACGACAGCGTGTTCGTGAGGAGCTATGATGTCTTTTGATTCATTCGGATTTTGTCCTGCCGTATTGCTATCTATTAAAGATCAGGGATACGACCTGCCTACACCGGTTCAGGAACGAACCATTCCACAGGCCTTAACTGGCAAGGATTTGATTGTTTCTGCACAAACGGGCAGTGGCAAAACCGCCGCTTTTATTCTTCCTGCCTTACAGAAATTCCAGGGAGAACCCCGGCAGGCACACGGTCCGCGTATGCTGATTCTGACACCGACGCGTGAACTCGCACGTCAGGTCAGTAAAGCAGCACAAACCTATGCACGCCATTGTTCAGGGATGCGTTGTGTGACTATCTTGGGCGGCACGCCTTATGGTCAGCAACAGCGCATGCTTTCCCGGCCGTTTGACATCATGGTCGCCACTCCCGGCAGACTGCTGGATTTACTGGACCAGGGCGGCATCAGCCTGGCAAACGTGCAGATTCTCGTGCTTGATGAAGCCGACCGCATGCTCGACATGGGCTTCATTGACGATGTAGATTCCATCGTCCAACGCACACCTACTGAACGTCAGACGCTGTTATTCTCTGCGACAGTTGAAGGCGATCTGGCCCGCCTGGCCCAGCGCATTCTCAAGAATCCAGAGCAGATTCAGGTGAATGGGGTACAGGAACAACATGGTAATATTGAGCAGAAACTCTATTATTCTGATGACCTGAGCCATAAAAAAGCCTTGTTGACACAGATTCTCAATCAACAGGATGTCGATCAGGCCATTGTGTTCACTGCCACCAAGATCGATGCTGATCAGCTGGCAGCGGAGCTGGATACCAGCGGCATCAGTTGTGCGGCCTTGCATGGTGATATGCGCCAGAAAATGCGTAATCGCACGCTGGAACAGATTCATGCCCGCAAAATTAAAGTACTGGTCGCTACCGATATCGCTGCACGCGGTCTCGATGTTCCTGGAATTTCGCATGTTGTTAATTTTGACTTACCCAAAGTGGTAGAAGATTATATTCATCGCATCGGCCGTACCGGACGCGGCGGTCGCAATGGCACCGCTATCAGTCTGGTCAGCGTGCGCGACCGGATGTTACTCGCCCGTATCAGTCAGTACACGGGTCAACAGATTGAATCGTTTACCATTGCCGGATTAGAACCGCGGGTGCGTATTAGCGAACCCCGCAGCGTGCGTCGCCCTTCTTCCCCAGAAGGCCGGTTCACTGCAGGCCGATCCTCAGAAGGCCGGTCTACTGCAGGCCGATCCGCAGAAGGTCGGGATTCGTTCCGGCGACGTGATCGTGACAGTGCGCCCTCCTCCCGTCAGGGTTACAGTCAGGGTCAGGGTCAGAGTCACGGACACAGTCACTCGTCTACTGCCGCTGCCCCTCGCCCGCGACACCATGGAGCAGCCGCCGCCTCCGGTTTTGAAAATCAGGGCATGCACTATGGCGCAGCGCCTACGCACTCCACCGCATCCCGCAGTGCACCAGGTCAGCGCCCTTCACGAGGTGAACATCAACAACCTCGCAGTCAAGGGTATCAGGATACACCGCACTGGAAAACCAGTACGGATCGGCCTGAAGCAGGTAATCGCTCCGAACCGAGAAAAAATGACTTCAGAAAGGCAGATTTCAGAAAAGACGAATTCAGAAAAGACGACCGCCGCCCTACAGATGCACCTCGTCATGCACCAGCTCGGCCTGTGCGTGAAGCCACTCGCCGTCAACCCTGGGAGCAACGTCAGGAACGTCAACCCGGTCAATTCTTTTCGCGCATGGATCAAGCACGGACCTACAACAGGGAAATCACTGAAGAAGCAGCGCCGCAAGCGCTTAAACCAAAAACCACCAGCAAAATCACTTACGTCTCTCGTTCCAGACTGGTTAAACCTGAATCCTGAAATCCAGTAGACAAGGACGTTCTATAGACCATGGGATTATTGCTAGATTGGGTACTGCATATTGACCGGCACTTAGCCGGTCTTTTGCAACATTATGGTAACGGATTTTACGGGATTGTCTTTGCAATTGTGTTTGTAGAAACCGGCCTGATTATCATGCCGTTTCTGCCGGGAGACAGCCTGATTTTTGCCAGTAGCGCCCTGGCAGGAGCCGGCCTGCTCAATATTCAGCAACTGATACTGGTGCTGGTTAGTGCTGCAATTTTGGGGGATAATCTGAATTATGCAGTAGGCAGGCAGTGTGGACTCTACTGGCTGGCCAAGCCGCCGCACTGGTTGCGTCCTGAACATGTCAAACAAACGCAGGATTTTTTTAGCCAACATGGCAGAAAAGCCATTATCATGGCACGTTTTCTCCCCATATTCCGGACAATGATGCCTTTTGTAGCGGGAATGGCCTCCATGCCTTACCGGATTTTCCTGCCTATTGATCTACTCGGTGGTATTGGCTGGGTCGGTACCATGGCGGGGTTGGGTTACTATTTTGGCAACCTCGACATCGTTCGCCATTATTTTACGTTGTGTGTTGCAGGCATTATCATCCTGAGTCTTTTACCTGCCCTGAGCAAATTCTGGTTACACCGAATCAGACACTGATTCGATCCATCAAAACGACCAGCTGCGCTCAACACCAAGACCAAAAACAATATAGCTGGTATGCAGGCCCTGTTGCGCAGCACCTGTCATGTATTGCGTATTAAACACCAGTTCCCAGCGATTGATAGACAGTTCCCATTTATTTTCCAGCCACAGCATGACCTGACCTCGCCCCCCGACCGATTGCGCCGTCGCAACCGCCTGAGTACCGTCAAATTGAGCGGTACCCCGGTAATACAGTTCTCCAGGACCTGCCGCCAGTGAATAACGCCAGAAAATAGAGGAGTCAGGGTACAGCGGCCCCATGGACAAATTCAATCGCACCCCTGCTGCTACATAGCCGCCATGAACTCCAGTTCCTATAGACTGACCTATATCCGCAGAATTCAGCAATTGCTTGTGCAATCCCAGAATATTGACGGTTCCACTAAAGTCGTAGTCAAGATCCACCGCCCCACCCTGACGCAATGCCCAGGAATGAAGGCGCTGGCCTCGGGTATTGGCAGAGAGCAGCAAGGTAAGTGACCCATTATCCGTTAACTGAGATTTTTCTCCAACGCGAGTTAACGTCAGCGTGGCCTGTTGTGCCCCCAGTACGCGCGAAAACTCCCGATTTCCCCAAAACGACTGCGCCAGATGGGTTGCCTGCTCCAGGGAAGAAATGGAGCTATTGACTACCGCATCAGAATCCGCATAACTACAGACCGGCAGTAAAACGCCCCCGCAAAGCAACCGCAGTAACAACCAGTCAAACCCCAGCTTATTTTTCATGCAAGTTTCCCTGATGCCAGCGGTATCCACACCACACCGCAACCGCCGCCCGGTGTGACACCCCTCCGTTACCCGACTGCGGTGCATCCAGTTGCAATCCATAAGTCAGTCCATCCGGATTTTCCCAACCAAAGACAGCACTCACCCCGGGCCCAAAATCCGCACGCACAATTCCCTGGTGTTGCAATACTTGCTCAGATGAGAAATTTAGTGCACCACCCAGATAAAAATTATTGTACCAACGCCTTAACTGCAATCCGCCTTCTGAATTCAACAACGGCGTATTCAGCTGTCCGTGGGAATGTTCCCATGCTGTCTGCAAATAAGGATTCAGGGACCAGCGCTCATCTAACACAAATTGCGCATCCCCATACACCCCCACACCAACACTTTCGTAGACCTGGCGACTACTCTGATTAAAGACCGTCACATTGGCATAATGTGCACTGGGGCCCACCGCTAATGAAAACCCGTCCTGATTTTCTGCAACACTGTGAACAGATAGAAAAATCGCGAAATATCTCAAGGTGCCAACAAAGATCACGCCTGAACATTTATCTGTGGTTCGCATCAGTCATCCCTCAGCCATCTCGGGATATCGCCTTGATACCCGTCTTACCGCTTCACTGTCCCTGTTCATCTGCATACCAACACGGGTTCATAATTACAGCACTTCCAGAAGAAATATAAATTGTGCTCACACACCACCTGTAACTTCAATTATTATCGGGAATAAAGTCTATGAGAAAAGTGAGTTACTTCCAGACAAAAACCCATCGTCCTTACATCTCGAATTGTAGGTGTTTTTACAATTTCATCGGGAACCATCATTAACCCCATCCATGTCCGCAAATTGTTTATGATCTAAACTAAACTGCATGGAAGAAACGGAATGAAGAGACAGGATAGTGCACTGTTTTTGCTACACTTGTCAATGATCGCAAAGCAATAGTTCAGGGTTAATCTGCTCTATCGTACACGAATCCCTTCCGGAAATGTTTGATCCGACGGGTAGCAACTGGCGCAGCCTGATGTTGGCATTGATTATAAACGGATAAAACCTTATATCAGAAAATACGAGAACGGTTCAACGTCCCTTATGCCCTCTTTTAGAACTGCTGCAGAGGAAGCGCAACATGCCGAACTTTCTTATATCCCGTGGGCTACACCCGCTGAATACGTGGAACACGATCGATTTCATCCTCTGGATTTTCGATAGTATGATCCTCGTATTTATCCTGTCTATTATACTCAGCACCTACCAAGAAAAAAAACCAGAAACCAACCAGTTCCCACCGTGTTTTCTGCTGGCCTTAACACTGGAACTGCTTAACCGCTATCTGGGCTATCCCTGAAAACCCGAACAAAAAAAACCGCACGGCACCCGACGTATTCATCAGGGCATGCGGATTATCTAAAAGAGACTATGTATTACAGGTTCGCACTTAACGCACGGTCACCTTGACCATCGTGTTGTGCATGTCCACACCCACCAAGGCCAGATCACCCATGGCAGGAGATCCCGCCGCCTGACCTGCTACCTGAATATTATTAAAGACAATCGAGTCGATATGCGTTGGCACGGCGACATTCACCGACACCCCACCATTCGCATCCACCTGGAACGGTAATCCGCCCGTCGCATCCGTCGAAGAAGAACTGCTGTCTGACCCAGAACTTCCAGCAGTAGCACCCTGAGTCGCTGTATGCGTCGCAAACGTCATCCCGTTAATCTGCACATCCGCCTGCAATGGGACCACCGCCTTGATGGCATTGATTGCCATTGATACAGCATTCGTAGAATGACCCGGTGTCAACGCCTGCTCCAGCTGATTAATAGAACCGGCGTGAACCAGTTGCACCGAATTTGCCGCTGCCGCCAGTGTTCCTGTTGTCGGAGTAGCAGACTGCGCCGTAACCACCGTGGATACATTGATCCCCCCCTGCCCTGAAACCTCAGACAGGCTTTCATCGTCCAGAGCCCGCATGCCTCCACGTTGCGAGTTAACCACCATCGCCGCTGAGGCCGGTTCATCTACTGTGGCCGCTGCCGCCGTCAAAAATGGCGTCACCGGCGCTGTCACCGCTGCCGCAAATGCCACTGCATAACGATAACTTTTCTGGCGTGTCAATGCCCGGTGCAGTTGCCGTTCAGAGATCCAGCCCCATTCCAGCAGTACCTCACCCAGCTTTTTACCGCTTTCCCGCTGCGACTGTAAGGCTCGGTCCAACTGTTCCCGGCTAACCAGACCTTTCTTGAAGAGCAACTCCCCCAGACGGGATTTCTCAAGTGCTATCTCTTTTTCAAACATAACCATTCCCCTTGGCTCATCGTTATTATGCTATGCCATTTCCCGCTACGGGTCACGAACCCCCGCAACTAACACGTTTTATGAGCTTAGAATGCCTTATTTTTCGGGAAAAACGAAGCGGGCTCAGATGAAATTCAGAATATTTTTCTATTATAATTATTTTTTTAGTATCTCTTTAGTATATAAGCGTGTTTTTTTCTGAATTTCATGCATTTTGGTCAGCCAAACAAAACATTGACGCCAGAATTACGCCACTTCCAATTCTTCGCTAAAATACCAGCCCCATTCCCCCTCACCGCTCTGAAACTCCGCCTCAACGGCATAGCCGGGAACTGCCACCAACTGAGTG
>JAJXWR010000107.1 GCA_021781515.1 Pseudomonadota bacterium
ACCAAAAAGTAAAAGACTATTTTGTGCAAGTCATGCAAATGGACAGTTTCACACTACGCCTGGAAGCCACGTCTGAAGCGACTTAGAGCCAATTTTTATGAGAAAATGAACTCCGAAACTTGAGTTACATGTCATGAAATGTCAACAGAGCCTGGGGTTACAATGTGATGCGGAGAAGTGATGAGAGCAATTCTAGTTGGTTTAATTCTATCTGGGCTTGCTGTAGATGGTTGTACGGGGACAGTGACAAGCACCTGCGAGGGAGAAGATGCTATTCCGCCTCTAGATCAATTGGTGCATGTTCAGAAATTAGTGGCGGAAGGGAATGCTCATGCTGAGGCACAACTAGCTGATGCCTATTTATGGGGAAAAGGGGTTCCTCAAAACGAAAATGAGGCGCTGTTATTGCTCAATAGTAGCGCTAAACATGGCGATAGTGAAGGCCAATTTCTATTGGCAATTTATCACGCATCATTAAAGACACATGGTGATCTTCAGAAGGCAGCATATTGGCTATTTTACTCAGCAAAGAACGGATGCATACCGGCTGAATTAAATATAGGAATTTTGATGTCGCGAGGGTTGATAGTTGGGAAAAGTAAAGAAGATGGACTAAAAATTATTGAGAAAATTGCAAATGAAGGTAATCCAGAGGCGCAACTATGGTTGGGTACAATGTTGCTGTCGGGAAAAGATACGGCTAAAGATGTGGCCAAGGGTTTTTATTGGACAAAGTTGGCATCAGACAAAAACTATCAGCCAGCTAGATTTACTTTAGCTGGCTTGTATATTCAAGGACTAGGAGCAGTAGCTGATCCTGAAAATGGTGTCAATTTACTGAAGAGTATTGTGGATAATAAAAACACATTGTCAATTGGCGCTGCCTATTCATTAGGTGTTTTTTATATGGATGGAAAATACATAAAGAAAAACACTACCGAAGCCATTCATTGGATGGCGCTGGCATCAAAGGAAAAATTCGGAGATTCAGAAGAACGACTTAGGAAATTATTGCAAAATATCCCACAGTGGCAGGTTGTAACTGACTGCCCAGTGTACCTTGATGAAGGTCTTACCAAGCCAGATGAAGCAAGTAATGCTCTCAAGAAGAATGACAGTGTTTATATGCTAGGGTCAGAACCATCCTCACAAATGGTGTTTATTCCTACGCAATCATCAGTAAGGTATATTTCTCGACAGTGCACATTATTTCAATAAGGTGCCCCGTCCGTATGTCCGCAGGACTTTTCTTGCTGACCAACGGCCCCATTTTTGAAAATTTTAGCTGCAATCCTGTCGAAAAAATGAGCGGTTGATCTGAAAATCAGGTCTGTTAGACGCTGGTTTTCTCATTTACGCTCCATTTTTATGCATTTTTCAAGCGCAGACCATGACAAAGTACGGACAACGGTCCGATCCGATGAAGTCAATCATTTTCAAATGGCTATCGGCAGATGTAATATCCTGTCAGCAGACCGTCCCATGCTGAGAAAAACAGCACAGATTTTGGTATGCGCAGATAAGGATTTTGACCTTGCCAAGCATCCTGTGGCATCCAGCCATCCAGATGCTGATGGGGGCGGACTTGATTGTACCAGAACTGGAATTCAGCAAGAGCGAGTTGCAGGCTGCTGAAGTGGGGCACTTCCAGTTTATCGAGTTTTTCCTTCAGGGTACCAAACAAGCGTTCAACCCTGCCGTTTTGCCAGGGATGACCAGGCTGCGTACGTTGATGGCGGATGCCCAGTAATCGCAAGGCGATTGTGAATCGTTTGGACGTAAATCACGCTTGTTGTCGGTGCGAATGACCTTGGGTTTGCCATAAGTTTCAATGGTTGCAATCAGCCACCTCAACAGAGTCAGAAAACGGCGATCACTCAGGGGGATCAAGGCCAATGCCATACGACTGCCATGATCAAGAATACCCAGTATGGAATGACAATGGCCTGGCTGATCTCCCTTGCCGGTCATGTCCATGGCCCAAATGGTGTTGCGTGGCATGGACTTGGGACGCTGGCGCTTCCAGCGTTTACGGAGTTGGCCAATTTCGTAAGCATGAGCCCTGACGGTTTCAGCCACAAATGTTTTTCCGACCGTGATGCCATGCTCTGCAGCATAAAGCTGGTTAAAGGTGGCTGCCAACTTATAGCAGCTGAGGTTGCTTTCAGCTTTGAGTTTGATGATGGCTTCTTTCACTCATGCAGGCTTGCGCTGGTTGCGTGCGGCAGGGCAGGGTTATACAATGTTGAGATTGTTTTCTGGTAGCGGCCACCTGAAATAACATGAGCACACACTCACCAAGGTGATGGGTGTGTGCTCAGAACTGGTTCCAAGGGTAACTTAAGCGTGGTCAGCTACTCAGTCAAGTTTTTCCTTGTCTTTAACAATGGTGTTGACTTTTCCATGTTCTTCAACCAGTTCAATGACTTCAGAGGCGGCTTCTCCCAATTTACCGTTGATCTGGCGTATGGATTCATAGACGTGAGCAATACGTTCTCTATAGATTCTGGCGACTTCGGTGTTTTCGGCCTGTAAGGTTTCCAGTACGGTTTTGTCCACAATCCGGTGGATACCTTCTACCATATTGGTTCCCCGATCGACGGATTCCTGTAACAGATCTTTTAAAGCTTCCAGCTGATGTAAAACAGACATGATCACTACTCCTGTGTTGTCAAAGTGGGCACGTGGCGGCCCGGTAAGGCATGGGTAAAAATACGCTTCCATGTCGAAAACAGCTGTCGACCCAGGCGACCTGTATTATAGGGTAACTGGTAGCGATCAGCGATGTTTTTGACCTCCGGGGCCATGGCGGCATAGCGCCAGGCTGGAATTTCCGGAAATAGGTGATGTTCAATCTGATGACTCAGGTTACCGCTCAGGATGTGAAATAACCTGGTTCCTTCAATGTTGCTGGATCCGAGCAGTTGTCTGTAGTACCAGGCACCGCGGCGCTCTTCTTTTAATACGTCTATCGGATAGGCCTGTGTTTCTTCTGTAAAATGACCACAGAATATAATCCCGAAGGCCCAGAGATTACGCATCAGATTGGCGGTCAGATTTCCCAACAGCACAGGGATAAAGGCAGGACCGGCGAGGAGGGGGAAAATTACATAATCTTTAAGCAGTTGCCGGCGTACTTTAGGGGCGATGGACTTAAGTTCACTCCAGACCTGTTGCCAGGATTTTTGGCCATTCATGCACCGATCAATTTCCAGATCATGAAAAGCCACGCCCCATTCAAATCCCAACGCCAGTGCAGCGGCATAGACAGGCTGGAGTAGCGCTGCCGGGTACCAGGGTTGTTCAGGAAACAGTCGTAGAATTCCATAACCAACGTCGCGGTCTTTGCCGACGATATTGGTATAAGTGTGATGCATATAGTTGTGGGAGTGTTTCCATTGTGCGGCCGGGCAGACCGTGTCCCAATCGTAATTATCGCTGTGCAGTCCGGGGTCACGCATCCAGTTGTACTGGCCATGCATGACGTTATGACCCAGTTCCATGTTCTCCAGAATTTTTGCAAGCCCTAAGAGCGTTGTTCCTGCCAGCCACAGCGGCGGTAACCAGCCAAAAAATAACAGGGTACGGCCGGCCAGTTCGCTGTGGCGGACGGCATGGACGATAGAGCGGATATACCGGGCATCGGCTTCTCCCAGAGACTCGATCTGTTCTTGGCGTAACGCATCCAGTTCGGCAGCAAAATCAGTCAGTTGTTGAGGACTAAGCAAGGTGGCAGACATACGGATTATCCTTTTTGGGGGTGTAGGGTCACAGATCAAGGTGCAGGTCAGTGACCGGCCGGGATACACACAGGCGAATGACTTCTTCGGCGGTATCGCTGAGCTGGCCGGTGAGCAGGTTTTCGACTTGTCCGCGCAGTTTTTTACAATGACAACTCATGCACAGGCCTTGTCGACAGCCACTGGTGGGGTTCCAGCCGGCGGCTTCGGCCTGTTGCAGCAGGGGAAGCTGGGTATCCGCCTGCAATTGACGTTCAGAACGTGCGGAGGTGACTTGAACGGTTTTTCCTCCCGGCGGACTGAACGGTAAAACGGGTTCATAATGTAATCTGGTGTCCAGGTGGTTATTTTGCGCCCACGCAGCGACCTGACGGCGCAACCCTGACGGTCCACAGACGAGTATCCAGTCCGGTGCCGGTATGGCCAGGGAGTCCCAGTGTGCGTCGCAAAAATGGCCGCTGAGATACATTGATTCCTCTTGATTTTCAAGTGGTTCAGTGGGCTGCGTGAGTGCCGTTGTACTGCGGTAGTGGGGAAGCTGCTGTTGCAGCTGCAGCAGTTCTTCTGAAAAAAGCAGCTCGTCACGGGTGGGTGCATATTGCAACAACCGGATGTTGCTGCGGGATTGCTCTTTGGCCAGGGTGCGCAGGATATGCAGCATGGGGGTCATGCCGCTGCCTCCGGCGATGAGTACCATAGAGGTCGGGCGAGGGTTGGGCAATACCACAGTGCCAAAGGCCTGACTTAATTCTACGATACTGCCGGGTGTGAGTTGCTGATGAATCCACTGGGAAACACTGACACTCCCGGTTGCGCTTCCAGGAGCAGAAGCGTGTTCCGCAACCGTAGGGGTGTTGATCCTTTTTATGGTGAGATGCACTGTGTTGGCCGTGGCAAAAGTCGGCGTGTAACTGCGACTGTGCCGTACCCCGTTGATTTCAACCGTCAGTTGTACGTGCTGACCGGGCAGGCAGCCTTTCCAGTGGCCATTGGTCTGTAATACTAGGGTGTTGGCCGTAGGAGTTTCAGGATGAATGGCAGTAATTCTGGCCAACACCCGTCGACGTGTCCACAGGGGAGCGCACAAACCGGCGTAGTAATCAAAAACCGCTTCAGGGAGCCAGGTGTCTAAGCGACTAGCGTTCAGGAACATGCGAGAAACTCAATTAGTTTACAACTGTACACAGAATGCCATGATTGGCGGTTTCAGTCAACAGGTGTTCACTGGATTTTTTTATCAGCACAGAACCTGCTTTAAAGGGAATGTCTCGTGTACCATAGCGAGGTCTGCTGACCAGAGGGCAGCGATCGGGTGGCATGGAATGTAACTATATGAATACGTTGTGGCTTTTTTTTATATTAGGAGGTATTCTGACGGCCTTGATCAGGGCCGTGGCGGGTGATCCCGGGGTGTTGTCGCAGTGTATGCAGGCGCTGACTGAGGCTTTTTCCCTGACCTTGCAAACCTCCGGCGTCATGCTAGGTGTGATGGGTTTTTGGCTGGGTCTGTTTCGGGTGGCGGAAGTGGCCGGTGTAATGCGCTGGGTGGCGCAGGGGCTGACGCCGCTGTTAAGGCGGTTGATGCCGGATATTCCAGACGGTCACTGGGTGTTCGGGGCCATCAGCATGAATCTGGCTGCCAATTTTCTTGGTCTGGATAATGCGGCAACGCCGTTTGGACTGAAGGCCATGCAGGGGCTGCAGGCACTGAATCCACAGCCAGAGCGGGTCAGTCGTTCCCAGATCATGTTTCTCATGCTTAACTGCAATGCGTTGTGCTGGATGCCGGTCAGTATCCTGGCGTACCGTATCCAGGCCGGTTCACTGCATCCCGGGCTGGTGTATGCGCCCATTGTCTTGAGTTCCACCCTGGGGCTGTTGCTGGCAGTGAGCTTGACGCTACTGGTACAACGGATTCGACCCGATGCGCTGTTGTTGAGCAGTGGAGCCATATTGTTGTTGATGGTGTTATTCAGTCTGGTGGCTTATCATCATCCTTCGGTAGTGCTTGTCGCCTCAATGACAGATTTATCTCGGATCGGCGATGCACTGGTGCTGGTGGTGATGGCTGGTATTTTATTTTCAGGGTGGTGGCAGTCCACGGAGGTTTATACCCCATTTATTGAAGGGGCCCGGCAGGCCCCGCAGCTTATTTTGGACATTTTTCCCTATTTGTTGGCAATGTTATGTGCTTTGGCGTTATTTCGTGCAAGCGGATTGCTGAATTATCTACTAGACTCAGTCAGAATGGCTGTTGAGTCTGTGGGGGGGCGTACCGAGTGGTTGCCTGCCCTGCCGGCAGCTTTGATGAAACCGTTTAGTGCCAGTGCGGCACGTGGCTGGCTGATTGATTTGATGCATCAACGGGGTGTGGATTCATTTGCATCACTGGTAACGGCAGTGGTGCAAGGCAGTACAGAAACAACGTTTTATGTCATGACGGTGTATCTTGGGAGTGTAGGAATTAAAAAAACAGCGTATGCATTGGGGTTGGGACTTTTTTCTGAATTTCTTGGGATGGGCGTGGCCGTAGTGGTCAGTTATGCCTTTTTTTCAGTGCGCTAGGCAGGTGGGTTCGTGGGCGATCTGGAACATCAGCAGTACATTCTGGCCGTAGATGATCAACCGGCTAATTTGGTCTCTTATGAGGCGCTTCTGGATGATTTCGGGGTAACGTTGCTTAAGGCGAACTCGGGTCAGGAAGCGTTGGCGCTTATGCTGCGGCACGAGATAGCCTTGGTGCTCCTGGATGTGCAAATGCCGGAGATGGATGGTTTTGAAGTGGCGCGCTTGATGAAAAAATCGCGCAAGACGCAAAACGTTCCCATTATTTTTGTGACCGCCATTGATAACAATCAGCGTTATGTCTTTCAGGGCTATGAAGTCGGCGCAGTAGATTACCTGACCAAACCGATTGAGCCGGAAATTTTGCGGCGCAAAGTCAAGGTGTTTGTCGATCTGGACGCAAAGAACCGTCAGTTGAAAGACAGCCTGAATGTCATTCGCCGAAGTCTGCGGGAAGTGCAGGAACTGAAAGACCGTAATGAGCTGCTCTTACGTTCTGTGGGTGAAGGAATCCTGGGGCTGGATACCCAGGGGTTTATTATTTTTGCCAATCCGGCAGCGGAAACGGTACTGGTGGCGCACGGACAATCGCTGCTCAATACGCATATTTCAGACTATTTTCTGGCGTCTTCCAGTCCTCAGGACCGCATACAGTGGTTACGTTCCAATATTTATGAGCAGTGTTCACATGGCTTGCGTTGTGAACAGTCCTATGGATTGTTTGCCTATGCGCAACGGCATGCCTTTCCCGTAGAAGTAACGGCTACGCCCATGATGATCAATGCGCGGGGGCATCAGGAATTTGCCGGGGTGGTTCTGGTATTTAAAGACATTACCGACCGGCAGGCCACGGAACAGCAATTGCGCCTGTTGGCACAATTTGACTCGCTGACCGGTCTGGCGAATCGCAATCTGCTGTCAACCGTACTGGTTCAGACCTTGATGGCGATTGAAAACAATGGGCATGAACTGGTACTGACCTATATTGACGTCGATCGCTTCAAAATGGTCAATGACAGCTATGGTCATGATGTTGGTGATTTATTGTTGCAGGAAGTGGCCGTCAGAATTCGTGAATGTGTTCGCGATACCGATTTTGTAGCCCGTGTCGGCGGCGATGAATTTACCATCCTGCTGGAATCGGCGGATGGCCATCATGCGGCTTCGTTGGTGGCCAACAAACTGATTCAGTCGATTGGCCGCCCTTTCATGATCAAAGGCCATGAAATTCATGTGGGTGCCAGTATTGGCGTGGTGTTGTACCCGGAAATCCGTCGTGATGCCTATGGGTTACTGCGTTGTGCGGACATTGCAATGTACCGTGCCAAGGCCCTCGGGCGGAACAATGTACAGTTTTTCAGTAATGAACTGGAGTCGCAGATCAGCGAATCGGTACGCCTGGAAAGTCGGCTGCGTCGGTCGCTGGACAATGATGAAATGTACTTGGTCTTTCAGCCACAACTGGATTTGTCAATCAATAAGATTGCCGGATTCGAGGCATTACTGCGTTGGCAACCTTCAGGCATGGATCCGGTTTCGCCGGTACGTTTTATCCCCTTGGCAGAAGATACAGGGATGATCGTTGAAATCGGTGAGTGGGTATTGCGCCATGCCTGTCGGCAGCTGGTGGGCTGGCAGCGCACGGGATTGTGCAACAAAGACCAGAAAATGGCCGTTAATCTGTCGGTGCGTCAATTGCGCGAATCCGATCTGGTCAGTCGGGTTCGTTCCATTTTGCGTGAAGAAAACATGGATCCCAACTGCCTGGAACTGGAAATTACCGAATCCATGCTCATGGATGACCCAGAGAACATGTTCCGGCTGCTGCAAGAACTGAATGCACTAGGGATCAGCCTGTCGGTGGATGATTTTGGCACGGGTTATTCCTCCATGCTGTATCTGAAACGCATGCCGTTGCAAGCCGTTAAAATTGACCGGGTTTTTATTAAAGATGTCTTGACCAGTCCAGGCGATGCAGCAATCACCCGCGGCGTCATTGCACTGGCACACAGTTTGTCACTTAAAGTGATTGCCGAAGGGGTGGAATACCGAGATGTGGCGGGGTTTCTGAAAGACAATCAATGTGACCTGATTCAGGGCTACTGGTTCTGTCATCCATTGACCGAAGATCAGATGGCGGAGTTCCTCAAGATCCATGTCGACAAGATTTAAGGTACTTTTATCAGTTTGTGTGTAAAACTTCGCCATTATAACAGAAAACAATGCGATTTTCAGATCGCACGAATCCAGTTAATTTGACAACACCATTGGGTGGAGAAGGATGCGGTTTGGTCAGGACGCCGTCCGGACAGCTAAAATGGGGGCATTCAAGATCAGTCTGGAGGTGAGCTATGAACACAGTGAACCTTTCCAAGACGCCAGCACGCTGGTCAAGCAACGGCTGCCGTGCAGACGTTGGCAGATCGTCGTCAGTTCGTGCTGAACGAGACGCAGTGGCAGACGTTTCAGGAAGCGCTGGATCGTCCAGTACAGAGCAAACCGCACATGAAGAAGCTGCTGTGCGAGCCTGGGGGCTTGGATTGACCAGCGACTATGCGTAGGTTCGTAAGCTTGCAGCAACAGATCAAGTCGATGCTTTCGACTGCGGCCAGACTGCGCTGAACCAGTTCCTGCAGCGCTATGCGCTCGTCAACCAGAAGGCCAATAGCGCGCAGACCTACGTCTGCTGTCAGGGTGACGTGGTGGTCGGTTTCTACAGCATCGCCCCGTCGGCAGCGTCGATCCGGAAGCCGCTCCGTCGAGAGTTATGAATGGCCTGGCGCATCACCCTGTGCCGATCATGATTCTGGCCCGGCTTGCGGTGGACAAGGAGCATCAATGCAAGGGGCTGGGCCAGGCATTGCTCAAGGATGCTACGCAACCATTGTACA
>JAJXWR010000108.1 GCA_021781515.1 Pseudomonadota bacterium
AGGTCTTCCACTTCCCTCTTCTTCCGCCGGATCCAGAAATTCCAGCTGGATTTCCGCAGCAGGAAAAGTAACACCATCCAGTTCAAAATCACCCGTTTCCTGCACTTCACCCCGACACATCGGTACATGGGCAATAATGGTTTTTTCAATATTGGCCTGCCAGATTCTGATGCTGACCATGCCATCCCGAAGTAAGCGTTCCCTGGGAATGAGATTCTTACTGATAGCAAAGGGACCGACCGCTGCCGATAGATTGCCGCAATTGCCGCTCCAGTCTACAAAAGACTGATCGATCGCTACCTGTGCAAAAAGATAGTCAATATCATGATCTGGGCGTTGACTGACTGACAACAGAACTGCCTTACTCGTACTGGAACTGGCTCCTCCCATCCCGTCTATCTGTTTGCCATAGGGATCCGGACTCCCCAGCACACGTAACAACAACGCATCCCGGTAGGGACCCGGCCGACGAGCGGCTTCAGGTAATTCTTCCAGGCTAAAAAATACGCCCTTGCTGGTGCCGCCACGCATGTAAGTGGCTGGAATGCGCAGTTGTGCGTCATGTTGCATGGATTGATATCCTTTTTTTGGCTTAACTACTTGTTGGCTTAACTATACCGACAGTGGTTTTTGCAGAAGATTCTAAAAAATCCTGGGCAAAACGCTGCAATACCCCTCCGGCGGCATAGATGGAACATTCCTCGGCGGTATCCAGCCGACAGCGGACAGGTACCGAGTCGCATTGGCCATTACTTCGGCGTATGCTCAGTGTGAGCGGTGCTTGTGGCAAGGGGGTGCCGGTGATTTCATAAATTTCAGTTCCGTCCAGTTGCAGTGTCAGGCGATTCGTTCCTTGCATGAATTCAACGGGTAATACCCCCATCCCAATGAGATTGGTGCGATGAATCCGTTCAAAACCCTCGGCCACAATGACTTCGACACCGGCCAGACGCACGCCTTTGGCAGCCCAGTCGCGCGACGACCCCTGGCCATAATCTGCACCGGCCACAATAATCAATGGCTGCTTGCGGTGCATGTAGGTTTCAATGGCCTCCCACATCCGCATGACCTGTCCTTCCGGTTCAACCCGTGCCCAGGAACCTTGAATCTGGCGGGCTTCTTTATCCCGCACCATTTCATTCAACAATTTCGGATTGGCAAAGGTGGCCCGCTGGGCGGTCAGGTGATCACCCCGATGGGTCGCATAAGAATTAAAGTCTTCTTCAGGCAGTCCCATGGCGGCCAGATAGTCGCCCGCAGCGGAGTCTCTTAAAATGGCATTGGAAGGAGACAAATGATCCGTGGTAATGTTATCTCCAAGAATAGCCAGAGGCCGGAGCCCTTTTAAGCGGCGCTCACCGGCCAACGCACCTTCCCAATAAGGGGGGCGACGGATATAAGTGCTTTGTGAGCGCCAGGGATAAAGGGAAGACACTGTGTTCTCTGTTGTTTTTGGTTCAAACATTGTCCTGTAAATGCTGCGAAACTGTTCTGGTTTCATAGAATTTTTAACCAGCGCATCTATTTCCGCATCATCCGGCCAAATATCGTTTAACCGGATTTCTTTACCACCCACCACCGCCAGTATATCTTTCTCAATATCAAAACGTATTGTCCCGGCAATGGCATAAGCCACGACCAAAGGCGGTGAAGCCAAAAAAGCCTGACGGGCATAAGGATGGATGCGTCCATCAAAATTGCGGTTGCCAGAAAGCACCGCCGTCGTGTACAAATTCCGGTCTTCAATTTCTTTTTGAATAAGTGGATCCAGTGCTCCCGACATTCCATTACAGGTTGTACAGGCAAAGCCGACAATACCAAAGCCTAATTGCTCAAGTTCTCCCAGCAGCCCGGCCGCCTCCAGATACAAGGCAACGGTTCTGGATCCCGGGGCCAACGAAGTTTTAACCCAAGGCTGACGCTGAAGGCCAAGGCGATTGGCATTACGGGCCAATAAACCGGCAGCGATTACGTTTCGCGGATTACTGGTATTGGTACAACTGGTAATGGCTGCAATAATTACCGCCCCATCCGGTATTTTGCCGGGTTCATTTTCCCATGCACCCGCAATGCCTCTGCTACGTAATTCGCTGGTCGGCAAGCGGCGATGCGGATTGGAAGGGCCGGCCATATTGCGGGTAACGGCAGAGAGGTCAAAGGGCAACAGACGTTCATAAACCACGGCATTAAGTGTGTTTGCCCACAACCCGGCTGAACAGGCATATTGTTTGACCAGATGAATCTGCGCCTCTGAGCGTCCTGTCAGCCGTAAATAGTCCAGGGTATTTTCATCAATAGCAAAAAGTGCAGCGGTAGCGCCGTATTCTGGAGCCATATTGGCAATGGTGGCTCGATCGCCCAAGGTCAATGCGGCGGCACCAGGACCATGAAACTCCAGGTAAGCGCCGACTACCTTTTCCTGGCGTAAAAATTCGGTCAGTGCCAGAACCACATCAGTCGCTGTGATCCCTGCTGCCGGTTTGCCGGTCAAACGAACGCCGACGATCTCCGGCAGTCGCATCCATGACGCCCGCCCCAGCATAACACTTTCTGCTTCCAGACCACCCACCCCAATGGCAATCACCCCTAAGGCATCCACATGCGGCGTATGACTGTCGGTGCCTACCAATGTATCCGGATAGGCGACGCCTTGCTGTGCATGAATGACCGGTGACATTTTTTCCAGATTGATCTGGTGCATGATGCCGTTTCCCGGTGGGATAACTTCCATATTTTTGAAGGCATCCCGGCACCAGTCGATAAAATGAAAACGGTCTTCGTTTCGCCGATCCTCAATCGCCCGGTTTTTCGCAAACGCTTCTGGATCAGTGCCACCACATTCTACGGCCAATGAATGATCCACAATCAATTGCACGGGCACGACCGGATTCACCAGGGCAGGATCGCCCCCTTGCGCCGCAATGGCATCCCGCAGTCCCGCCAGATCAACCAGAGCGGTCTGACCTAAAATATCGTGACACACCACACGTGCCGGAAACCAGGGGAAATCCCGGTCCCGCCGGTGTTCGGCCAGTTGTCGCAAACAGGCTTCCAGAATTGACGGATCGCAACGACGCAGCAGATTTTCGGCATGCACCCGTGCTGTGTAGGGCATTCCCTCCCAGGCACCGGGAACCAGCGCATCAATGGCCGCCTGTGCATCAAAATAATCAAGATCCGTACCGGGTAAGGGTTTGCGCCAGGCAGTATTCATCAGCGGCGTTCTCCGATGGGAATGAACTGGCGATCCTCTGGTCCCGTATAATTGGCACTGGGCCGAATGATTTTGCCATCAATGCGTTGTTCAATGACATGTGCCGACCAGCCGCTGGTTCTGGCAATCACAAACAATGGCGTAAACATGGCCGTCGGTACCCCCATCATGTGGTAGCTGACGGCACTGAACCAGTCGAGGTTGGGAAACATTTTTTTAATATCCCACATCACGGATTCCAGACGCTCGGCAATAGCGTACATGGCCATACTGTTTTGCGCTGCACTTAACTGTCGGGCTACTTCTTTAATGACTTTATTCCGTGGATCACTGACGGTATACACCGGATGACCAAAACCTATGATCACTTCTTTACGTTGAATTCGTTCACGAATATCAGCTTCGGCGCTATCAGGATCTGCATAACGTTTCTGGATTTCAAAGGCGACTTCATTGGCTCCCCCATGTTTTGGGCCGCGCAATGCACCAATGCCACCGGCAATTGCTGAATAAAAATCTGATCCGGTACCGGCGATTACCCGGGCTGCAAAGGTAGAGGCATTGAATTCATGTTCGGCATAAAGAATGAGTGAGGTGTGCATGGCCCGTACCCAGTGATCTGGAGGAACCACGCCATGGAGCAAATGTAAGAAATGCCCGCCAATAGAATCGTCATCCGTCTCTAGCGTTATGCGGCGGCCATTGTGACTGAAATGATACCAGTACAGCAGCATTGAACCGAGCGAGGCCATCAGTTTGTCAGCAATATCCCGGGCACCGGGATGATTATGATCCTCTTTTTCCGGATGCAGACATCCCAATGCCGACACCCCTGTACGCATGACATCCATCGGATGCGCCGATGGAGGCAATTGTTCCAGGGTCGCCATGAGGCTGGCGGGCAGACCGCGCAATGACTTCAGCTTCTTTTTATATGCTGTCAGTTCGGCGACACCCGGCAATTTGCCATGAACCAGCAAAAAAGCAATTTCTTCAAATTCACAGGTGGTCGCAATATCCAGAATATCGTAACCACGATAATGCAGATCATTGCCGCTGCGGCCTACGGTACACAGCGCCGTATTTCCTGCCGGGGTGCCTGATAATGCAACTGATTTTTTAACTCTGGGTACGGCTGGCTGGGTGTCGGTCATGACAAACTCTCTCCTTTGGATAGACATTGCTCAGGCAGTGGGCGTATTTTTGATCTTTTCAGAAAACAGGCGATCCAGACGGTCTTCGTAGGCATGATAATCCAGATAGTGATACAGTTGCTGACGAGTCTGCATCTGATCAATGACCTGTTTCTGCGTTCCTTTCGTACGAATTTCCTGAAAAATCTGTAGTGCCGCTTTTTGCATGGCTCGGGTTGCCGACAAAGGATAAAGCACCATGGCGACCCCTTGGGCACCTAATTCCTCTACTGTATAATACGGAGTACTGCCAAATTCAGTGCAATTGGCCAACACCGGCACCTGTACCGCCTGACAAATCTCTTGATACATTCCCACTTCCGTCATGGCTTCAGCAAATAGGGCATCGGCTCCGGCTTCCACATACGCACAGGCCCGATCAATCACCCCTTGCAGTCCTTCTTTCTGTAAAGCATCGGTACGTGCCATCACTACAAAATCCGCATCGGTCTTGGCATCTACCGCCGCTTTGATCCGATCGACCATTTCTGACAAGGGAACTATTTCTTTATTAGGACGATGCCCACAGCGTTTTTGAGCGACCTGATCTTCCAGGTGCACAGCGGCCACACCCGCCCGGATCATTTCCCGAATACTGCGGGCAATATTGAATGCGCCTCCCCACCCGGTATCAATATCCACCAACAGTGGCGTATCCACTGCCGCCGTAATGCGCCGGGCATCAGTCAGCACATCATCCAGCGATGTGATTCCTAAATCAGGCAATCCACAGGAATAATTCGCTACACCGGCTCCAGACAGGTAGACCGCCCGATAACCCACCTGTGTTGCCATCATCGCCGCATAGGCATTAACCGTGCCCATGATCTGTAGTGGATGTTCTTCAGCAATCGCCTTTCTGAAACGCTGACCTGCGGTATTACAATTCATCCGGTCTGTCCTCCTGTGTATGATACTGTTCTGCAATCGTTAACCTGGCCTGCCGGATATGCCGTCGCATCAGTAACTCGGCAATTTCAGCATCGCCGGTAATGATCGCCTCCAGAATCTGGCGATGTTCTGCCAATGCCTGTTGCGGTCTGCCACTGGCCGCCGAGAATTTGTAGCGATAATGGCGAACCCGATGATACAGTTCACCACAAAGCATTTGAGTCAACACCGTGTTACCACAGCCTTGGGCAATCCGGTAATGAAAATCCAGATCCCCCTCTTCTTGAAAATAGGCTCGCCCCCCCTCCTCCAGTACACGTTGTTCATGCACTGTCAGCAACTCCTGTAAATCTGAGCGTTCCTTTTTACTCAGGTTTAGTGCCGCCAGCCGGGCAGCCATTCCCTCCATAAGTTCCCGTACAGCATAAATTTCCAGTAATTCTTTGGTACTCAATGCCACTACGCGTACGCCCACATTGGGAATACGGCTAATCAGCCGTCTGGCTTCCAGACGGCGCAATGCCTCACGTAGTGGCCCCCGTGAAATACCGTATTGTGCGGCCAACTCCGCTTCTGACAAGCGTTTGCCAGACAACAATACCCCTCGGACAATATCCTCCTGCAGCGTATAAAAAACCCGATCCGCCAAGGTGGTAGAATCCGTAGAATGTGTCAGATTGTCAACAATGTCAGGCATGATTACGCTATTTAACGAACTAACAGAGCAGTTGTCAATCCATAACAGGAAATTTTGTCTACAAATTTAAGTAGAGTTGTTACTCAGTTATGGGATCGCCGGCAGTACCAGATAATCAGAAACAACTACCAGGTACGTGAATGCAGGTCAGGCTGTCCGGTAACGTTGCAATAAAGCAGATACCGCCGTTCCATAGGCCAAGGTTCCATACTGATGCACCGTGTCCCGACGTAACCGCGAGGCAGAAAAGGCTTCAGCCACTGATGACGGCGCATAGCGCCATAGCAAACTGGCTTGCAAGGCAATTGCCAGTCGATCCACCCAGAGCCGACATTCAAATTCTGCCTGCTCCGGAGTTAATGCAAGCAGCCCTTTAATTCCATGGTTAATCTGATAATCCAGCAAAGGATGCGCTCCCTCTGCCTGCCTGATTTCCTGATAAAGCACCTCAAATGCAGCCGGAGATTTCTTTAACGCACGCAATACATCCAGACACTGGACATTGCCACTGCCTTCCCAGATGGCATTCACCGGTGCTTCACGATAGAGACGTGGCATCATGCTGGTTTCCATGACGCCACTGCCACCGATACATTCCATGGCTTCATAGGCATGTTGCGGCGTACGTTTACATATCCAGTACTTGCCAATGGCCACGCCAATACGTGCCAGTAAATGTTCAGCTTCTAGATGACTCTGATCGAGAGCATGCGCCATGCGCATAGAGAGCCAGAGCGATGCTTCACGTTCCAGTGCCAAATCCACAAGAACATTCTGCATCAGTGGCTGATCAATCAGTGTACGGGAAAATGCACGACGCTGCGTCGCATGGTGCATGGCTTGTTGAGTGGCCATCTGCATTCCTGCACTAGAGCCGATCATGCAGTCGAACCTGGTTAAAGCAACCATCTCCAGAATAGTGGCCACCCCCCGTCCTTCTTCCCCGACCATCCACCCCAACGCTCCACGTAATTCAACCTCGCTGGAGGCGTTTGAGGCATTTCCCATCTTGTCTTTGAGACGCACCAATTCCATGGGATTTTTCTCATTCACTCCCCGCCAACGGGGTACCAGAAAACAGGACAATCCACGGGGGGCCTGTGCCAGCATCAAAAAAGCATCACACATTGGTGCAGAGACAAAAAACTTATGACCTACCAGTTCATAAGCCTGAGAGGAGGCACCGGAGGCACCGAGCGGATAGGCCTGTGTAGAATTACTGCGAACATCCGACCCCCCCTGTTTTTCCGTCATGGCCATACCGATGGTCACACCTGATTTCAAGGTATGACAAATATTCCGCGGATCGTAATGTCGCGCTGTGATTTTTGGAATCCAGTCGTTGGCCAGTGCGGTAGTGGAACCCAAGGCAGCGACCGATGCAAAAGTCATCGTGACCGGACAACCATGCCCGGCTTCCACCTGAGTCTGTAAATAACACAGCGCCGCCCGTTGTACCTGTGCCGCTGGTATTGATTTTTCCCAAGGTAAACTATGTAATCCATGCTCTATCGCTGTACGCATCAGTTCATGATAGGCCGGATGAAATTCCACCAGATCAATGCGTCGCCCATAACGGTCATGTGATGAAAACTCCGGTTTAAAGTGATTCGCCAGATCACCCAGCTTCAGGTACTCCGCACGTCCCGCCTGATCCCCAAATTCTTTTAATTCAGCAACACCAGAAGGATCGCCAAAGCAGGCCACCGCCTCCTGTAACGCTGAATCCTGAGTAAAGAGCGATACATTCTCATAAGGGCTAGCCACATTCTCAACACAATGGGTCTCAAAATGCTGATGTGGAAAAACAGTCTGCTGATTCATCATCAACCTCAACCAATGAAATTCAAACTCGTATATTACACAATATATCAGATATTACTAGATATGTGTAATATGTTTCATTGTCAGTCAAGCGCAAAACTGCCGCTAAAATAGAATAAAATAATAACGAATAAGGATTAATCGTGCAACGAATAAGGATTAATCGTGCGAAGCCACGATGAATCCGATTGTTGGACAAGCCTGGGGGAGCTCAGATGAACTCAAAAAATGCGTGTTTTTTGGGGGCAGCGGCTATGCAAATATATTCCGGACGGCGATATTCATTCTGACCCGTATTTCAGATCAACACGCCCATCCTGTCAGCAATCATTGCCATTGCGGCAACCAGATTCTTTTTTCACTGTATTGTACTGATTTTTTGCCATTATTGAGTAAATTTTGACTTTTTTTTGGGCGCTGAGGGACGAGTTTGCCCACTCTCATCCTGGAAGACAAGTTTGCCAACCTGATTTCAGTTACATGATGACGGATTCCATTGCGACACAGGATTGAATTGTCCTTTTCAATGCGGGTATCCGTGTCTCGACAATCTTCATGACACCGCCACAATGGGAACATTTAATCGCTGGTTTTATCTGCGCCACCACTGTGGATACTATTTTTAATACCAATTGAACTACTGATAACCACTTGCTGTTGGAATGCAGAAAACCAAAATTGCGTGCTCGGCGGAATCCCTTCGGCAAAACATGCATCAGTAGCATGCGGATAAACTCTACGCCGCTAACAGTTCTGGTTTTCATTATTTTCGTTGTACTATCTTCATAGCGAAACGTGACATTTCCATTTTCGCAAGCAACAATGTTCTTTTCCTGTATGACCCCACGATACAGATAACGCCCCAAATAAACGATTGTTTTTTTTCCATTCCCGACCTTCTTGCAATGAACAATCCACTTTTTGGGGTGCCGTGCCGGGAGGTCAATTCCTGAAGCGGTCAATGTTTCCAGCATTTTTGCTCGGAAGACTACTGCCAGCGCTTTCTGGCTGAACAAAAAATCTCCAGTTTTTTTATTCAATTCGTTAGTGCTGGTGTTAATTGCCGTTGCCGGCATGAGCAAGTGTACATGAGGGTGATAATCCAGGCGTCGACTATGTGTGTGCAACACAACGGTGGCGCTAGGCATTCCTTGCAGAATTTTATCGTTTTGGCTGAACTGCTGAATGGTTTCCCAAGCACAGCGAAACAAACTAGCGTAGACAATTCGTTGATGCGCATAGGCCACCTCCCTGAATTCTGCCGGTAACGTGAAAGTCAGTAGGTAATATTGACCGGGAACCAGTTTTGCTTGCTGCTTCTCTATCCATTGCTGTGATTCATGGGCCTGACAATGGGGGCAATTGCGATTACCACAA
>JAJXWR010000109.1 GCA_021781515.1 Pseudomonadota bacterium
GTCGGCAACTGAAGGTATGCACAATCGCAAGCAAGTCTTCGACCATTTCCTGTTCCGGCGATAGCGACTCTTGGTTGACGACCACGAATTCGCAGCCCTCCTCGCGAGCCAGATGCTCCAGCAGATCAAAACCAAACCGCACCAGCCTGTCTTTATGTGCCACCAGAAAAGTTTAGTATTGAGATTTTTGACGAACTGCAATACTTTTTAATAAGCTCAGATTCCACTAAACAGAGAATACAATCCTATGAAAATCATAAATATGGCGCGCCCGGCGGGATTCGAACCCACGACCCCTGGCTTCGGAGGCCAGTACTCTATCCATCTGAGCTACGGGCGCCTGTTAACTGATAAACAGTTCTGTGGTTTTCTATGTACTTCAGATTCAATGCGCTTCAGATTCAAGCAAAACCGAACCCTGCGTCTATGCAACGCAGGCGGCGAATTATACCCATTATTCTGGATAACGTCCACGACTCTGCAGCTAATTTTCAGGGTAAATCACCTGCCACTAAAATCTCAGGCTTTCTTTCGAGAAAGCCCTCAAGAGTTTAACGTTTGGCTTTGGTTTTTTTGCTGTTTTTTTTGACTTTCGTCCTGTTTTTTTCATTATCCTTTAAGGATCCCTTAGGCTCAGGTGCAGACGCCAGCGCAAAATCAATACGCCGCTGATCCAGATCAACCGAGATCACCTGGACCACGAGTTGCTGGCCCATGCGAAACTCACGGCCACTCCACTCCCCCACCAAGACCTGCCGCCTTTCATCCAGCGTATAAAAATCTTTGGTAAGTCTGGAAACATGCACCAGTCCATCGACAAAAATATCCTGGAGTTCTACAAAAAAACCAAACGAGGTCACCGAAGTAATTTTTCCAATAAACTCCTCGCCCACTTGATCTTGCATATAGTCACACTTAAGCCAGGACACCACATCCCGGGTCGCCTCGTCGGCACGCCGTTCTGTCATCGAACAATGTTCACCCCACACCCCCAGATGATCGCGGATTTCTCCCAACAAGGTGGTCTGTTGCTGCGCAAAGGCCGCCAGTGCCCGGTGCAAAAGCAAATCCGGATAACGCCGGATAGGCGAGGTAAAGTGCGCATAGGCGCTAAAATGCAAGCCGAAATGCCCTAAATTCTCTGGTCCGTAGAATGCCTGGGCCATTGAACGTAATACCATGTTCTCAATTTCTTTACGATCCGGACGTGTTTTAATCTTCTCAAGCAATTCATGCAGTTGTTTCGGGGTAGGATTCCCGGTTTTTGGCAAACTCAGTCCCAGCAACCCTAAATAAGCTTGTAATCGTTGCAGTTTTGTGGCCGTCGGTCCCTGATGATTACGAAACAGCACAGGTATCTGCTGTGTGATGGCCCACTCAGCAGCACAGACATTAGCCGCCAGCATGGCTTCTTCAATCAGACGATGCGCTTCACTGCGTAGGCGCGGCACAATGCTGTCTATCTTACGTTCAGCCGTAAATACAATCTGCGTTTCTGGCACCTCAAAATCAAGTGCCCCCCGAGCTTCCCGCGCCGTACGCAATAACTGGTACAGTGCATTCAGCGCCATTAATGAATGACCGATCGGGGTTGTCGCATTTTTCAGGACTTCCCTGTCAGGAAGGGTGCCATGCTCCAGAAAATACTGCACCTGGGCATAGGTCAGTCGTGCCTGAGAGTGCATGACTGACCAATAAAACTGATAGCCAGTCCGACGTCCCTGACGGGAAAACGTCATATCACACACCAGGCACAGACGGTCGACCTCCGGTTTTAGTGAACATAGGCCATTGGACAGCTTCTCCGGGAGCATGGGAATTACGGATCCCGGAAAATACACGGAGGTTCCCCGCAGCAATGCCTCGCCATCCAGTGCCGTGCCTGGACGTACATAATGACCGACATCGGCAATGGCAACCAGCAGACGGAATCCCCCGCCGGGGCGGCGTTGCACAAACACGGCATCATCAAAATCCCGCGCATCTTCCCCATCGATGGTCACCAGCGGCAGATGGCGTATATCCACCCGTCCTTCAGTCTCCGCCGCAGACACCGTTTCTAAGAGCAGCGCCACTTCTTGTTCAACGGCCTCCGGAAATCTGAAAGGAACCCCAAAGGTTCGCACCGCAATATCAATTTCCAGTCCTGGGGCCCGATAGTCTCCCAATACCTCGACGATCAGTCCTTCCGGCTTGGTGCTTAAGCCCGGCTGTTGAGTAATCTGTATAACCACCAGTTGCCCGGGCTCCACCGATATTCCAGAGCGTCTGACCAGTACTTCATGGATAATTCTCGGGTGATCCGGCACCACATAGGCCACCTGCCCCAATTCGGTATAACGCCCGACCAGCATCGTGGTATTCCGTTGCACGACCTGCCTGATCGATGCAATACGCCGACCCCGGCGGTCAAAACCTGCCTCCTGGGCCAATACCACATCCCCATCAAACACCTGTTGCATCTCTTCAACCGTGAGTGTCCAGTCTTCCGTTTCTCCCTCGACGATCAAAAAACCATAGCCGTCCGCATGTGCCCTAACCTTGCCCTTGATCAATACCGGTTGCGGTGCAAGACGTAACACCCCTTTTTTATTTTGCAGTAACTGCCCTTCCCTGAGCATCGCACTCACCCGCCGCTGAAAGGCGATACGATCGACATCAGCGTGCAAGGAAAAAAATTCCATGAGTCCCGCCTGATTTTTTTCAACGTCCAGGCTCGACTTTATGACTTCAATAATTCGTTCCCGACTGGGTACAGGCCGGGCGTAACGATCCGCTTCACGCTCTGCCTGTGGGTCTTGCCAGTTCTCATTACCGGATTTGTTCGGGCACATAATCAATCACTATCTCATCAGTCTACGGAAATCAACTCGCATATTACTCCAAAATACTTGACAGTCGCAGAAAAAACACGGAAAATTCGCAGCTTGATGCCGAAGTGGTGAAATTGGTAGACACGCTAGTTTCAGGTACTAGTGGAGCAATCCGTGGAGGTTCGAGTCCTCTCTTCGGCACCATCATCTTACCTACCGGGCTGTTGCTAACTGGTTATTAACAACAACCCGTGATCCAATAAATCCGTTCAACTCACTCTATTGCTACTGATTCTATGGCTACTGATTCTACTGCTGTTGTTGCCAGCGTTGTTGAATCAGTGCTTCCAGCTGACGCAGGTCATGGGTAAACAGGCGTATGCCTTCGGCCAGCTTGTCGTGCGCCATCACCTCTTCATTTAATGCCCAACGGAAACGTTTTTCATCAATATGCACCATTGCCTGCGTTGATCGCTTATAGTCACGCAGTTGCAGCTGACATTCCAACGCCGCTTCCGTTTGCTGTAACGCCTGCATCAACGCAGGGGCTATAGTCAAGCGGTCACACCCTGCCAGTAAACGGATTTCATCCAGATTACGAAAACTGGCCGCCATCACCTGGGTAGCATACCCTTGTTCTTTGAAGCGTTTATAAATAGCCTTAACCGACTGAACCCCGGGATCCAGAGCACCGGCACATTGGCGTTCCGGTTCATTTTTTTGATACCAGTCGAGAATGCGACCGACGAATGGAGAAATCAGAAATGCGCCAGACTGGGCCGCAGCCTCTGCCTGAATCAGACTGAATATCAGTGTCATATTGGTATGAATCCCTTCCGCCTCCAGCACTGCACAGGCGCGAATCCCTTCCCAGGTCGTCGCAATCTTGATCAACACCCGCTCCCGCTCCACCTTCAGCTGTTCGTAGCTGGCAATCAGCTGGCGGGCGCGCTGCACCGTTGCGACCTGGTCAAAAGAAAGTCGGGCATCGACTTCCGTAGAAATCCGACCCGGAATCAGTTGCAGTATCTCTGCACCTAAGCCCACCGAAATGCGGTCAATCACCTGCGGCACATCCAGTTGCCGATGCCGGTAATCAAACAGCACCTGCTGCAGCAACTCCTGATAACGCGGCAACTGGGCCGCCTTGAATATCAACGACGGATTTGTTGTCGCATCCTCTGGATGAAAGTTGCCAATGGCGTCCATATCACCGGTGTCAATGACGACCGTACTGTATTTTTTCAGTTGCTCTAGCTGATTCATAACATTTGCCTGAATACACCACATCAGCCACTCGCCTACACTGCAAAAGTGACCCCTTTTAACTCCGCTTTTACAGCTCCCTGCATTCTCTTGCTACGTTCATAGTAGCGAAGAAGCGTGCATTCAGCAACCGCAGGTTACTGGATCTGCGCCATTGCTGCCAGCGCCTGATCCAACACGCCAGGACCACACTGCCTTGCTGCCGACTGACTCAACCATTGTCGCCAGCGACGTGCCCCCGGCTGCCCCTGAAACAACCCCAAAATATGGCGGGTCATCTGCGACAATGGCGTACCTGCTTCCCACTCGCTCCACATGAATTCTTGATACTGACGCAATACGTCCAGACGATCCGGCAACGGCGTTCCCCATAGGGCCTGTTCCAGCACTGCCAGTATATAGGGATTGTGATAGGCTTCCCGTCCAATCATCACCCCATCCACATGACTCAGGTGCTCCCTCGCCTCGGCGACATTACAAATCCCGCCATTGGTGCAGATAAACACCTGTGGGTAACGTTTTTTTAGTGCATAGACCTGTGCATGGCACAGCGGCGGTATTTCCCGGTTTTCTTTAGGACTCAGCCCCTGCAATATGGCAATACGCGCATGCACCACCAGCATCCGGCAGCCGGCCGCCACTTGCGTATCACAAAAATACCACAAGTGTTCCTCAGAGGCATGGGTATCTATCCCCAAACGATGCTTGATACTCACTGGAATGTTAACCGCAGACTGCATGGCCTGAAAACAGTCGGCCACCCGTTGCGGCTCAGCCATCAGGCAGGCCCCGATTTTTGCCTGTTGCACCCGATCCGAGGGACAACCCACATTAAAATTCACCGCATCATAACCTGCGTCTTCCGCCATCCGGGCGCACAGCGCCAGGGCATCTGGCTCACTCCCCCCGAGTTGCATGATCACCGGGTGTTCCATTGGCGCATAACGCAACAACCGCTGTCGGTCACCATGCAACAAGGCTTGCGTAGAAATCATTTCTGTATAGAGGTGCACATGCGGAGCCAACAGACGCAAAAAAAACCGCGCATGCCGGTCTGTCCAATCCATCATCGGGGCCACACTCACCGATGCATGAAAATCACCCGTGGTTTCCGGGAGGACTCTCAACTTTCAGCACTCACGATCAGCACCCACGACCGCCATTTCAGCGCTCATGCAGTTGACCATTCTCCAGTGCTTCCACCAGATTCAGGAATGTCTGATGATTTTCGTTATTCATCGCCATTAAGGTACGATGTGCCTCAATAACCCGATGCGTCACTTCCTTGTCCGATGAATTCACCACCGGCATTTCGGCCAGATCCTCATGGTCATAATCCGTCTGGTTTTCAAGGATCACAAACACCCGCTCAAATCCCATGCTTTTTAAAATACGGGTTACATCCTCCTGCGTCGACAGTATGACGGCTTTTTCCTTGGCGTGACTTTGCAAAAATACGGATATTTTCGCCAAGAGGCCCAAGGTAGTACTATCCACCATCGACGAATCAGAAAGATCAATAAACACCCCGCCTAGGCGCTCATCCCTGAACATACGCTCAAGAAACAAATCCAGCGAAGCACAAAGAGGAACCCTGACTTCACCTTCAAGTTTCAGAACATAGGTGCCTTGATGCACAGCAAACAGAATCTTACCCATTTGCATGACCGGCACTTCTCGGAAAAAGCCACGTACTCCCTGGTTGCACGACAGGAATGACGCACTTACTAACAATAAAACACCACCTGAAAAAATTCATAAACACTGTTCGTTGCAGACACACTGCTAGCTTAACGCTCTACGACAAGGATGGCAATATCATCAGGGACATCAACCTGCCCGGAAACCGATAATTGTTGCGATAATGCGTCTACTGAACGATACCCCTGGCGCACCAGTTCCAGTAATTTTTCTTCCTTGTCCGGCAAATGCCCCGGCATTACTTCCAGAATGCCATCAGACATGGCCACCAAGGTCCAATGTTCAGCCAACGGCAATTCAATATCTTCATATTTTGCTTCAGCAAAAAGACCCACCGGCAACCCCATGCCTTCAATAACCCGTACACTTTCCTGACCCTCTGCGGTTTTTGATACCAGAATGGGGGGGGGGAAATGCGCTCCAACACAATAGGTCAGGTGATTGTCCACTAAATTAATCACCCCACAAAACATGGTCAGATGTTTACCGAGACCCATCGCCAACAATTCCTGGTTAATATTCGCCAGTAATCGGGCAGGAGACAAGCTGGCGACTGCCTTGCGACGTTCATAGTGTTTCTGGATTCGGGTCGTCAATGTTTTGAGAAATACCGTAATAAAGGCGCTGGACGCACCATGCCCGGACACATCAGCCAGATAAAACCCCATGCGATGTTCACCCAGCCGGAAATAATCAATAAAGTCACCACTCAGGTAGAGCGATGGAATAATTCGGTGACTAAAAAAATACCCATCCACCACCATCGGCGACTCAGGTAACATGCGTAACTGAATGCGTCGTCCCGCTTCCTGATCTTCTTCCAGCACATCCAGACTACGTTCCAGTTCACGATTGGCCATTTCCAGCTTTTGCCGGTACACCAGGTTCTCCCGCAACAGCCGTCCTCGCTCTAATGCCCGACGCACCGCATGTTCCAGCACTTCCAGTTCTACCAGCGGCTTAAACAGATAATCGCAGGCACCCAACCGCAACGCCGTCACCACATCACCCATATCCCCTTGCCCAGAGACAACAATCACCGGCGTTTCCGGTGAACTCTGCGTGATGACTTTCAACAAATCCAGACCATCGACGGCCGGCATTCGCAAGTCACAGATCACCAGATGCGGCTGTCGCTCATGAAAAAGCCGTAAACCATCCCGCCCATCCACGGCCACGAGCACCTGGAAACCACTGTCGCTTAAATAAACCGCCATACTTTCACGCACCAGCGGTTCATCATCAACGATCAATATGCTGTCACCCACTTGATCCGACATACTTCATCCCAGCTATAAAGCTTTTTGGTCATGTTCATGATTTTAGCAGGCTATAATGCCTGATTACAAAAAATCAGGCAAATGCTGCGTCATTCTGACCCAATAGCCGCGCCGCCCGGGTCGCCAGAGCCATTATTGTCACCTGGGGGTTCACTCCCAGCGGCCCTGGAACCACTGAACCATCCATGAGATACAGTCCTTCATAGTCCCGCACTTTCAAGGTATCGTCCACTACACCGTACTGCGAATCACTGGCCATTTTACAGGTTCCCAAAGGATGATAGGCTGTAATGAGAAAGCTTCTCGAACCCTGCGCTGGCAGCCAGTCCAGCAGTTCTTTTTCGCTAGCGAACCGCCGCAGACCGCTAAAGGCAGGGATCCAGACTTCCCGGGCACCGGCTGCAAAGTACATACGGGCAAGTTGCAACACGCCTTTTTTGAATAACTCCATATCTGCATCATTCAGCGAATAAAAAATAAAGGGCCAGTCCGGGTGCGGGCCGGGCAAGACCCGACCGCGGGACTGATCACGAAGCATAAACCCAAAATAGGCCGTATGCTGATAATTCTCCAGATGCAGGCCCAATGCCCGTCCCCAGTCCTGCGTCAATAAACTGTGACCCAGTAACGGCAATGTCCCCCCTTCAAACACCAACCCCTCCTCCTCCAGATCGGCAACCCCAAAGCCTTGGGGAATCGAATGCTCGTGGTCCATAAAACGGTCTGGAAAATAGCCAAGCACCACTCCCGCCGGATGAATGCTTAAATTCTGACCAATCTGCCGGGATTGAATAGCGTTTTGCTGGAGAAAAACCGGCGTCAGCAAACTGCCCATGGCAACAATCGTCTGCTGCGCCTGCACAATCAGACGGCGGGTTTTCCCATCCCGACCGGTGGCCACAGCGATCACTCCGGTAATCCGGTTCTCTTGGCGCAACAGTTGTTCAACCCGGATACCGGTAATCAGCTGCGCATTTTTCTCTAAGGCCAGCGGTATGTAACTAACATTGGTGGATTGTTTGGCCCCCGTCGGGCAACCAAACTGACACAAAGCCTGTGCATCACAACCTGCCGCATTACGCAACAACGGATGGGCTTCTTTGTAGCCCAACGCTTTTGCTCCCTCACTGATGATCCGGCCGATTTCTCCCACATGCGCCCACTCAGCAGGTTGTACCTTGATCACTTCCATGACTTCCTGCACGTAGGGGCTAAACATCTCCTCCGTAAATACGCTCAACCCCTCATTACGCCAGCGTCGCAGAATCCGTGCCGGTGTCGGCATGGCTGTTCCTGAATTTACCGTCGTCGTCCCCCCCATACAGCGCCCTATCGGCAGCGGAATGAGGGTACTGCCCAAGGCCATCGTCATGCCTGCGGCGCGAAACAAACGCGGAATCAACTGTGGCAGGTTCCCGTTGAACTCCTGACGATCGACCCATTCCCCTTCTTCCAGGATCAACACGGCACGTCCCTGCCGCGCCAGTTCATACGCCGCCGCTGCCCCGCCGGCCCCTGTCCCCACAACGACCACATCAACATCCCAGGTTTGTTCGCTATCCAGCTGCTCAGCCTCCATGATCTGCTGATGCCAGCGTTCTCTTGATCGCGGTTCCTGTGCCAGGCGAATGCGCTGGCCACGCTGGGCAGCCAACCCAGCCTCCTGCACATACAACAAACGCAGAGGCATGGACAGCGATTTGAGCAACCAGTCACTGGCCCATGGCAGTTTTTGCAAAAAATGCTGACGAATCTCCAGGGAAGCCCCCTGAAATTGACAGCGGTGTCTCAAAAGAAACAGCAGTTCAATCAACCGTATTCCGGAATGAAATGCCAGTTCTAATGATTCATGCTGCTGCAAGAACCCATCAATCTGAGTAAGAATAACCTGAAAATCAACCTGTTGAACATTAGCACCTGAAGACAGCATCGCCTCAAGCAACGCCAAGGCCGTCTGGCGTCTGGATTCACTCCACCTGGCCACATCCACCTGCTCCTAAAAACTTGAGCAAAGTTGCTCATAGGATTTATCCGCACTTCGTTGACGCGGCTTTCGCCGCCCAACTGAAGCCTCTTGACGCTCAGTTGCGCCGGAGGAACGCGC